>CALRNP020000048.1:0-26268 GCA_943369575.1 Azorhizobium sp. AG788 | reverse complement strand
GGAGATCGTCGATGCCGACGGCACCGTGCTGGCTCCCGGCACGACCGGAGAGATCCGGGTGAGCGGCACCGGCGTGGCCCTCGGCTATGTGGGGCCGGTCGCCGGCCGCTCCGGCTTCATCCGCCGCGCGGATGGCGCGCGCGCCTATCTCACCGGCGATCTCGGCAGCAAGGATGTGGACGGCCTCGTGCGCTTCCTTGGCCGCGGCGACGACATGGTGAAGATCCGCGGCCACCGGGTCGATCCCAACGGCATTGCCGCCGTGCTGCGCACCTGTCCCGGCGTCGCTGATGCGGCGGTGCTGGTGGAGCAGGGCGCCAGCGGGGCCGCGCGGCTGCTGGCGGCGGCGGTTGCGCCCGGTGCCAGCGCCGAGGCCCTCGATGCGTGGCTCGCCGAGCGGCTGCCGGAGGCGCAGCGTCCGGCCCGGCTGGTGTGCGTGGATGGCCTGCCGCTCACCGCCAACGGCAAGGTAGACCGCGCGGCGCTGATGGCATTGTTCGCATCGCCGGTCGCTGCTGCGCAGGCGCCATTGCCGGACGCCACGTCCGCCCAAGCCGACGGCCCGCTCGCCGTGGTTCTGAGCCTGTGGCGGGAGGTGTTCTTCGGCCTCGGCGACCAAGCGGCGAGCCTTGGACCGGACGCGGATTTCTTCGCGCTGGGCGGCGATTCCATCCTCGCCATGCAACTGGCCGGAAAGGCCCGCGCCGCCGGCTGGATCGTGTCGCCCGCGCAGATCTTCGCCGCCCCGACGCCGCGCGCCTTGGCCGGCGTGATCCAGCCGGTCTCCGCCCGCCCGACAGCGGATCGCGGCCCGGTGGCGGAAGCGGTGCCGCTGACGCCGATCCAGCGCTGGTTCATGGACATTCCCATGCCGAACCGGCGCCATTGGGCGCTGACGGCGATGTTCGACCTGCCGGCGGGCACGAGCGAGGCGGCGGTCCATGCCGCGCTGACGGCTGCCGTCACCCGTCATGATGCCCTCCGCATGGGCCTGCATGATGGCGTGCCCATGGTCCAGCAGGTGAGCGCGCAGGCGGCCTTGCCGCAGCTTGTGCGCGCGACTGTCTCCGAGGGCGAGGATCTGTCCGCCGCCGCGGGCCTGCTGGCTGATCGGCTGGTGGCGGACCTGGACCCCGCCAAGGCATGCCAGATCGCGGCCGGGCTTCTGGACGTCGGCGCCGCCCGGCACCTCGTCGTCGCGGTGCATCATCTGGTGTTCGACATGGTGTCCTGGTCGATCCTGGCGGATGATCTGGCCTCCGCTTTGGCCGAGCCGCCGCGCCCGGTTGCTGCGCCGGCCACCGCCTGGTCGTGGTGGTGCCGGCATCAGGCGACGGGCGCTGCGGCGTTCGAGACGGATCGCTCCTATTGGCAGAGCTTGGCGCAGGTGCCGGTGGCGCTGCCGCTGGATGACCCGTCAGCCCCCGATCTCGAAGGGGATGCGCAGGCGCGGGAGCTTCGTCTGGCCGCTGACCTCTGCGGCCCGCTCTTCACCGATCTGACGGAGCGGTTCGGCCTGCAGCCGCACGAGAGTGCCCTGGCCCTGGTGGGCCGGGTGCTGGTCGCCTGGACCGGCGGCGCCGTGCAGATCGAGCTGGAGGGGCACGGCCGCGAGCCGCTGGAGGCGGACGTGGATCTCTCGCGCACCATCGGCTGGTTCACCACCCGCTATCCGGTGGCGCTGCCGGGCGCGGACGCCGACCTCTCGCGCTGGCTGTTGAGCGTCAAGGAGGCGGCACGCGGCAGCGCGCGCCGCGCCATGGGCTACGGCCTGCTGCGCAGCGCCCCGGTGCCGCTGGTGGCGCCACGGCCGCAGCTGTCGTTCAACTTCCTCGGCGATATCAGCCGCTTCGGTCACGCGGGGCTGAAGTTGCATCACCTGGGCGTGGGCCGGGAGCGGGACCGCTTGGCTGCGCGCCCGCATCGCCTGGCCTTCAACTGCTGGCAGGAGGCCGGCGCCCTGGTGGTGCGGTGCGAGTTCGGGCCGGGCCACGGGGCGGCGGGGATTGCGCGGCTGCTGGCCGCCATCGAGGCGGAAGCGCTCGCCGGGCGCGCCATGGCGGCGCAGGCGGAACGCCGCTATTCGCCCAGCGATTTCTCCGCGCTCGAACTCAGCCAGGAGGATCTGGACGCGCTGTCGCTGTTCAACTGAGCGGCAGCTTTCCCACCGGAGCCGCGCCGGTTCAGCGGGCGGGTTTGCGGCTGAAATATTCTTCGGAGGCGATCGGCTGGCGGCGGGAGTTGCGGGCCATGGCCCGCGCCCGTTCCGTCGCCTTCTGGATCTCGGCCACGTCCGCGCCCGGTGCGACGATGGTGGTGACGCAGCCGATGCGCGCCACCGCCGAGATCCGCTCGCCGTCTCGGCCTATGGCCGGCACGCTTTCGATGGCCTGCTTCAGGCGCTCGGCGATGCGGGCGGCGCCATTGCGGTTGGTGTCGGGCAGCAAGACGGCGAATTCATCGGCACCGTAACGGGCGACACTATCGGCCGGGCGCTTCAGGGTGGCGCTCAACCGATCGGCAACCTCCTTGAGGAAGCTGTCGGCGGCGGCATGGCCGAGGCGGGAGGTGATCTCGCCGAAGCGCTCCATCTCCACCATCAGCACCGAGAGCGGCTCGTCGCTGCGCGCCGCCTTGCGCCATTCCCGGTGCAGCATCTCCTCAAAGTGACGGCGGTTGGGCAGGCCGGTGAGCTTGTCGGTATAGACCAGCCCCTCCAGCTCTTCCTCGATGCGGAAGCGCGATTCCAGCGCGCGGAAGAAGGCGACGATCAGCGCGAGAATGATCAGGCACAGGCTGGCGCCGCCCACCATCAGCATCAGCGCCTGGCGGTGCCAATCCTTCATCACGTCATCGACGGCGAAGGCCACTGTCAGGATCACCGGCGCATGGGTGAGCTGCCGGTTCACATAAAAGCGGTTCACCCCGTCGGTGCTGGAGACTTCGGTGAAGGAGATGGTGGGGTCGTTGCTCATGCGCCGGAACGGCCGTGCGGCGGAGAGGTCGCGGCCGGCATTGCCCTGGCCGTCGGTGGAGGGCTGGCGCAGGAGCACCCGCCCGTCATTGCGCACCAGGATGACGATGCCGTTGGCGCCCACATCCACCGGCGCCAGCTTGTTCCGCAGCGCGTCGAGCTTGACCGTGGCCACCACCACGCCATCGAATTGGCCGTCGGGCCGGGACAGGCGGCGGCTGAAAAATAGCGCTGCGGCATCCGGACGCAGGAGCCCCGGCTGCGGCCCGCCCAGGTAGGCAAAGCCCTTGCCGCTCAACTGGGCCTTGAAAAAGGCCTCACTGGCGAGGGTGCGATCCTCGGCCGGGCCGGCGGGAAAGCGATAGAGCGCCCGCCCTTCAGGCGAGACCACCATCATCGTTTCCAGCCCCTTGATGATAGGGGCAGCCCCGAACAGCAGCGTGTCCTGCAAGGCCGAGGGAAGCGCTGAGAAACCAGCCAGTTCCGCTGCGGCCTGCGCGGCGGTCAGGGCGTGGTCCACGTCGGCGAAGGTTTCATCCACACTGTCGGCCAATGTACTGGCAAGCGATTCCGACGCGCGGACCGCGTTATTCCAGGCGGCGTCACCCTGTTGATCCAGCAGGTAAAGCTCGGCGCCAAAGGCCGCGGCCACCACAAGGGCGGCTGCGATCAGCGCGCCCCGGCGCAATATCCTCTTGGTGATCATTCCCGCCAGCGCGTGCCTCACAACGAGCAAACTCGAATCGCCTCCGGCCTCCCCCTAACGGAAACGTTCTGGCGCCCGCATATGAGCTTATGTGTCGGCTCGCGTCATCCCCTTCCGCGCGGTTACGTGATCACGCGCTGCGCACCTCCAGGGGGAATTCGGCGCCGGCGGCCCGCAGCGCCGCTGCCAGGGTGGCGGTCTCGGCGGGGTCGCAGGGGGCGTGGGGCGGGCGCAAGCCGTCATGGGCGATGCGGCCCAGCAGCTTCAGGCAGGTCTTCAGCCGCGCCGTCGCCCGTCCGCCGGGGGCATCGCGATAGATGGCGACCGAGAGCGGATAGAGCGTTTCATGCACCGCGCGGGCGCCCGTCCAGTCGCCGGCCTCGGCCGCGTCCCAGAGAGCGACCACCACCTCGGGCACCACGGCGGCAAGGCTCACCTGGCTGCCGGCGCTGCCGATCATGTAGCTGGTCAGCAGATGCTCGTCGCCGGAGCCCAGCACGGCAAAGCCGGGGCGCACCGCGCCGATGAGACGCAGGTTTTCCTCATAGGTCGACACCTCCCAGCTGCCCTCCTTGATGGCGACGATGCGGGGATCTTCCACCAGCCGGCGCAGCAGCGCCCGCCCATAGGACATGGCGCCGGCACCCACCGGCGCGCCATAGAGCATCAGCGGTAGGCTGGTGGCCTCGCCCACCAGGCGGTGGTGCAGCAGCACGCAGTCGTCGGAATGGCCCAGCGCCCAGCTGTTGGGCGGAAACACCAGCAGGCCATCGGCGCCGGCCTTTTCCAACGTGGCGGCTTCGCGCGCAGCCTCCAGGCTGGACTCATGATTGACGCCGGAGACGATCAGGCAATCGGCGGGGCTGACCGCGCGGGCGATCTCCACCACCCGGCGCTTCTCGGCCAGGGACAGCAGGAAATTCTCGCCCGCATGGCCGTTCACCAGCAGGCCGTTGATGCCGGGGACAGCGGTCACGTCGGCGATGTGGGCGGCGAGCGCGTCTTCATCCACGGAGAAGTCCGGCCGCATGGGCACGATGGTGGCCGCGTGGATGCCGCGCAGGCGATCGGTGAAGGTCTTGGTCATTGGGGGCCTCGCGGGGCAATGCTGCTGTTCAGCAAACGATCAATGGGAAACAGGGGCAGGTCCGACTCGCGGCCGAGCAGATGGTCGGCCAGCAGGCGCGCGATATAGGGGCCGCTGGTGTAGCCGGAGTGCACCGAGCCGCAGACATAGGCGCCCTCAACGCCGGGCACCGGACCCACCGCCGGCAAGGCGTCGGCGGTCTCGGCCTCCAGGCCGGCCCAGGCTCTCGCCATGCGGGCGCCCTTCAGTTCGGGGATGGCATGGCAGGCAAGGCGGACATTGCCGACCATGCGGTCGGGCAGCAGTTCCACGCCGCCGCGCTCACGGTCGCCGATGCCCTGCCAGCCGCCGCCGATGACGACGGTGCCGTGGGGATATTGCTTCAGCGACAGCAGCCCGTTGGCGATGCCCACCACCGTGCGCATCACCGGCCGCACCCGCTCGGTGACCACCAATTGATTGACCAGCGTCTTGATGGGCAAGTGCACGCCGAGCCAGGCCAGCATGGGCTCGATCCACACGCCTCCCGCCAGCACCACGCGGCGCGCGCGCACAGTGCCGCTGGAGGTCTGGATGGCAAAGCCATCCGCCTCGCGGTCGATGCCGGAGACCGGGGTGTTCTCGCGCAGGTCGACGCCCGCTTCCAGCAGCGCCCGGCGATAGGCAAGGCCGGTGAGATAGGCGTTGGCGAAGCCGTCCACCTTGCAATAGCCGGCGAGGCGCACCTGGTCGGAGACGCCGGGCTCGATGGCTTTGGCCTGCGCCCCGCTCACCAGCTCGATGGGCGCGCCCGCCTCGCGGCGTTTGCCGGCGCGAAAGGTTAGAAGCTCTTCTTCCTGCTCGGTGAAGGCGAGCGAGAGCCCGTCGCACACCACCACGCCCACGTCATGGCCCAGCCACTCGCGGGCGCTGGCCCACATGGCATGGGCGCGCAAGGCGTAGGGAATGAGGGCGACGCGGGTCATCTGCATGGTCAGCGTGCCGGCATTGACGCCGGACGCCTCGCGGGCCAGCGGGCCGCGCTCCAGCAGGGCGACCTTCATGCCGCCGCGGGCGGCAAACAAAGCGGTGGTGCCGCCATGCACGCCGCCGCCGATGACTGCGAGATCGTGAATCATAGGGGCGCCGGGGCTGGAATGGGGATGTCGGAATAATCGAAGGCGCCCATGAGGTCCGCCAAGGCCACCGGCCGCAGCGGCGGGCGGGCGGTGAAGGCGCCGGCCGCTTCGCGCGAGCCCACCTTCAGCGCCAGCAGTTCGCCGGCGACATCGCCGCAGAACCGGCCCTGGCACGGGCCCATGCCGCAGCGGGTGAATTGCTTCAACTGGTTGAGGTCGCAGGCGCCGTCCGCATGCGCGGCATCGATCTCGGCGCGGGTCACGTCCTCGCAGCGGCACACTACGGTGTCGGCGGGAATGGACGCCGCTTGCGCCGGTCGCAGGGCCATCATGCCGGCCATGGCGTCCGAGAACGGCCGCGCCTTGGCGATGGCGGCGCGGGCCGCATCGCTGGCCGTGGCGAAGGCTGCGGCAGACAAAGCGCCGGCATCGTGCGCGGCGGCGAGGCCGGCGAGGCGGCCGGCCTGCTCGGCCACCACCGCGCCGCGAATGCCGGCGCCGTCGCCGCAGGCATAGAGGCCGTTGACGCTGGTGCGCCCCACGGCGTCCAGCACCGGCACGAAGCCGCCCCGGCGCCGGTCGAAGGTCTGCGCCGCCCGCAGCAGCCGGGGCACCTCGCCGCCGGGTACCAGGCCGTGGCCGACGCATAAGGTGTCCGTTTCGATCACCCGCTCGGGGCCGGTGATGAAAGCGCCCTGCGCATCCACGGGGGCGATGCGCACCCGTTGCAGCTCTTCGCCGCCCTCGGCGGCGCGGATGGCGTGGCGGAACAGCACCGGCACGCGGGCGGCGCCGATCTTCAGCGCCCAGCCGGCGCCGCGCGCCACCAGGGCCGGCTGCGTCGCCATGGCGGGCAGGGCTTTCAGCCAATCGCCGGGGCCGCTGAGATCCACTACGGCGGCCACGCTGCCGCCGGTCTTGAGAATGCCGGCGGCCACCACCGCCAGCAGCGGGCCGCAGCCGGCCACCACGATGCTGGTGCCGGGCACGCCGCCTTGGGCTTTCAGCAGCACGGTGGCGGCGGCAAGGCCGATGACGCCGGGGAGGGTCCAGCCGGGAAACGGTACCACCCGCTCATGGGCGCCGGTGGCGGCGATCAGGCGCGGTGCTTCCACCGATTCGTTGCCGTCCGGCCCCACCGCATCGACGCGGAAGCGCTGGCCCACCGACCACAAGGTGCGGCCGAATCGGGCATCCACGCGGGAGGCGGCAAGACGGGCGCGCAGATCGTCGCCGCTGCGCCGCTCGGGCGAGGCGGGGAGGGTGTCTTCCAAGCCGGCCAGCGGCGCGCGCCACACCTGGCCGCCAGCGGCCGGCTGCTGGTCGAACAGCACCACCTTGAGGCCGGCATCAGCGGCGGCGATGGCGGCATTGGCGCCCGCAGGGCCGGCGCCGAGGACGATGAGATCGGTGCTCACAGCACGCCCCGCCGTTCCACGCGCATGCCAGCGCGGGCCGGGGTGAGGCAGGCCTGGCGGATGGCGCCATCCACATGCAGCGCGCATTCCTGGCACACGCCCATGTAGCAGAAGGCGCCGCGCGGTGCCCCGGCGCGGGGGCTGTGGCGCAGGCGCTTGAGATCGGCGCGCGCCAAGATGGTCGCCAGCATGTCGCCCTCGCGCACCGCCAGAGGGGTGCCGTCGATGGTGATGGACACCATGGGGCGCGGGTCCGTCCCGCCTGAGGTTTGCGTGGCTGCCATGCCCGAATGTCCCGTGACCCGCACCCCGATGGAGCCGGGGATGTGCGCGATTTCCGCTTTACAGATGCCTCCCGTTGTATACAAATTGTCTACCGTTTGGCAATGGGAAGTCACCTCCAAGGTGGCACCTGCCGGGATCCAGAGGTCGGGAGAACCACGCATGTTGAAGTCATTGCTCGCCGCTGGGGCGATCGCGGTTGCGATTGCCGGCGCCGTTTTGCCAGGGGCCGCCCAGGCGCGGACGCTGGATGAGATCATCAAGTCCGGCACCATCCGCGTCGGCGTGAACCCGACGCTGCCGCCGCTGGGCAAGTTCGACGAGAAGAATGAGATCGTCGGTTTCGATGTCGACTACGCCACCGAGATCGCCAAGATGCTCGGCGTGAAGCTGGAAGTGGTGCAGGTGGGTTCGCCCGACCGCATCCCCTTCGTCACCGCCGGCAAGATCGACTTCGTCATGGGCGCCATGACCCGCAATCCGGACCGGGCCAAGGTGATCGACTTCACCTTGCCGGTGCACACCGAAGTGCTGGGCGTGCTGACCACCAAGGACAAGCCCTATACGGACTGGAAGCAGCTGGATGATCCGTCCGTCACCTTCGTGCAGGTGCGGGGCTCGACCCCGGTGAAGTTCATCGAGGACAATCTGAAGAACGCCAAGGTCACCCTGCTGGACAATTATCCCGATGCCGTCCGCGCGCTGGCGCAGGGCCGCGGCACCGCCATGATCGATGTGATCGACTTCATGGGCGAGCACATGTCCAAGCATAAGGTGGAGTGGAAGGTCGTCGAGACCCCCATCGACGTCTATTATTGCTCGCTGGGCGTGGCCAAGAATTCGGCCGGTCTCAAGGACTGGCTGAACGTCGCGATCTTCGATCTGTATCGCAAGGGCAAGACCACCGAACTGTGGAAGAAGTGGTTCGGCATGGACATGATCAAGCCGGTGGGCGCCCAGCCGTTCTTTTGATCATTAGCGTTTTTCGCGCCCGGCGGATCAGTCCGCCGGGCGCACCTTGCTCACGTATCTTCGCCCCCACGGTTTCGCTCACAGTCCGGCGTCATGTCCTACACCTTGCAGTTCGGCCAGATCTGGCCCTTCCTTCCGCGCCTGCTTGAGGGCGCCCTGGTGTCGTTGCAGATCGCCATATTGGCGTTCTCCGGCGGGCTGCTGATCGGCACCACCTGCGCCGCCATCAAGTCGTTCGGGCCGCGCTGGCTGGCGCGGATCATCGGCGTCTATGTCGTGTTCTTCACCAACACGCCGCAATTGGTGCAGATCTATTTCCTGTATTTCGCGCTGCCCGACATGGGCATCCTGCTGTCGTCCTTCGCCGCGGTGGTGATCGGCATGACGCTGAATGCGGGCGCCTATCTCACCGAGATCCAGCGCGCGGGCTTTGAGAGCCGCCGCGCCTCGGAGATGGAGGCGGCGCAGGTGCTGGGCTTCTCCCGCCTGCAGCAGATCCGCTACGTGATCCTGCCCCATGTGGCGAAAGTGCTGTTTCCGCCACTCTCCAACCACTTCATCATCGTCACGCTGGGCACCTCCATGGCTGCCGTGTTCGGGGTGGAGGAACTCACCGGCGAGACCTTCAACATCAATGCCCAGACCTTCCGCTCCATCGAGATCTTCTCGGTGACCGCCGGCATCTATGTGGTGCTGACGCTGGCCGCCTCGGTGCTGCTGGCGCTCATTGGCCGCTATGCCTTCCGCGTGCGCACGGAGCTGGTGTGATGTGGAGCCAGATCGTCGAAGAGTGGCCGCGCTTCGCCACCTATTACAATCTCATCTTCATCGCCAAGGCGGCGGGGACCACGGTGGCGCTCTCGGCGCTCGGTTGCGTGCTGGGCTCGCTCATCGGCCTCGTGCTGGCGGTGACCCGCATCACCCGCAGCAAGTGGCTGCTGCCGGTGCGGGTGGTGGCCATCGGCTTCACCGAAGTGTTCCGCCGGGTGCCGTTCCTGGTCACCTTGATGCTGTGCTTCTTCGCCTTTCAGTCCACCGGCTATGACATTCCTCTGTTCGTCATGGCCGCCGTCTCGGTGACGGTGATCGCCGGGGCTTTCTTAAGCGAGATCATCCGCGGCGGCCTCAAATCGGTGCATCAGAACCAGTGGGAAGCGGCGGCGGCGATGAATTTCTCGCTGCTGGAGACCATCCGCTTCGTGGTGCTGCCGCAGGCCTGGCGGCTCGTGCTGCCGCCGGCCTTCGGCTATTTCGTCATGTTCATCAAGGATACGGCGCTGGCCTCGCAGATCGGGGTCATCGAGCTGACCTATGTGGGCAAGGTGCTCAACAACAAGGGCTTCTCGGCGGCGCTGAGCTTCGGCGCCATCCTGGTGGTCTATTTCCTCATCTCCTATCCCCTGGCGCGGCTCGGCGCGCTGCTGGAGGTTCGTCTTGCATCATCTCGACATCGCCGGCCTTGAGGCCCGCTATGGGGAGCACACCGTGCTCTCCGGCATCGATCTCACCGTGGGCCGGGCCGATGTGATCGGCCTGATCGGCCCCTCCGGCTCCGGCAAGAGCACCATTTTGCGCGTGCTCATGGGCCTGCTGGCGCCGGTGGGCGGAACGGTGAAGCTGGATGGTGAGCCGGTCAATTATGCCGAGGCCGCCCAGGTGCGCCGGCTGCGCGATCGCATCGCCATCGTGTTCCAGCAATACAATCTGTTCCAGAACATGAGTGTGCTGGAAAACGTCTGCATTGCGCCGGTGAAGATCAAAAAGCGGCCCCGCCGCGAGGTGGAGGAAGAGGCCCGCGCCTTGCTGGCCAAGGTGGGCCTGGGCGACAAGCTGTCGCGCTATCCCGACGAACTCTCCGGCGGCCAGCAGCAGCGCGTCGCCATCGTGCGGGCTCTGGCGCTGCATCCGGAAATCCTGCTGCTGGATGAGGTCACCGCCGCGCTCGATCCCGAACTGGTCTCCGAGGTGCTGGACACCATCGGCCTGCTTGCCAAGGAGGGGATGACCATGCTCATCGTCTCCCATGAGATGGCGTTCATCCGCGAGGTGGCCTCGCGGGTGGTGTTCATGGCCGGGGGCAAGATTGTTGAAACTGGACCGCCGGCGCAGATTTTCGACGCCCCGCAACATCAGCGCACCCGCGATTTCGTCTCCAAGATTCTGCGGCATTGAGCGTGGCTGAGGCGCCGTCGGTGAAGGCCGCCCCGGTTGCAGCGGCGCCGGTCGCGGCCTCCTGGCTGGCGGTGCCTTTGATGCTGAGCGCGATGCTCTGCTTCACCGCCATGGATTCGACCCTGAAATATCTCGCCGCCGCCCATCCCATCGGGCCGCTGGTGTTCGGGCGCAATCTGGTTCAGGTGATGGTTTTGGCCGGCGTGGCGCGGGCCTTTGCGCCCCATGCCCTGCGCACCCGGCGGCTCGGCCTGCATCTGGCGCGCGGCATCTGCCTGGTGGCGACCACGGTGCTGATGACCCTGTCGCTGCATCATCTGCCCATGGCGCAGACCTATGCGCTGACCTTCTCCGCGCCGCTGCTCGCCACCCTGCTGGCGTTGTTCGCGCTGGGGGAGCATCCCCGTCCGCTGCAATGGGTGTGCCTGGTGGTGGGGTTCGGCGGGGTGCTGATCGCCCTTGATCCCGCCGGAGCGCTGTCCCTGGCGCTGCTGTTTCCCCTCGCCATGGCCAGCGCCAACGCCACCTTCTACGTGCTGACCCGCTTCGGCGGCCGCACCGAGAGCGCCATTGCCTTGGTGTTCTGGGCCGGCCTGTTTGCGCTGGGGCTGAGTGTGCTGGGCCTGCTGGGCTATACGCCCATGCCGCTGTCGTCCTGGCTGCTGCTGGGGGCGGGCAGTCTAGTGGGCACGGGCGGGCAATTGATGATGGCAGCGGCGTTCCGGCGCGCGCCCACCGCGGTGGTCTCGCCGCTGCTCTACACCCAGATCGTCTGGGCGATGCTGGTGGGCTTCCTGGTGTTCGACGAGGTGCCGACCATCAGCGCCGCCATCGGCGCCGTGGTCGTGGCGCTGAGCGGCATCGGCGTGGTGCGGTTCGCTCGCGTGGGCAGCCCGCGCGGCGCTTGAGCGTTTCAAGCTGCGGATGCGTCAGCACCTTCGCCCCTTGGCATGAGGCCCGCTTACCTCACTCCGTCGATGGCATTCTTGCCCAGGCTGCGGATGTGGTTCTGCACCGCGCGCCGCGCCGCCTTGGCGTCGTCCTGCTCCAGCGCTTCCACGATCGCCAGATGCTCGCTCGAGTCGGCCTCCAGCCGGTCGGCGAGACGCGCGATCTCGAACAGGCGGGTGGTCACCCGCAGGCTGCGGATCATGCCGGCCAGCACCTCGTTGCCGCAGTGGCGGGCGAACAGTTCGTGCAGATTGTCGTCGGAGCGCCAATGGGCGTCGGTGTGGTAGGGCACTGCGTCGCGCTGCTCGTTGATCTCGGCCCGCACCACCGCGATCTCGCCGCGCGGAATGCGCCCCGCCGCCAGCCCCGCCGCTTCCGGCTCCAGGATCTCGCGCACCTTGAGGCTTTGCAGATATTCCCGCAGGTCCACATGGCGCACCACATAGGAGCGTCCGGTGCCCTTGACCACCAGGCCCTCGCCCTCCAGCCGCTGGAGCGCCTCGCGCAGCGGCGTGCGCGAGATGCCCAGGGTTTCGGCCAGCCGCGCTTCGACGATGACCTCGCCGCCGCGCAGACGGCGGCGGCGGATCATCTCGGACACCGAATTGTAGGCGAGATTGGACAGGTTCAGACCGCCGATGCGGCCTGCCTCATGGACCGTGTCCTCCGGGGCTTCGGCGTCGCTCATGCGAAGCTGACCGGGCCGGGCGCCTTGGCGAAGGGCGACTTGGCGCGGGCGAGATGGGTGCCATGACCCTTGGCCGACACCACGTCGCCATCGCGCACCACGGTGCGGCCGCGCACCATGGTCAGCACCGGCCAGCCCGTGATCTCCAGGCCCTCATAAGGGGTGTAGTCGGCGCCGTCCCCCAGCAGTGCATGGGTGAGGGTCTGGGTGCGGCTCGGATCCCAGATGGTCACGTCGGCGTCGGAGCCGATGGCGATGGTGCCCTTGCGCGGATAGAGGCCGTAGGTCTTGGCCGGGTTGGTGGCGGTCACCGCAACGAAGCGCTCCAGATCGATGCGCCCCTTCATCACCCCTTCGGAGAACAGAATCGGCAGGCGGGCGGCGACGCCGGGAATGCCGTTGGGCACCCAGCGGAACGAGGACTTGCCCTTGGGGGTCAGCTTGCCTTCCGGATCGTCATAGCGGAACGGGCAATGGTCGGAGGAGAACACCGTGAACACGCCGGTGCGCAGGCCCTCCCAGCAGGCTTCCTGGCTCGCCACGTCGCGCGGCGGGGGCGAGCAGACATATTTGGCGCCCTCCATGCCGAGGCCGTCGAGATCGTTTTCGGTGAGCACCAGATATTGGGTGCAGGTCTCGCCCAGCACGGTGAGGCCCTTCTGCTGCGCCCAGCGGATCTGCTCCATGGCTTCCCGGTTGGAGACATGGACGATCATCACCGGCACATCCACCAGTTCCGCCAGCGAGATGGCGCGGTGGGTGGCTTCGCGCTCCACGGCGATGGGGCGGGATGTGGCGTGGAAGCGCGGGGCGGTGCGCCCGGCCTTTTCCAGTTGCTCGGTCATGAAGCGGATGGCGTCGTAATTCTCCGCATGCACCATCACCAGAGCGCCGGTCTCGCGGGCCACCGACATCACGTCGAGGATCTCGCGATCGTTCAGCGCCAGGCCCTCATAGGTCATGAAGATCTTGAACGAGGTGTAGCCGTCTTCCACCAGCGCGGGGAGTTCCTGGCCCAGCACCTGGTCGGTGGGGTCGGAGATGATGAGGTGGAAGCTGACGTCCACATGGCATTCGCCGGCCGCCTTGGCGTGGTAGGCGGTGAGTGCCGCCCGCAGGCTCTGGCCCTTTTCCTGGAGGCAGAACGGCATCACCGTGGTGGTGCCGCCCAGCGCCGCCGAGCGGGTGCCGCTCTCGAAATCGTCCGCCATCACGATGCCCTCGCCGGAGGGCTGGGCGATGTGCACATGGGCATCGATGCCGCCGGGCAGAACCAGCTTGCCGGTAGCGTCGATGATTTCGTCGGCGTCAGTGAAGCCGGTGCCGAGCGCGACGATGCGGCCATCCTTGATGCCCACGTCGCAGGTGATGCGGTCGGCGGCGGTGACGACGGTGCCGCCGGTGATGATGGTGTCAAAAGTGCGCATGGGCCGGTCTGGAGCTCGCAGATGGGCGTTGGATGCGCCCATCGTATACAGCTTGCGTGCAAATTGAAAACACGGGTGGCGCCGACGGACGCGTTTGGTGTCGGCGGCGCGGGCCTGCGAATGCCCGCTCCCGGCGCGACTGGGGGGCGGTCTTGGCGGTGCCGAGGCTATGCATCCAGCGCATGCGTAATATCAATTATAGTTGAAGTGTACGATGTAAATATGACATGCAAAATGGATCAAAAATCGTTTGCCAGTGCTTGTGAACACATGGCGATGTGCGGTGAATTCATTTGCAGAACTGTCATCGTTTCATTCAAATGTATTTGCCGGCTACTGGTTCCGATCTTCGGGGATGGCCAGGCCGGCTCTTGCATTCGTTCCTTTCGCCATGGAGCCTCCGATGCAAGCCACAAGCCCGCAGCCGCGGCGGAAGTTGATGCGCCGCATCATCGCCGTCACCGCCTGTGCCGTGATCGTCTCCTTCTTCGGCTATTCCGCGCTGATCGATATGCGCCAGCGCGACATGGTCACCGAAGACATCACCCGCAACCTGCAGACCGCCGGCGATCTGGCCTCCGCGAGCATCAGCAATTGGTTCGCGGGCCGCGTGATGCTCGCTGAGGAAGTGGCCGACGCCATTTCGCGCGAGCCCACCGGCGCCCGCCGCGTGCTCGACAATGCGGTGCTGATGCGCCAGTTCCAATCCACCTATTTCGGCAATGCGGAGGGGGTGCACACCAATGCCCCGTCCAAGCCGATGCCGTCCGGCTATGATCCGCGCCAGCGCCCCTGGTACCAGGCGGCGGAGCGGGCGCAGGGGCCGGTGCTCACGGCGCCTTATGTGGACGCCAGCACCGGCGGCCTCGTCATCACCGCCGCCGTGCCGGTGACCGCGGACGGCAAGCTGGCGGGTGTGGTCGGCGGCGATTTCTCCCTGGCCACCCTGGTGCGGATGATCTCGGGCATCACCTTCGGCGGCCTGGGGCAGGCCTTCGTGGTCAGCGCCGACGGCACCATCCTGGTGCATCCGAACCCCGCCTTGGTGAACAAGAAGCTGAGCGACCTGTTCGGCGCCACCGCGCCGGCGGTCGGCGCAGGCGTGGTCGATGTCCAGGCCGGCGATCGCCCGATGATGCTGACCTTCGTGCCGTTGGCGGGGCTGCCCTCGGTGAAATGGTATGTCGCCCTGGCCATGGACACCGGCAAGGCGTTCGCGCCACTGCAGGCGTTTCGCGTCACCGCCGGCATCGCCATCGTGCTGATCGCGCTGGTGACGGTGCTGCTGCTGGCGCAATTGCTGCACCGGGCCGTGGCCCGCCCGCTCGGACGCATGACCGCCGCCATGAATGCCCTGGCCACCGGCAAGTTGGACGTGGCCATTCCCGATCTCGACCGCCGCGACGAAATCGGCGCCATGGCCGCGGCCATGGAGGTGTTCAAGCAGCATGCGGTGGAGCGTGCGCACATGGAAGCGGCGCAGAAGCAGGAGAGCCAGGAGCGCCAGCGCCGCGCCGAAGCGGTGGCAACCCTGATCCGGGGCTTTGCCGGCGACATGGCCGGCGTGCTCGACACCGTCACCACCTCCTCCGGTTCGCTGGAGCAGACGGCGCGGTCGCTGAGCGCGACGGCGCAGGCCAGTTCGGCCAATGCGCAAAGCGCCGCCACCGCCGCCGAGCGGGCCTCGACCAATGTGCGCAACGTGGCTGCGGCCTCCGAGGAACTGGCGGCCTCCATCGCCGAAATCTCCCAACGGGTCGACACCTCCCGCCAGGTGGCGGAACGGGCCGCCGTCGCCGCCCGACAGACCGACGGCACAGTGCGCAGCCTGCTGACCGCCAGCGAGCGCATCAGCCAGATTGTCGGCCTCATCAACGCCATCGCCAACCAGACCAATCTGCTGGCGCTGAACGCCACCATCGAGGCGGCGCGGGCCGGGGAGATGGGCAAGGGCTTCGCGGTGGTGGCCGCCGAGGTGAAGACGCTGGCCAACCAGACGGCGCAGGCCACCCAGGATATCACCGGCCAGATCAGCGCCATTCAGAACGTCTGCGGCGAGGCGGTCACCGCCATCCAGGGCATTGGCGACGTCATCGACGAAATCAACGCCATTTCCTCGGAAATCTCTGTGGCGGTGTCGCAGCAGGGCGATGCCACCAAGGAAATCGCCGAGAGCGTGCATCAGGCCGCCACCGGCACCCATGAGGTGTCCTCGAACGTGGGCGACGTCACCGAGGGCGCGTCCGCCACCGGGACCAATGCCACGCGGGTGCTGGATGCGGCCTCCCGCCTGTCGCAGGAAGCCGGGACCCTGCGCCAGAAGGTGGAGCGCTTCTTCGAAGCCATCCGCGCCGCCTGAGAGCCGCGCGACGGGGCGCGGCGCGCCGCGTGATGCCCCCAAAACGACAAAGGCCCCGGCTGCTGACGCGCCGGGGCCTTTTGCGTGACGGTGGAGCGCGGCCCGCGCCTGCGAGCCTCAGGCGGCGGCCACCGAGCGCAGGAAGCCTTCGATTTCCTTCTCCAGCCGGTTGGTCACCGTGCGCACGGACTGGGAGGCATTCAGCACCCGCGAGGCCGAGGCATCGGTGCCGAGCACCGCCGAGTTCAACTGCTGGATGTCAGCCGCCACCGCGCCGGTGCCGCTGGCGGCGCTGTCGATGTTGGAGCCGATCTGGTTGGTGGTGGCGCTCTGCTGCTCGACCGCGGCGGCGATGGAACTAGCGAAGCTGTCCACATTCTCGATGGTCTGCGAGATGGTGCGGATCGCCAGCACCGCATGCTGGGTCTCGGTCTGGATGGCGCTGACCTGCGAGACGATCTCATTGGTCGCCTGCGAGGTCTGGGCCGCCAATTGCTTCACCTCGGAGGCCACCACCGCGAAGCCGCGGCCGGCATCGCCGGCACGGGCGGCCTCAATGGTGGCGTTCAGCGCCAGCAGGTTGGTCTGGCCGGCGATGGCTTCGATCAGGCTCACCACGTCGCCGATGCGGTTGGCGGCGGCGGCGAGGCTGGCGATCTTGTCATTGGTGGAGCGGGCGTCCGCCGCCGCATGGCCGATCATCTCCGAGGTGTTGGCCACCTGACGGGAGATTTCGCCGATGGAGCTGGCCATCTGCTCGGCCGCCGCCGCCACCGACTGCATGTCGGCGGAGGTGCGGGCGGAGGCTTCGCTGGCGGAATAGGCGCGGGTCTTGCTCTCATTGGCAGAGTGGGAGAGTTCCGAGGACACCGCCTCCAGATCGGTGGAGGCGCTGCTGGCCTCGCCGATCATCGCCGCCGCCGCATCCCGGAAGCGGGAGATCAGCGTGTCGATGGAGGCCTGACGGGCCTGCTGGGCGGCTTGGGCCTGCCGCTGGCTCGCCTCCAGCGCATGCCGCTCGATGGCATTGGCGCGGAACACGTCCACCGCCCGCGCCATGGCGCCGATCTCGTCCTTGCGGTCGAGGCCGTCCAGCTGGATGGAGGTGTCGTCGCCGGCCAGCGCCCGCATCTTGTCGGTAATGTCGCTGATGGGCTGGGTCAGCAGCCGCGCGCCCACCCACACCAGCAGCAGCACCAGCACCATGACGATGGCAGCAATGCCGGCCATCATGTTGCGGGCGTCGGTGACGGTCTGGAGCGCATCGGCCTTGGGCACGGTGAGGATCAAGGTCCAGCGCTCGTCGACGCCGGAGATGCGCACTTCGCTGGCGAAGGCATAAGCGGTGGCACTGTCATAGGAACCCATGAGCGTGCCGATGAGGCGCATGGCGCTGACGCAGACGGCGCAACTGGTGGTGCCGTCGTCCGTATAGATCACCCGCTGCACGGGCTTGCCGGCGGCGGCCTCGCTGACCAGGGATTTGGTGGTGGCATCGGCCACCGGCTGGCCGACGCGGCCCGCGTCGGGGCTGGCCAGCCACAGGCCATTGGCACTCACCAGCGACGCCTGTCCGGTGTCGAACGGCTTCAGCGCGCCCACCAGAGCGCCCAGCTTGTCCAAGGCGAGATCGGCGGTGACCACACCCACCGGGGTGCCCTTGCGGCGCACCACCACCGATACTGTCACCAGCGGCACGGCGCGGCCTTCGATCTGGGCGGCATAAGGCGGGGTGATGGTGGAGCGGTTGTCGCGCAGGGGCTTGTTGTACCAGAGGGCGGCGCCGGGCTGCTGGGCGAGGTCAAGCTTTTCAATCCCGATGCCGCCGTCGGCCCGGCGCAGCACCCGTGCCCGCAGCCGGCCGGCGCTGTCGGACAGCGCGTGGCCGATGAACTCGCCGTCGCGGGCATCCAAAGCGTCGGGTTCGAAGGCGAGGCTCATGCCCAGCAGGCCGGGGGTCTCCGCCACCAGCGCCCGCATCACCGCCGCCAATTGGTCGCGATCCACGCGGCCGTCGGCGATGAAGCCGGCGATGGCGGTGGCGGCGGTGCGGGCGGTGATCGCCGCCTGGTCCACATCGCTGCCCAGCGAGCGGGCGGAATCCTTGGCCAGCGCCTCGCCACGGCGTTCCGCGTCGCTCTGGACCGCGGTGGTCATGGTGTAGAGCCCGATGGCGCCAACCACCATCAGCCCGACGCCGAACAGGGCACCGGCGAAGCCGACCAGTTTGGTACGAATGGGAAAATCAGCAATACGCATCGGAAACTCCGGGGACAATGTGCGGCGAGGGGCGGCCCCGCGCGGTTTCAAATGAGGGCGCTGTCCAAGCGGGCGGGGCGGCAGGATGCAGGATCAGTGACCGGCTGCTCTTCGGAGCGGCACGCGGGTCTGGCGGCGGGGCCGGGCCGGCCGCTTGCGCGCACAAAAGCGTCTGAATTCATGGCGGCGTCTCGCGCATCATCCTTCGTTGTGCGCCAATGTGGCGCAACGGGAGGATGACGCTTTGCGCAGGATCATATTTGCGCCGCGAAGGGCCACGGGGCGCTGAAATTGCTGGATTTGGGCGGTACCAGGAGGCGCTCGGCACCGGCGTGCCGCATCAGGGTACGGCGTGCCGCGGCGTGGCTGCGAGGCGCAGCGGTCCGCAGGTAGGCAATCGCGGGAATCGAGCCGCGCAGGTGGCGCGGCGGACCTGGGCGTGCGCGGAGCGCTGCGTGTGGCAGAGGGTACCGGGCCGCCGGCACCGCGCCCAATCGAAGGCGCGATGCCGGCAAGCGAAGATCAGCCGTTGCGGCGTTCGCCGCGCAGGGTCGGCAGGCCAATGCCGGCGGCGTCGAAGCCGCCATCCACCGCGAGCACCTGGCCGGTGATGTAGCTGGCGCGGTCGCTGCACAGGAAGAAGATGGCTTCGGCCAGTTCTTCCTCCAGGCCGTAGCGGTTGAGCGGGATGGCGTCGTGATAATCGGCGCGGATTTCCTTGGAGTGCACTTCCTTGGCCATGGCGGTGTCCACCGGGCCGGGAGCCACGGCGTTCACCCGAATGCCGAGCCCGCCCAGTTCCACCGCCATCTGCTTGGTGAGGTGGGCAAGACCGGCCTTGCTGGTGCCGTAGGCGGTGCGCAGCGTCGAGGCGCGCAGGCCGGAGATGGAGGTGATGTTCACCACCGCGCCGCCGCCATGCTCGCGCATCACCGGCACCGCGGCCTTGGTGCACTGGAACGGCCCGGTGAGGTTCACCGCCAGGATGCGGGCCCATTCCTCTTCCGTGGTCTCCATCAGCGGCTTGAACACGGCGACGCCGGCATTGTTCACCAGCGCATCCAGGCGCCCGAAGCGCTCTGCGACGGAGGCGAGGGCGGCGGCGACCTCCGCCGGGTGGGAGACGTCGCAGGTGATCGCCTGCACCTTCTCCGGCTGGCCGAGGCCGCTTGCGGCCTGCGCCACCAACTCGCCCTGGATATCCAGCAGCGCCACGCTCCAGCCCTCGGCGAGGAACCGCTTGGCGACAGCAAGGCCGATGCCGCGCGCGGCTCCGGTGACGAGGGCAACCTTGGTGGGCGAGGGGGACATGGCGTTTCCTGTTTTTGGGAGGCGGAGCCTCTGGACCCGATCCGGTGGGTGATAAAAGCCCGATGGACCGTCGAAAAGCAAGGTAGCGGAACGTGTTGCCGCCGTCACCGTCGCCCCGGCGCGACCGATCGGTGCGGAGCGCCTCATCCACAGGTCCGAATGGTGGACCACGCCAAGCGCCGCGGCGGATGCTATATGCGCGCCAGCGGCAGGCGCTGGTTGACGGTGCCCGCCCTTTCTCCCACCCCGTGGCGTCACGCCCGCAATTTCAGGAATGCCAATATGTCCATCGTCCGCCTCGACAAGGGCGCCCGCATGAGCGAAGCCGTGATCCACGGCAACACCGTCTATCTGGCCGGCCAGGTGGGCGACGGCGCCGACGTCGCCGCTCAGACCCGCGACGTGCTCGCCTCCATCGACGCGCTGCTGGAGCGTGCCGGCACCAGCAAGGCCAACATCCTCTCCGCCACCATCTGGCTGTCGGACATCGCCAATTTTGCCGCCATGAACGAAGTATGGGACCAGTGGGTGGACAAGGAGAATCCCCCCGCCCGCGCCACCAGCGAAGGCCGCCTGGCCGCTCCGCAGTATCTGGTCGAGATCATCGTCGTCGCGGCCCGTCCGTGATCGCCGGGCGGTCGGGCCGGCCCTGAGCGGTTCGGCCCGACTGCCTCTACGTTCTCTTTGGCGCCCCCTCAAGGTGTGGCCTCCTCTCACAGAGGGTCGTCATCCCCGGACTTGATCCGGGGATCCACGGGCCACGGCTGATTCCGGCTTGAGAGGTCTGTGCCGTCGGCCCGGCGTGGATGCCCGGGACAAGCCCGGGCATGACGAGCAGACACCGCTTGAGCCGCCGCGGCGGGGCCTCTTACCCTAGATGGCGCCATCCCCGATGGGCGCCGGATCCCAAGCCAGCGTCAACGCCAGATGGCGCAGCTTGTCGGGATTGCGGGTGATGTAGATGGCACTGATCCGGCCATCGACGATCTCCAGCGCCGTGGTTTGCAGGATGGCGCCGCGTTCGATGCTGGCAAAGCCGGGCAGGCCGTCGATCCACATCAGTTGCATCGGGTTGCCCAGGCTGATCGCCGTCTTGGCGCTCAGCCGCGCGAACAGGCGCAGCACCCGCTCCGCTCCCAGGATCGGGTTGAGGAAGGCGAGAACCTTGCCGCCGCCATCCGCCCGCAGCACCACGTTTTCCGCCAGCAGATCCCGCAGCGCCGTGGTGTCGCCGCTGTGCGAGGCGGCGAAGAACGCCCGCGCCATGCGGGTGCCCTCCTCGGGCGCTACCGGATAGCGGGGCCGGGCGGCCTGGACATGCTGGCGCGCCCGCACCGCCAGTTGCCGCACCGCCGCCGGCTCGCGCTCCAAAGTGGTGGCGACTTCGTCCAGTGGCACGGCGAACACATCGTGCAGCAGGAAGGCCGCGCGCTCCAAGGGCGACAGGCGCTCCAACGCCAGCATCAAGGTCAAGGTGAGGTCGTCCGGGTCCGGCTCGGGCGCGGTCTCCACCAGCGGTTCCGGCAGCCAGGAGCCGACATAACGTTCCCGCTGCATGCGGGCGGACTTCATCACATCCAGGCACAGCCGGGTGACGATGCGCGACAGGAAGGCGCCGGGCGCCTCGATGCCAGCGACATCCACCTCCCGCCATCGCAGCCAGGCATCCTGCACCACATCCTCGGCCTCGCTGAGCGAGCCGAGCATGCGATAGGCCAGACGCACCAGCCGGGGCCGGTGCGCCTGGAACAGGGACGTGGCGGTGTCAGGCCGCGACACGCGGCGCATCCAGCGGATGGGCCACCCGGAAGCCGACCTGAAGGCGGTTCCAGGTGTTGATGGCGCCGATCAGCAGGGTGAGCTGCACCTGCTCGGTCTCGGTGAACGCGGCCTTGATGGCCTCATAGTCGGCATCAGGCGCGCCGGTGGTGGCCACCAGGGTCAGCGCCTCGGTCCAGGCCAAAGCGGCGCGTTCGCGCGGGGAATAAAGCGGGGATTCGCGCCAGGCATTCAGCAGATAAATGCGCATCTCGCTCTCGCCATCGGCACGGGCCTTGGTGGCGTGCATATGCAGGCAGAAGGCACAGGCATTGATTTGCGACGCGCGCATCTTCACCAGTTCCCGCAAGGCGGGTTCCAGGGTGCTGGCGGCAAGGCTCGCCTCCAGGTCTCTCATGGCCTTGATGCTGTCGGGGGCGAGGGTGAAGTGGTTCTTGATCCGCGGGGTCATCGGGGTCTCCTGGGTGCAGCATGCACGCAAACCCAAGACGAGCCAGCCCCCGGCGATCGTGACATGGCGCCCGCCCCCGGCGCGATTTTTTGCACGGCGGCCGCCGTTGACCCGCGCCCATGGGATCGGTCAGATGCCGCGGGGGTGGCACAGCCACCGATCATGGGGATGGGGCTTCAATGGCCGAGAAAGTTGCAATCATCACCGCCGGCGGCAGCGGCATGGGCGCCGGGGCGGCGCGCAAGCTGGCCGGCGAAGGCTTCAAGGTCGCCATCCTGTCCTCCTCCGGCAAGGGCGAGGCGCTGGCCCAGGAACTGGGTGGCATCGGCGTCACCGGCTCCAACCAGTCCAATGACGACCTCAAGCGCCTGGTGGATGCCACCATGGAGCGCTGGGGCCGCATCGATGCGCTGGTGAACAGTGCCGGACACGGTCCACGCGCGCCGCTGCTGGACCTCACGGACGACGACTGGCATCGCGGCATGGATGTGTATTTCCTCAATGTGGTGCGCCCCACCCGGCTGGTGACGCCGATCATGCAGGCGCAGAAATCCGGTTCGATCGTCAATATCTCGACCTTCGCCGCCTTCGAGCCGGACCCGGTGTTTCCCACCTCCGGCGTGTTCCGGGCTGGCCTTGCCGCCTATACCAAGCTGTTTTCGGATCGCTATGCGGCCGACAACATCCGCATGAACAATGTGCTGCCCGGCTTCATCGACAGCCTGCCGGAAAAGCCCCAGTTCCGCGAGCGCATCCCCATGGGCCGCTATGGCACGGTGGAGGAGGTGGCCGAGGTGATCGCGCTACTGGCCACGCCACGGGGCGGCTACATCACCGGCCAGAACATCCGGGTGGACGGCGGCATCACCCGTTCGGTGTGACGCTCTTATGGGACGATCTCCCGGCACCTGTGGGGGCCGGGAGATCGGTGTCAGCCGGCGATGGCCTTCAGCTTTTCGGCCAGTGCAGCGGGAATGCGCACCCCTTCCTTGGCCGTGCGCACCCGCGCCTGGGCGCGGCGCTGGCCGGGCAGGCGGGCGCCTTCCTGGTCGGTGATGGCCGCGAACAGATGGGCGAGCCGCCCCGCCGCATCCGGCCCCGCCAGCGGGCCGGGATCGATGGCGACGAAGAACTGGCCGGTGCGCGGCGAGCCACCTTGGTTGTCGGCGAAGGACGAAGCGTCGATGGAGAGGCTCGCGCCCGTGAGCCAGGCGCCGAGAAGCTCCACCAGCAAGGCGAGGCCGGCGCCCTTGTGGCCGCCCGACGGCACCATGGTTCCGCCGTTCAACGCCGCCTTAGGGTCGGTGGTGGGGGCGCCGTCCTTGTCCAGCGCCCAGCCCAGCGGGATGGCTTCCCCGCGCTGGTCATGGACCACGATTTCGCTCTTGGCCACCACGCTGGAGGACTGGTCCAGCACCAAGGGCGCTTCCCCAGCGCGGGGCACGGCGAGCGCGATGGGATTGGTGCCGAACACCGGCCGCGTCCCGCCCACCGGGGCGATGGAGGCCGGGGCATTCACAAAGCCCAGCGCCAGAAACCCCGCCGTCGCGATCCGCTCCACATGGTAGCCGACCACGCCGCAATTATAGGAATTGGTCACCGCCAGCGCCGCCAGCCCCTGGCTGCGGGCGGCCTCGAACAAAGCCGGCAGGCCGAGGTCGATGGCCGGATGGGCGAAGCCGTCCGCCGCATCCACCCGCACCAGCGCCGGGCGCGGGCAGGTGAGGGTGGGCGTCGCCGTCCCATCGATCTTGCCCACCTTGGCATGGGCGCAATAGGTGGGCAGGCGGGCGAGGCCGTGGCTGTGCACGCCCTCCGCCTCCGCCGCCACCACCGAGGCGGTGACGGAGCGGGCATTGGCCTCGCTCACGCCGCTGGCAGTGAGGGCGCGGATGGTGAGGGCGTCCACCTCCGCCAGGGTGAGGGCAACCATGGGTGTGGGTGCCGGGGCGCTCATGCCGCCACCTCACCGCTGGTCCCGGCGCCATAGAGGGTCCGGGCAGCCTGGGGTGTCACCAGCCCTTCGGCCAGATCCTCGGCGAGGCGGGCGGGATCGCGATCCGCCGGATTGCCGAAGCCGCCGCCGCCGGAGGTCTTGATGGTGACGGTATCTCCGGCGCTGAGCGGAATGCCGGAGACCTTGGAGCGCAGGCTCTCCGCCCGCCCATCCGCATGGGTGACGGTGGTGCTGCTGAGCGAGCCGGGCTGGCCGCCTTTGATGCCATAGGGGGCAAAGCGGAAGCGCTCGAAATTGGTGGAGAGCGAGCCCTCCGCCGCCTCCAGCCGGAACTCGCGCACCAGGCCCAGCCCGCCGCGATGTTCCCCCGCCCCGCCGCTGTCGGGCAGCAGGCCGTAGCGGGTGAACACCACCGGATATTTGGCCTCCACCATCTCGATCGGGGCATTGGTGTTGTTGTGCAGGCCGCAAGAGAGGGCGCTGGCGCCATCGCCGCCCGCATGGCCGCCCCAGCCGCCGACCTCGATGTCGAAATAGACCTGCCGCCGGGCATCGGGCCGGACGATGGACAGAGCATAGACATAAGAGATGGCGTAATAGGCCGCCGGGATCCGCTCCGGGGCGATCTGGGCGAGGGCGCCGAACACGCAGGTGGCGATGCGGTGATTGACCACCATCCGCCCGGCCACCGGCGCGGGGAACTGCGCGTTTACGACACTCCCAGTGGGAAGTGTCACTTTGACAGGGCGGTAACATCCGGAATTAGCCGGAATTTCGGAGCCAAGCGCCGCCAACAATGCGTAATACACCGCCGAACAGGTCATGGCCGGGGTGTTGTTCACCGGCCCGCGTACCTGCGGGCTGGAGCCGGCAAAATCCAGCGCGATGGTGTCGCCGGACTTGGTGATGGTGATCTCCAGCCGGATCGGCTCCTCCGACTGGCCGTCATCATCCACCGTCTCCACGAAGGTGGCGGTGCCGTCCGGAAGGGCCGCAATGGCCGCCCGCATCATCTTCTCGGACCCATCCAGAATGGCCGCCATGGCGCCCGCCAGCGGGGCGTTGCCATACTTCTGCGCCACCCGGGACACCGCCCGCGTGCCGATGCCCAGCGCCGCGATCTGGGCATTGAGATCGCCCCGCGTCTCGTCCGGCTGGCGCACATTGTAGAGCAGCATCTCGAACACGCCGGTGTTCAGTACGCCCTTGTCCACCAAGCGCAGCGGCGGGATGCGGATGCCTTCGTGGAAGATCTCGGTGGCGGCGGCATAGTAAGAACCGGCCGCGCCACCGCCGACGTCCACGTGATGGCAAAGTGTTCCGACGATGGCGACCCGTTCTCCATTGACGAAGACTGGGCGGAAGGTCTGAATGTCGGGCAGATGCTGGCCGCCGGCATAAGGATCATTGGTGACGATGACGTCGCCATCGTTCCAGCTCTCCAGCGGAATATGGCGCTCCAGCACCGTCTTCAGGCAGTCGGACATGGAGTTCAGATGCACCGGGATCCGCGCCGACTGGGCGATGTTGCCGCCCTGGGCGTCGAAGACGGCGGTGGAGAAATCCAGGATCTCCCGCACCACCGTGGACCGGCTGGTGCGCCAGATGGTGATGCTCATTTCCTCGGCGGCGGCGACCAGCGCATTGCGGATCACTTCGAGGCGGACGGGATCAAAGTCGCTCATGGCGGCGGTCCTCAATGGGTGGCGGCGCGGGTGGCGATCAGCGCGCCGGAAGCGTGCGCGCTGATGGTCCAGCCGGCGGGAAGATAAGTGGCGGTATAGGTTTCCTCGATCACCGCCGGACCGGGCACCGGGCTGGTGCCGATGGCCTCGCGGGACCAGATGGGGGTGTCCACCGCCCCGCCGCGCCCATGC
Organism: Azorhizobium sp. AG788; assembly: GCA_943369575.1. Taxonomy (GTDB): domain Bacteria; phylum Pseudomonadota; class Alphaproteobacteria; order Rhizobiales; family Xanthobacteraceae; genus Azorhizobium. The sequence goes on along the minus strand of CALRNP020000048.1, from coordinate 480 downwards.
ACCGGGCGGGTGTGCGGGGCGGCGCCAGGGGCGGCCGCATCGCCGGGCGCGGGCGCCGGCTTGGCGAGGCGGCCGATGGCGGTGAGGCGCAGCGCCACCACCTCCACCGGAACGCTGGGCTCGTCATAAGAGAAGCGCTGGCGGTGCAAAGCGTGGAAGGCAGAGGTGGCGTTGGCGACGCCTGTTGGCGAGAAGTCTGCCCAGTCCAGCGGCACCCGCAGATCGAACGCCTGGCCGGCATAGCGCAGGTCCACCGCCCATTCGAAGGCGCAGTCCTGGGGCCGGACGCCGTCTTCCGCCAGCAGCCGGTTGGCCTCGGCGGCGAGATTCTGCGCCCGTTGCGCCATGTGCGGGGCGAGATCGGCGAACAGGCCGATCTGGGTGGCGGACAAATCGTGGGTGATGTCCGACCACAGGATGCCCCAGGCGGACAAAGTGGAGGCGTGGGCGGGGAAGATCACCTTGCCCATGCCCAGTTCC
>CALRNP020000047.1:0-26586 GCA_943369575.1 Azorhizobium sp. AG788 | reverse complement strand
AAGCCGCATGCGGATGTGGGCGTGGTGTTCCAGCAGCCGCTGCTGCTGCCCTGGCGCACGGTGTTTTCCAATGTGATGATGCCGGTGGAGGTCAAGCACCTCGACCGCGACAGCCACGCCAAGCGCGCCCACGAACTGCTCAAGATGGTGGGCCTGCAGGATTTCGAGCGCAAATATCCCTGGCAGCTCTCCGGCGGCATGCAGCAGCGGGCCGCCATCTGCCGCGCTTTGGTCCACGACCCCAAGATCGTGCTTATGGACGAGCCGTTCGGCGCGCTGGACGCCATGACCCGCGAGAAGATGAATGTGGAATTGCAGACCATCCAGCGCGCCACCGGCAAGACCGTGCTGTTGATCACCCACTCCATACCGGAAGCGGTGTTCCTGGCCGACCGGGTGCTGGTGATGAGCGAGCGCCCCGGTTCCATCGCCGCGGTCTATGACGTGGACATCGAGCGCCCGCGCACGCTGGAGGTGATGGCCGATCCCAAATTCGTGGCCCTGAGCCAGAAGATCCGCCACCATTTCTACGCCCACGGCGGCCTCGACTGATGGCCGCGCCGGCCTTCACAATCAGCGACATTGCGCTGTTCGAGCGGCCGGTGGATTTTGTCACCCCGTTCCGGTTCGGGGCGGTGACGGTGGAGCGGGCCAGCCAAGCCTTTGCGCGGGTGGAGATCATCCTAGCGGACGGCCGGCGCGCCATTGGCGGCACCGCCGAACTGATGGTGCCGAAATGGTTCGACAAACGGCCCCACCTCTCGCCCGATGCCACCGTGGACGAACTGCGCCACGCCCTGATGCTGGCGCGCGGGCTCTATCTGGCTAGCGGCCGGCACGACACCGCCTTCGGCCACCATGCCGCCTGTTATCCCGTGCACATGGCCGCCGCCGTCGGCGGCATGCCGGCGCTGGCGGCGGCGTTCGGGCCGGCGCAGATCGACAAGGCGATCCTCGACGCGCTGCTGCGGGCGCTGGGCCTGGATGTCTTCACCGGCTTCGGCGCCAATGTGATGGGCCTCGATGCCCGCCTGACTCCGGACCTCTCCGCCGAGCAGATCACCGCCGTCCTCGCCGCCCGCCGCCCGCTGGCGCAGGTGGCGGTGCGGCATACCGTGGGCATGGCCGATCCTTTGGACGGGCCGGACGGGCTGGCGGCCATCATCGCGGAGACCGGCGCTCGCTATTTCAAGCTCAAGCTCTCCGGCGATGTCGTCCAGGATGCGGCGCGGCTGGCGGCGATCTGGCAGGTGGTGCAAGGCGTTGAGGGCGTCCGCGCCAGCCTGGACGCCAATGAGCAATATGCCGACCTCGACGCTTTGCGGGCGCTGTTGACCCGGCTCGGCAGCGATGACGCGCTGCGGCCCTTGTTCCACCGCCTGCTCTATCTGGAGCAGCCCTTGCCGCGCGATCTCACCCTGGAGACATCGCTGGATGGACTGAGCAGCGATCTGCCGCTGATCATCGACGAGGCCGACGACGGCTATGGCGCCTTTCCCGCCGCGCGGGCGCTGGGCTATGGCGGGGTGTCGTCGAAATCCTGCAAGGGCCTCTACAAATCCCTGCTGAACGGCGCCCGCGCCCGCACCTTCGGCGGCTTCCTGACCGGCGAGGATCTCACCTGCCAGGCGGGGCTGGCGGTGCAGCAGGATACGGCGCTGGCGGCCTTCCTGGGCCTCCAGCATGTGGAGCGCAACGGCCACCATTATGCCCCCGGCTTTGGCGCCACGCCGGTGGCGGAAGCCGAGCGCTTCGCCGCCGCCCATCCGGATTTCTACGTGACGACCGCCGCCGGCCCGCGGCTGGCGATCCGTGCCGGTATGCTGGAGACCGGCGGCCTCGGCGTGCCGGGTTTCGCGTCCGCAGTACTGCCCGATTGGGACAGCCTCGCGCCGCTGCGGCTGCCGCTGGCGCAAGCCCGCAGCCCGGAGGGCGCCCTGCCATGAGCGACGCCAATTACATGATCGCCCGTCTGCCGGAAATCCCCGCCGTCGCCTGCCCCTGCGGCTTCGCCCGCCGGGCCTTTTCTACCCCGGACAATACGCTCGCCACCGTCCACCTCACCGACATCACCGAGGATGCGCGGGTGCACTACCACAAGCATATGACCGAGATTTACGTGATCCTGGAAGGCGAGGGGGTGATGGAGCTGGACGGGGAACGCATCCCGGTCGGCCCGCTCACCTCCATCTTCATCAAGCCGGGCTGCCGGCACCGGGCGGTGGGGCGCATGCGCATCCTCAACATCCCGATCCCGGCCTTCGACCCCGAGGACGAGTGGTTCGACTGAGCGCTCGCTTATTTCTCCACGAACGCCTTCTCGATCACATATTCGCCGGGCTCCGACATGCTGCCCTCGGTGAACCCCTCCCGGTCCAGATGCGCCCGCACATCCGCCAGCATGGCCGGGCTGCCGCACATCATCACCCGGTCGTCGGCGCGGGAGAGCGGCGGCAGGCCAAGATCGGCGGCGAGCTTGCCGGAGACCAGCAGCTCGGTGATGCGGCCGGTGTTGCGGAACGGCTCGCGGGTCACGGTGGGATAATAGAGCAGCTTGTCCGCTACGTTCTCGCCCAGCAGGTCGTCCTCCGGCAGGGCCTTGGTGATCAGCTTCTCATAGGCCAGTTCGGCGATGAAGCGGCAGCCATGCACCAGCACCACTTTCTCGAACCGCTCATAGGTGTCGGGATCGCGGATGATGCTCATGAATGGCGCAAGGCCAGTGCCGGTGCCCAGCAGATAGAGATGGCGGCCGGGCAGCAGATTGTCGTGGATCAGCGTGCCGGTGGGTTTGCGGCCCACCAAGATGGTGTCGCCCACCTTCAGGTGCTGGAGGCGGGAGGTCAGCGGCCCGTTCTGCACCTTGATGGAGAAGAATTCGAGCTGCTCCTCATAGTTCGGGCTGACCATGGAATAGGCCCGCAGCAGCGGGCGCCCCTCCACTTCCAGGCCGATCATGGTGAACTGGCCATTGAGATAGCGCAGCGTGCGGCTGCGGGTGGTGGTGAAGGAAAACAGCGTATCGGTCCAGTGATGCACGGAGAGGACCTGCTCGCGGTCGAGATTGCTCATGACAAGGCTCTCTGGGGCGTTCGGCGCGGCGACGCGCCGGGGACATGAGGGGGCCGCCGCGCCCCCGCAAAGGGGCCGCGCGCATTGACGGATCAAGGGTCTTCCGTATATAACTAACTAGTGAGTTACTCAAGAGGGCGGGCAGAGCGCCTTCGCAAAATCAGGCCGGCGCCAAGTGGGCATCAACCGGCCATCAAGCAAAAGCGCGGCACCGCCGCCGGGGGGAATGATCATGGGCATGCGGGTGATCAGCGCGCGCGCGGCGGCGCAGATGGTGCGCACCGGCGATACCCTCCTGATCGGCGGCTCAGGCGGCGGCCATGCGGTGCCCGATACGCTGATTGCCGCCGTGGCCGAGCGGTTCCTGACTGAGGGGGCGCCGCGCGCGCTCACCACGGTGCATCCGGTGGGCCTGGGCGATCGCAAGAGCCGCGGCATCGGCCATCTGGCCCATGACGGCCTGTTGAAACGCGTGGTGTGCGGCACGCTGGTGGATTCACCCCCGGTGGAGCGCATGGCGCTGGAGAACCGGGTGGAAGCCTATACCCTGCCGCAGGGCGCCATCTCCCAGCTCACCCGCGAGATGGCGGCAGGACGGCCGGGCCTCATCACCCACACCGGCCTTGGCACCTTCGTGGATCCGCGCCTGGGCGGCGGCCGCCAGAGCCCGAGTGCCGCCGAGGATCTGGTGGAGGTGGTGCAGCTCGCCGGCCGCGAATGGCTGTTCTACAAGCCGTTCGTGCCGCAGGTGGCGTTCCTGCGCGGCACCACGGCGGATGAGGATGGCAACATCTCCATGGAGCAGGAGGCCATCTTCGGCGAGATGCTCTCCATGGCCCAGGCCACGCGGCGCGCTGGCGGCCTCGTCATCGTGCAGGTGAAGCGCCTCGCCCGGCGCGGCACGCTTCCCCCCAAGAGCGTCAAGATCCCCGGCATGATGGTGGATTATGTGGTGGTGGACCCCACCCAGATGCAGACCTATGTCTCGGACTATAACCCGGCCTATGCGGGCGAACTGAAGATCCCGCTCTCCGCCATCGAGCCCTTGGCCTTCGACGCCCGCAAGGTGATCGCAAGGCGCGCGGCGCTGGAGCTGTTTCCCGGCGCCATCTGCAATCTGGGTTCGGGCATTTCCACCGGCATCGCCACGGTGGCGGCGGAGGAGGGGATGCTGGAGGCGATTACCCTCACCAATGAGCAGGGCCTCATCGGCGGCGCCCCCGCCACCGGCAATGAGGTCGGTGCCAGCCGCAATTATCACGCCATGATCGACCAGCCCTATCAGTTCGACTTTTACGACGGCGGCGGGCTGGAACTGGCCTTCCTCTCCTTCGCCGAGGTGGACGGGGCCGGCAGCGTCAATGTCTCGCGCTTCGGCGATCGCATCATCGGGCCGGGCGGCTTCATCAACATCTCGCAGAATGCGCAGAAAGTGGTGTTCTCCGGCACCTTCACCGCCGCCGGCCTCGATATTTCCTGGCCCGACGGTGAGACCCGCATCGCCCGCGAGGGCCGCGACCGCAAGTTCGTCGCCGCCCTCCAGCAACTCACTTATAGCGGCGCCTATGCGGGCGCGGTGGGGCAGGAGGCGCTCTATGTGACCGAGCGGGCGGTGTTCCGCCGCAACGAAGCCGGGCGCATCGAACTGATCGAGATCGCCCCCGGCGTCGATCTGGAGCGCGACGTGCTCGCGCACATGGGCTTCCGCCCGGACATCGCCGCCGACCTCAAGCGGATGGAGGCGCGCCTGTTCCGGCCCGAACCCATTGGACTTGAACGCAGCCTAAAGGTATCGCAACGTCCCGAGCGTGCGTCGCGGGCCTGAGGGCTCCCGGCGGCGCAACCGTCACGCCCGCCAGGACCAGACCCAGGACTCGCCTCATGACCGCCCGCGTTGCTCCCCCCCGCAAGCCCGCCGCCGCCGCCAAGGCGAAAGGCGCGGGTCCATCCGCGGCGGAGCCCGCCAAGGAACTGGCGACGCGCGATGCGGACAAGACCCGGCTGAAGATCATGGAAGCCGCCGAGGTGGAGTTCGCCCGCAAGGGCCTCGCCGGGGCGCGGGTGGATGTGGTGGCCGAGGAGGCCGGCGCCAACAAGCGCATGATCTATTATTATTTCGGCAGCAAGGAGGACCTCTATGTGGCGGTCCTGGAGCGTGTCTATACCGACATGCGCATTGCCGAGGCGGAACTGGAACTGGACAACCTGCCGCCGCTGAAGGCCATCGAGCGGCTGGTGGAGTTCAAGTTCGACTATCCCGCCGCCCATCCGCATCTCATCACCTTGCTGAATGGCGAGAACATGCTGAATGCGGAATATCTGCGCCGCTCGCTGCGGCTGCGGGAGATGCAGATCTCGCTGATCGAGCGGCTGAAGACCTTGCTCGATGCCGGGGTGGCAGAAGGCACCATCCGGCCGGGCATCGACCCGCTGCACCTTTACATGACCATTTCGGCGGTCAGCTATTTCTACTTTTCCAATACGCCGACCCTCTCCACCGCCTTCGGCCGCGATCTCGCCACCCCGGCCGAGCGCAAGATCCGCCGCGCCCATGTGGTGGATGTGGTGACCCGCTTCGTGGCCGCCTGACCCCTCCGCCAACGCCGTCGTGCCAGTCTCGCCGCATTGACAGGCTTTGGGGAAAATGATGTAACTAACTGGTTACATACGCATCGAGGCTGACGCGGCCGAGGCGTACGGGCGGCAGGGAGCGGCTTCATGAAATACGGGGAATTCCCGAAGATCACCTCGCTCAAAAGCGTGGCCGACTTCCGCGCCCATCTGGCGACGCTGGGCATCCACATGCCCTGCGACGACATCGTTGCCGGCGGCGCCGACTCGCCTTTGGCGGCGCCGCTCACCGTGGACGGGATGACCATCGGCAACCGCTTCTGCATCCACCCCATGGAGGGCTGGGACGGCACCCGCGACGGCATGCCCACGGACAACACCGCCCGGCGCTGGCGGCGGTTCGGGGAGAGCGGCGCCAAATTGATCTTCGGCGGCGAGGCGGTGGCAGTGCGGCCGGACGGCCGCGCCAACCCGCTGCAACTGGTGATGAGCGAGGCCAATCAGGCCGCCATCGCCGGCTTGCGCGACACCGTGATCGGCGCGCACAAAGACGCCATGGGCAGCACCGATGGGCTGGTGATGGGCCTTCAGCTCACCCATTCCGGCCGCTTCTGCAAGCCCAATGACAATAGCCGCTTCGAGCAGCAGATCCTCTATCACCACCCGGTGCTCGACCGGAAGTTCGGCATGGCGCCCGATCATCCGGTGATGAGCGACGACGACATCTGGCGGCTGATCGACGACTACATCATCGCCGCCAGGCGGGCCGCCGCCTGCGGCTTCGATTTCGTCGATCTCAAGCATTGCCACGGCTATCTCGGCCATGAATTCCTCAGTGCCAAGACCCGGCCGGGGGCCTTCGGCGGCTCGCTGGAAAACCGCACCCGCTTCGTGCGCGAACTGGTGGCGGGCATCCGCGCCGCTTGCCCGGACTTAAAGCTGGCCATGCGGGTGAGCGCCATCGATCTGGTGTCCTATCGGCCCGATCCCGCCCGCTCGCTGCCCGGGGCGCTGGGCCCCGGCGTGCCCGATGATGCCAGCGCGGCCCTGCCTTACGCCTATGGCTTCGGCACCGACCCGCAGGACCCCACCGCCTTCGATCTCACCGAGACCTTCGCGCTGTTCGAGATCCTGCGCAGCCTCGGCATCCGGCTGGTCAACGTCACTCTGGGCAGTCCCTATTACAACCCGCACGTCACCCGCCCGGCCAGCTACCCGCCGTCCGATGGCTACCATCCGCCGGAAGATCCCCTTGTGGGGGTGATGCGGCACCTGGAGGTGGTGCGGCAGATCAAAGCCCGGTTCCCGGACTTCTGCCTGATCGGCTCCGGCTACACCTATCTCCAGGAATTCCTGCCCCATGTGGCCCAGGCGGTGGTGCGCCAGGGCTGGACCGACATGGTGGGGCTGGGGCGCATGGTGCTGTCCTATCCCGAACTGCCGCGTGATGTGCTGGCGGGGAACGGCACAAGTAAAAAGAAGATCTGCCGCACTTTCTCCGACTGCACCACGGCGCCGCGCAACGGCATCGTCTCCGGCTGCTATCCGCTGGATGGCTTCTACAAGCAGTCGGATGAATTCAAGCAACTGGCGGCGGTGAAGAAAGCGGCCAAGACCGCCTGAGGTGGACATAAGCGACGACCCCGCCGGCAGAGCGGGGCGCGCGGGAGGAACAGTATGGGCGACCCCACACCGGCCGGAGAGACACTGCCGCCGGGCAGCGCCATCGCCGTCATCGGCACCGGCATCATGGGCGGCCACATGGCCCGCCGCCTGGCGCAGGCGGGGTTCGCGGTCTCCGCCTGGAACCGCGATCCTGCCAAGAGCGCGCCCCTGGCCGCTTACGGCGCCCGCATCGCCCCGACGCCGGACGCGGCGCTGGCCGGGACGGCGGCCGCCATCGTCATGCTCTCCACCGGCGAGGTGGTGGATGGGGTGCTGTTTTCCGGCGACACGCCCGCCATGGCGGCTTTGCCCGTGGGCGCGCGGCTGGTGGTGATGTCATCCATTCCCGTCGCCACCGCCCAAAGCCAAGCGGAGGCGTGCGCCGCGCACGGCATCGCCTACGTGGACGCGCCGGTCTCCGGCGGCGAAGGGGGCGCGCGGGAGGGCACGCTGGCGATCCTGGCCGGGGGCTCGCAAGCCGACATCGCGCACCTCGCGCCGCTGTTCGCACCCCTGGGGCGGGTGACGCGCATCGGCCCTGCCGGCACCGGCCAATTGGCCAAGCTCGCCAACCAGATCCTGGTGGGCGCCGCCATGGTGGGGGTGGCGGAAGCCTTCCACTTTGCCGCCAGCGGCGGGGCGGATCTGGTGCGCCTGCGCGAGGCGCTCATGGGCGGGTTCGGTGGCTCCAAGGTGCTGGACATCCACGGCGCCCGCATGGCGGCGCGGGATTTCGTGCCCGGCTCACCGGCGCAATATCAGCTGAAGGATCTGCGCACCGCGCAGGCGCAGGCGGCGCAGATGGGCCTGCACCTCACCTTGCTCAATACGCTCACCGGCGTGTTCTCCGACATGATGGCCCATGGCGGCACCGACCGCGACGTCTCCGCCGTGCTGGACGAAGTCGCCCGCCGCGCCACACGGGCGGGAGAGGGGGAATGAGCATGGAGGCCCACGACCAGGAGGCGCCGGACGGCGCGGTGCGGGTGGAGCACCAGGGGGCGGTGGCCCGCATCATTCTGGATCGCCCGCGCAAGCACAATGCCATCACCCCGGACATGGCCCGTGCTTTAAGCGAAGCCTGCGCGGCGCTGGATCGCGACGACGCGGTGCGGGTGGTGGTGATCACCGGCGGCGGCGAAAAAGCCTTCTCCGCCGGCTCGGACATGAATGCGCTGGGTGAAATTACCGACATCTGGGCCTTCCGCAACCGCATCGAATATGCCGCCGTGGTGCGTGATCTGCGCAAGCCGGTGATCGCGGCGCTGCGCGGCTGGGTGCTGGGCGGCGGGCTGGAGATTGCGCTGGCCGCCGATATCCGCATCGCCGCCGCCAGCGCCCGGCTCGGCGCGCCGGAGGTGACGCGCGGCTGGGTCGGCGGCGGCGGCGCCTCGCAGATGCTGCCGCGCCTGGTGGGCTACGGCCAGGCCATGCGCCTGTTGCTGGGCGGCGAGCCGGTGGAGGCGGACGCCGCCTTGCGCATGGGGCTGGTGGAAGAAGTGGTGGCGGACGATGCGCTGGATGCCCATGTGGCGGCGCTGGCCGCGCGCATCGCCAGCTTCAGCCCCATCGCCACTCAGGCGGTGAAGGCCGCCACCCGCGCCGCGCTGTCCATGCCGCTGGAGGCGGGCCTGCGCCACGAGAACGAACTGCACGTGATCTGCATGGCCGACCAGGGCCGCCTGGACGGCATCAGCGCCTTCCAGGCCCGCCGCGCCGTGCCGAAGGGAGAGTGACGGTGGGATCTTCGATATCGCACTTGAACACCCGCAGGCGGGGAGGATACTTCGTTCGTCATGCCCAGTCCTGTCGTTTAGATCGGGCATCCCTGCCGGAGGAGAGCGCGCACGCTCGGCGCTGCGTACGGTTCGGGATCCTGCATGAACCCTGGTAGCATGGGACAAACGTTCAATTGGCTGCGGCGGAATAAGTGCATGGCGATAAAGACGCCCGAATGGTTTGTAGTCCATGAAGAGGTCTCAGCCATCGTAATGCACCGCATCGCGGCTAGCGTCTCTAAACTAAATATGACTTTGCAGGTTCGGTCTGCACCGATGTTGGCGCATTGGTTCGTGCTCGATACGCTGCATCTGGCAAACCAGGCCAACAGGGAGGGGATGCACGCCAATGCCCTAGCCCTGACACGGCAATGCGTGGAAGCGATCAGTGTTATAGAACTAGGCTTGTGCGGCCACGCCGACGCAGAGGCGATATTACTGAAATGGGATTCGGACGATCTCACGCCGGGCAGGCTCAGGGCTTGGCTACAACAAAACGTATGGCCGAGCTACGGCAACGGTTTATGGCAAGAGCCTTGGGCCACCTTCATGCGGGAGTTCGCAGGGGCGATCCAATCCTATGCCCATTACGGTCGCAATTTAGCACAATGGCAACTTCGGCTGCATCGCTTCTATGACGCCAACGAGACAAATACGGATTTTCATGCAATCGTCCAAATGACGCCTCGCGCCTATGATGCGCAGAAGGCGACCCGCATCACGCTCTTCCATGCCCTGCTCACTTACGTGCTGGGCCGGATTTGGTCCGCGGCGAACCCCATCGACACGGAGTTCTCCGCTTTGATCGAGAAGCTGGGCACGGCACTTGGCAAATCCCGTTACCTTGACGGGCATCAGACCAACTGGAGTCAGCAATTCTGGGCCATGGTTTGGGAGCCCGGTGGGGGCACTATACTGGAATAGGATTCGCTCAGGCCTCCAGCCGCAGGCGGATCAGCCCCAGCGGGCCGAAATCGGCCACCGCTTCGCCCGGATGGGGCAAAGGCAGCGGCACCGTCGCTGAGCCGGTGGTCACGATCTGCCCGGCCCGCAGCAGCGCGCTGAGCGGCTGCGCATTGGCCAGCGCCTGCACCGCGGCGAGCGGCCCGCCCCAGATGCGCGCGCCCGCACCCTCGCCGGCGGGCATGCCGTCCAGGGTCAGCGTCACCTGCGCGGCGCTCAGGTCCTGTCCGGTCCAGGCCACGGGGGCGCCGATGATGAAGGCGCCGTTGCCCATGCTGTCGGCGAGCCGCAGCGCGCCAGGCGCATCCGCCGGCACGCGGCCGTCGGCGATCTCGAACGCGGGCACCACGGCGTCGATGGCGGCGCTGATCTCGTCCAGCGTGTAGGGCGCCGCACGCTGCGGCAGGTCGCGGGCGAGGCGCACGGCGAATTCGCATTCCAGCAGCGGGCGCAGGAAGCCCTTGAGCGAGAGCCCCGCCGGGCTCGCATGGACGAAGCGGGCCATCAGCGGGCTCGCCACCGGCCGGTCGGCGCCATAGCCGGCCTGCTCCTCGGGGCGCAGGGCGGTGACCTTCCAGGCGACAATGGCATCGCCGCTGAGGCGCAAGATCTCCGCCTGCACCGCATAGGCGTCAGCGATGCCCGTGGGCAGATCGGGGCCGGCCTCTATGAGAGTGGTTTGGGCGCGGGCATCGTGCAGGCGGGCAGCGAGGGCGGCAAGGGTCTGTGGAGTCATCGGGTCGCCGGGGCAGGAGAGAGTTCGGAGCGTTCGGGCGTGGGGTGTTTCTAGCTATGCTTACACGTTTCCAGTGCGCGCAGGAGGCGCTCACAGCTTTTAGCTGCTGGACGGTTTCAGCAAGGAGGCGCTACCTCGCCGCTCATATGTGGGGGGATTTATGTTCAACGAGGCTGATAATCTGCAGCTATATGAAGCGGCGCAGAATGGAAAGCTGGTCATTATGGATTATCCATATAGACTGGAGGCGCGAAACGTCAGCAACAAAGAGAGTGGTAAAATATTAAGTAAAATTCTTGCTAAATATGAAGGCCTATATGCAGGTTTGATTGATGAAATTGAAAAGCTAAAAGACGATATAGGCCAGATATCTCCTTGGGTCGATGATCCCGCCGGAGTTGAGCCGTATTGGTCAAATGAGTGGTTTTCACATTTTGATGCCATATCGCTTTATACATTGATACGAATGAAGAAGCCGAAGGTCTACCTTGAGGTCGGCTCCGGCAATTCGACGAAATTTGTCAGGCGCGCCATACGGGACGGTGGGCTTTCCACGAAAATCGTTTCGATCGATCCGCATCCGCGTGCGGAGATCGATCAGTTATGCGACGTTCTGGATCGGCGGCCATTGGAGAGTTTAGACGAAGCGGAGTTCCTGAAATATATATCTGACGGTGATGTGGTTTTTATCGACTGCAGCCACCGAAGCTTTCAGGGCTCTGACGTCACGGTCTTTTTCACCGAAATATTGCCTGTCCTTCCTGCGGGCGTTGTTTACGGGATCCACGACATATTCCTACCCGATGATTACCCTGCGGACTGGCGTGGTCGGTTCTACAATGAGCAATATTTATTGCTGGCCTACCTTTATGGTGGTGGCGGGGGCGATGAAATCCTGTTTCCTGTTCAGTATATCGCGACGCATCCAACGTTGTCCGTCAGGTTCCGTGATCTGATCGACTATTGGGGGTATAAGGACATCGGGTGCGGCGGCGGCGCCTTCTGGCTTCAGCGGCCTAAGAAAATCTAGGTCGGATCAGCCGCGCCCTCATCCAAGGCCTGCCCCCAGTCAACACAGAAGCGGCGCCGCGAGGCGCCGTTTTTGTTAGTCGGCCGGGAGCAGGCCGAAATAGGCCATCATCAGATCGCGCTGGCCGTCCAGCATGTGCTTGCCCTGGTGGGTCGAGCCCCCCCGGGCGGCAGCGGCATGAAGCAAGGCGGTGGTCTCGGGCTTCATCAGCACCTCAGCCACCAAGGTGGAGGGGGACAGCAACTCCACATCGAAGGAGAACGGATCGCTGGGCTCCAGTCCCAGGGGCGTGGCGTTCACCGCCAGATCGTGGCCACGCGGGTCGCGGGTGCCCAGAGCGGTCTCCAGATGCGGATGGGCCGCCTTCACCCGCGCCAGCAGCGCCTGCGCCCGCTCCGGGGTGCGATTGAACAAAGTGAGCCGGGAAATGCCGGCCCCCGCCAAGGCGAAGGCCAATGCGCTGGCCGCGCCGCCGGCCCCGGCCACATAGACGCTGCGTCCGCCCACCACATGCCCGGCGCGCGCCAGTCCGGTGACGAAGCCGTGGCCATCCAGCATGGTGCCGGACAAACTGCCGTCGGCGGCGCGGCGCACGGTATTGACCGCACCCACCAGCGCACCGTCGCCTTCCAGATGGTCCACCAGAGCGGCCATGTGGGCCTTGTGCGGGGCGGTGACGATGATGCCGTCCAGATTGGCGATGCCGCGCAGGCCGGCAATGGCGGCCTCCAGATCCTGCGGCCGGATGTGTAGTGGCACGCACACCGCATCCAGGCCGTGGGCTTCGAAAAAGGCATTGAACACCAAAGGCGTGCGCACATGGGCGATGGGGTCGCCGATGATGGCATAAAGGCGGGCGTGGCCGGCGACCATGGGACTATCCTGATAACGAACTGGTTAGTTACTTATCTATGCGTGGTCAGGCTGTCAATTTCGCCGGGGCGGCGGGGCGTTCGCCCCCCTGCGCCCGGCCCCGTCCGACGAGGGACGGGCGATGGGCGGTACGGGCGCGGATGATCCGCTGCGTGAAGCGGGCGACGGCGCCGCCCGCTTCACCTTCAGCTGGAGGCACGGCTCAAGGCAGGAAAGCGTTGGTGTAGAAGGTCTCGCCCTGGTCCGGCTTCACGTCCACGCCGGAATAGGTGGCGAGGATTTCCAGCGTGCCGGCAATGTCGGCCGGGTCGGTCCACAGCGGCGGCTTGTTCATCGTGCGCTCGGTGTGCAGCAGGGGCACGGTGACGGTCCAACTGGCCAGCAGTGTCTCGCGCTTGCCGGCCTTGGGATTGACCTTCAGCATGGCATCCACCGCCGCCGCCGGATTGGCCTTGGCATCGGCCACGGCGGTCGCCGCCGCCCGCAGGAAGCGCTTCACCAGATCCGGGTTGCTCTTCAGCGTGTCGGTCTTGACGATGAAGGCGCCATTGACCGTATTGACCCCGAAGTCACCGAACAGCATGGCGTGCACCGGCTTGCCGGTGGCCTCCTCGATCAGCGGCTTCTGGTCGTTCACATTGCCGAGGAGCGCATCCGCCTGGCCGGAGATCACCGCATTGCGCTTGGTGGGGGCGTCACCGGAAATCATCTTCACCGACTTCTCGTCGACGCCGTTGATCTTCAGCAGCGCCGGCCACAGTTGCGAGAAGGAATCTCCCGGCGTCGAGATCACCGTCTTGCCCACCAGATCCTTGGGGGTGCGGATGTTCTTGTCCGCAAAGCCCTCCACCGACATCGGGCTCTTCTGCAGCATGATGCCGACCGCCTTGATGGGCGCGCCCTTCACGGCCGCCTTTACCATGGTGCCGAAATCCGCATAGCCGAAGGTGGCCGAGCCGGCGGCGGTGGCCTGCACAGTGATGCCGGAGCCACGGCCCTCCTGGATTTCCAGTTCGATGCCTTCCTTGGCGAACAGGCCCTTCTCCACCCCCAGATAGAAGGGGGCGTGCTCGCCGTAATTATACCAGTTGAGCAGCAGCACGGCCTTGTCCGCGGCGCTGGCGGCGGTGGCGGTGGCCATCAGTGCGGTGGCGCAGATCAAGGTGGTGAGCGCGGTTTTCAGGGGGCGCTTGGCCGGCATGTGTTCCTCCCGGTTGGTTTTTATTGGGCCGCCCCGCTCCGGTTTGGCGCCCGGATGCGGGGGCGAGGGCGCTTTCGCGGCGCCCCTGGAAACGACAGAGTTGAAGAACGGCGTGTCGGGCGCAAGGGCGATGACAAGCGCGAAAGGCGCCCGCACTGGCCATTATCTAACCATATAGTTACGTGCCGGAGCCTTGCTGTCAAACGCCCTTTCCGCTGGGCGGGAGGCGAGCGGAGCCTCGCCCGGCAAGGGCTGGCGGCGAAGCTGTGCGGCGCTGAACCCCGGATCAATCCGGCGGGATCGCCACTTCTCCGGCAAAGACGTAGCCCTTGCCCCGCGCCGACACCACCGGCAGCGCCAAGCCGCAGTCCTTCTCCACCTTCCGGCGCAAGCGGAAGATGATCAGGTCCAACCCGCGCCCGGCATCTTCGGTGTCCGGGCGGCCGGCGTGCCGCATCAGTTCGATGCGGGAGACCGGCTCGCCGGGCGAGGCCACCAGGCGGTCGAGGATCTGCAATTCCATGCTGGACAGCTTGACCGCGTGGCCGGTCGGGCTTTCCAGCAGCCATTTCCTGGCCCGAAAGATCCAAGGTCCCGGCGCCCCGGCGCCCGGCATCCCGGAACCTGGCATCCCAGCCTCGGTCTTGCCCGCCTCCGGCGCCACCGCGCCCGCGCCGCTCAGGCGCCGGTGCAGGTTGCGGATTACCAGTTCCAGTTCGGCCGGATCGGTGGGCTTTGTCAGATAGTGGTCCACGCCAATGGCGAGGCCCTGGATGCGGTCCTGTTTCTGCGTGCGGCCGGTCAGCACGATGATCCCGACGCTGCTGGTCTCGCGCATGCTCAACGCGGCGGACAGCCCGTCCGTGCCGGGCAGGTTCAGGTCGAGGATGACCACGTCGGGAGGCGCCTTCTGCATCTCCCGCGCCAAGCCGGCGGCATTTCCCACCGCGCAGACGTCGAGCCCCGCTTCGGACAGGAAACTCTGGAGGCTCTCCCGAAACTCGTCGTCATCCTCGACCAAAAGTACGCGAATTGACATGACCCAAGCGTCCGATGCTCTGCTGCTCAAGATTCAGCGGAATTCAAGGTTGCGGTGCCCGCCGGCACTGCGGCGTATGGGAGCCAGAGTGTGAAACGGCTGCCGTGTCCCGGCGCGCCCTCCACCGTTGCCCGGCCACCATGGAGTGTGATGATCTTGCGTACAATGCTCAGCCCGATACCGATGCCGGCATGGGACCGTGTGCTCGATGCACGATAATAACGCTCGAAGATGAGCAGGCGTTCGTCTTCGGGAATACCGGGCCCCTCATCCTCGACCACCACCGCCACGCCGTCGGTGTCCGGCTGGACGGCCACGCGGATCTGTCCCTCGGTATAGCGGATGGCGTTGGTCACCAGGTTTTCGATGGCGGTGCGCAACAGGTCGCAGTCGGCATCGATCGCTGGCGCATCGGCGGCCACGCACCGGATGTCGCGCCGGCTCTGCGCGGCATGGTCCTGGCAGATGTCCTGCGCCAGCGCCGAGAGGTTGATGGGCGCGCGGCGCAACTGCACCGACGTTTTGTCCAGAACCTCTTCCGCCAGGAAGGTATCGATCATCTGCGACAGCCGGCTGACGGTGCGGATGATCCGTGCCGCTTCCCGCTGGGCCATGGCGTCGGCTGCCCCGAGCCTGCGCTCGATAATGGCGATCGCCACCCGGATGGCAGCCAGCGGAGTGCGGAACTCGTGGCTCACGATCACCAGGAAATGCCGCTGCTCGCGCATGGCCTCCACCAAAGCGGCTTCCGCCGCACGGCGGGCGGCGATCTCGCTCTCCAGCGCCGCCGTACGCTGGGCCACGGCCTGTTCCAGTTCGCGTTCATTCTGCTGCGAAGCCCGCAGGAGCTTTTCCTGCAAGCCGCGCCGCTCACGCGCACCCGCCCGCACTGAAGTCGCCAGACCGACGAAGATCGCCACCATGGTCAGCAGGCTGGAGATCTGGTAGCCGCGCTCCCCGATGGTGCTCATGGGCACGATGCCAAGAACCATCAAGCAGAACCAGATGCCGGACAGGCTATAAGCGGAGAAGCCGAAGCAGTACCAGCCGGCTGCCGGTTCGCGTCGCTTCACCCGCATGATCGCCAGCCATGGCAGCAGCACGCACATCAACAGCAGGCCGGCGATGAGCACCGGGGCGACCAGGCTGTAATAGCCGAGTGCCGCCGCCGCCACGGATCCGCCTGCGGCCAGGCCGATGCCGGCGAAGATGCGCGATACGACCGGGTGCCGGCCGTCGGCGCAGAAGATGGCCCGCACCATGAAGGCGCCGGACATGATGGTGGTGCAGCCGATCATGCCCTGGAGCCGGATCACCAAGGCCGGCGACAGCCCGCTCAACAAGAACGCCGTCAGGCCGGAATTGCCCAGCACCACCAAAGCGGCGAAGCTGAGATAGGCGCCGTACCAGACGAAGGCGGAGGCCCGCAGCCAGACGCCGAAGATCACCGAACCCAGGGCGGTGATGCAGGCCGCGCCGACAATGAAGGCGATCAGCAGCGCATGGGATGTCAGATGGCCGAGGAAGGCGGATTCCCGCCAGAGCGTGAGCGATGCGGTCAGGGCCCGCTTGCCGGCGATGCGGATATAGATGTCCTGTTTCGCCCCGGCGGTCAGATCGGTCTGCACCACATAGAGATGCGAGATGAGCTCGCGTTCCGCCAGCGGCACCAGCGCCCCGGTCCGGCGATGCACCGACGGGCGGAGCGTGGCGCCGATAACGGCGGGGGCGTAGACGTCGATGGCATCGGTGAACGGCGCGGTAAGCTCAAGCAGCCATTCGCCGTCGCCGCCCTGATCGGGCTGGACGGTGAGGCGCAGCCACCATGCGCCTTGCGGCGAGTAGCCGGCATTGAAGGTGCCGGGAATCGGCTGAAACGTCTCGCGGGCGGCTATCACATCGTCCACGGTCATGCGGCCCTCGGCATCGCGCAGCACCGCCAGATGGCCTGCGGCCGCAACGGTCAGGTCCTCGCCGGTGAGCACGAGTGCGGACGCACGCGCACTCACCATGCCGAGCATGAGCCCGATCAACACCCCGAACACCAGCCGCAGAAGCACGGCCGATGGCCACGGCGCGATATCGTGACGGCCGCAGCCGCCGAATGGCGGGCCAGCCGCGGTGCGGCGCATGTGAGCGCAGGTCATGGGCGCGGGACGCTGTCTGTGCGCTCCGACATTCCTCTGCGGGCGCGGCTGGCGCCCGCAGCATGGGCGCACTCACTCCTGGGCAAAGGCCATTTGCTCCGGATGTTCGGAGGTATCATGACAATCCACGCTCTTACTGAATGTATCTCAATGTATCTCACTCAATCATCAATGCGCCTCTGTCAAATAGGGAGGTATCATATAGATGATCATGAAAGATACTGAAAGAATGATACCTCATGGGGCATGGTCATAAGTCTGCGGTTGATGGCCGCCGTCGGTGGATTTTTACTGCGATTTATATGTGGTCGATTTCTATAATCATTGTCTGTTTTTCGAGGAGGGGAAACGCGCCGGGGCGACAGCGACCCCGGCGCGTCTTTTGATCACCAGCGATACTTCAGGTCTACCGCGAAGACTTGCGCCGTCACGTCGTTGGAGAATTGGAGCTCGTAGCGCGTGGAGACGCGCAGATGCTCGTCCTGCTGGGCGGAGAGACCGGCGGACAACACGCCGATGTTGCGGCCAAGGCCGGTGCCTTCCACCGTGAACGGCGCCGCCGGAGCCCCGATGAGGCCGGCGGTCGTTACTGCGCCGGTGTCACCGAAATTATAATAGTAGCGGGCGTTCAGTTCGGGAGTGATGGCGAAGGTCGCGGCATTGACCACGCTGGAGAGGCGCAGGCCGATGGACGGCATCACGAGGTCCATGTCCTGCGCGCCGACTGCGAGGCCGGCGGACCCGGCATTGGTCTCGGTGAAGCCGCCGCGCGAGAGGTGATACCAATCGAAGCCCAGGCTGGGTTCGATGGCCACCGCATTGAGGCCGAAGGTGGCGCCGGCCTTGAGCGAGGCCATCACGTCATTGCCATTGGCCGAGCCGGAGGCGGCGCGGGACAGATTGCCGAAGGCCAAGGTCCGCGTGGAGGAATAGTCCACATAGGCATAGGCCAGAGTGCCGTCGACGAAAAGGTTGCCCTGCTGCCACGCGCCGTAGATGGAGCCCTGGTAGCTGTCGGCGCTGCCGCTGCCGCCGGTATAGAGCGTGTTCTGGAAGGCGCCGTACGACAGGCTGGCGCCGATCAGGCCGTTGCCGAAACTGCGGTCAAGGCCGAGCATGACGCCGAGGCCGGTCATGTCATAGCCGCCGGGGCCGGTGACGCTGGACGGACCGCCCATCACCCGCGCCCAGGCGGAGACGCCGTCCATGGTGCCGGTGCCTTGGCTGGAACCTTGGCCGGGCGTGGCCTGGGCCACCGCGCTGGAGGCGCCCTGAAGCGCGCCGCCGAGGCCGGAGGTGTCCTGGCCGAGGCTCAAGGCGCCCACGGCGGTGCTGCTGGAGGCATCGCGGCCGGAGCGGCGCGACCACATGCGGTCTTCCATGGCACGGGTGAACTGCCCGCGCTGGATCGCATCCGACGTCATGAGCCCGCCGATGCCGGCGCCGGACAACTGATCCAGCGCATTGGCGCCGGCCGCATTGGTGACGGTGGTGTCGAGCCCGTAGAAGACATTGTCGAGGTCGCCCTGCGCGGTGGAGCGATAGGCGCTGTTCAGATGCGCGGCCACCGCGCGCTGATTGGCGGTGGTGGCCGGGGCGGCGAAATCGCGCCGGAACTGGACGGTGGCGGCATTGCCGGAATAGCTGAGCGTCTCCGACAGGAACGGGCTGAGATCCAACACGCCGTCATAGGCCCCGCTCAGTGCGCCGGCGGACGTGGCGAAGGTGAAGCTCTGGGTGGTGATCTTGTCGGTGGGATCGGTGACGATCACCACCTGGCCGTCGAGGGTCATGGTGCCGTTGACCACCAGTTGGTCGGAGCGATTGTTGTCGACTTCCAGCTGATAGCGACCGCTATCGGTGAAGGTGACATCGCCATTGATGGTCAGGGTGCCGATGGAATTGCCCGGCGCCAGCGTGCCGCCGACATAGAGGCCGCCCAAACGCCCATCGCCGCTGACGGTGCCACGGGTGGCGGTGGTCAGCGTGCCCGAGCCCGCGAGCGTGGCGTTGTCGTTCACATCGATCCGGTAGGAGATATAGGGATTGACGGTGTTCACCTTGAGCGTGCCGTCAACCACGCTGGTGAGCTGCCGCCCCACCGTCGAGGATGCGGTCGTGAGGTTCTGCCGGTTGGCCGAGGTGTCCATGGTGGAGCGCAGGTCGAGCGTTCCGGCCCCGGTCTTGCTCAGCACGCCGTCGCCGGACAGGGTGTTGTTGATCAGCGTCAGGGTGACGGACGGATCGGTCTGGAACGCGCCGTTGTTCACGATGGTCACATTGCGCTGCATGGCGAAGCTGGCGCTGGCGGAGACGCCACCGCCGTTCAGGGTCAGCAGGCCGCTGCGGGCGCCGAGATTCTGATCGGTGGACACCCGCACATAGCCCTGATCCACCCGCGTGCCGCCGCTATAGCTGTTGAACCCCACCAGCGTGAGGGTGGATTCGCCCTGCTTGATCATGGACCCGCTGCCGCCGATGGTGCCGGCGAAGGTGCGGTCGCGGATCTCGATGTTCGCCACATAGGGCAGGGAGATGCTGACGGGCGCGCCGTATTCCAGCATGTCCGTGTTCCAGGCATATTGCGCGATCATCTCGTGGGCTTTGGTGGTGGGATGAAACTCATCCCAGAACAGATAGTCGCCCACATTGGTGCCGTTGCAGCCGTTGGTGTACTTGCCGGTGTCGGATGCGACGCAATTGTCCTTGGCGTTCTTGAAGCCGAAGTCGCCGGGGTTCCGCTGGACTTCGGCCAGGAACGCCGCCGCATCCACCATCACGATGCGCGAGCCGGTTTTGTTGGCCGTGAACTCGTCGCCGACCGTATAGAGCGCGGACTTCAGGCCGCGATTGGTCTCGGTCACGGTTGAGCTCAGCTCGGTGCGCTGGGCCTCGCTGAGGCTCTGGAATTTGGGCGTGGAGCTGACATCGGCGATGGTCCAGACATAATAGGTCGCGCCGCTCTGAGCGATGTTGGAGCGCGAGCTGATCGCATCCTGCAAGCTGCGGATGTCGTTCGGCACCTTCGCGAGGATCGCGTTCTTTTCATCCGTGATGGAGTTCTTCAGCCCAAAGAAGTTCTGGATTGAGCCATCCTCGACATATTGGCGAAAGTTATTGCCGCCGATGGTCACGGTGATCAGCGGCTTGGAGCCATAGGCACCGGCCGACTGCTCTCCCACTTGTTGCTTCCAGACCCCTCCGGGAAGGGCAAGCTCGTACCAGGGGAATTCCTTGCCCGTCACGCCCTCGCGAAACTGGCGGACTTGCTCTTCCAGTGTCAGGACCCCGAGGGTTGGCAGCCGCTTGTCGCTGAAGCTGCCGGTGACTGCTCCGCCCCAAGCCAGGTTGAGAGCCTTGTCCGTGGGAATTGCGTGCTGCTGCGCAAGATACTCGGTCCAGACATTCCCGTTGGTGAAATGGTTTTGATAATAGAGCGGCCCCTTGGGATAGGGGGACAGCCAGAGGCCCCCCGTGCGGCCCACATCCGTCAGGCTGTCGCCCAGGCTCCACAAGGCCGTGTATTGCGGCGCCGCGGTCTGCGCGAAAGCGGTGGAGGACAGCAACAGGACGGAAAAGGCCGAGATCAGAGGACGCATGTTCGCTCCATAGCAACAAGAACGCCCGCGCTTGGTAGCGGGGTGTGTGATTAGGCTCGCGATGTGAGAGGTGAGGGCCGAGCTTCGTGAGCGTCAGGCCGGCGCGAATGACTGCGCTATGGAAAGATATTGATAGATATCATGCGGCCCCCACCACAAAGACTTTTGATATGTGTGGTTATAGGTAGCGAAGAATGTTCTGTCACGCCTGTGTGCCTGAAATAGACAGCCTCAGGAAAGGTTCGGCACATTTTCGCGCTTAAAAGACCAAGACTGATGCGCGGGTGCCATGGTTTTGAAAGATAATGAAAGGAAAAGCTGTCTATAGTATCTCACTTCAGTGACGATCTTGCCTAACTTGGCCCCTCCGGGGCTCCTGCCGTCATCGGCTCCATTGATTGAAGCGGACGCTTCGGGCGACCTCGGCGGCGCGTGCTGGTGCCCGCGGGACTCAGTCCCCCCGCACCGCCCGCACCTGAGCGATGGCGGCGGTGATCTGCGCCTCCAGGGCCGCCGCCACGATGCGGCCGACGCGGGTGAGCGGCTTGCGGCTGTCCATGGCGACGCTGACCATCTGCGGCTCGGCGCCCTTGTCCCGCACCGGCCGGAACACCAATGCGCCGGAGATCAGCTCGGGCGCCGCGTCCAGTTCCGAGGTGAAAGCCACATAGCGCCGCTCGCGCGCCAGGATCTTCACCAGTTGCAGCGAGTTGGTCTCCACCATCTTGCGGCCCTCGGCGAACAGCCAGCCATGATGGGCCTCCAGATAGCGGCGGATCATCAGCGCCCGGCTTTGCAGCGCCAAAGGATAGGCCATCACTTCCTGCAGGCTGAGGGTGGCCTTGCGCGCCAAAGGATGATCCGGTGCCAGGACGCAGCCGAACGGCAGTTCGCTCGCCCACAGCACATGAATGTCGCGCCGGGGCGAGAGGTTGAACACGGCGGCCAGATCCGCCTCGCCGCTGGTGAGCGCCGCCACGGCGGCATCGGTGTTCGCCACTTCGATATCGAGGGAGATGCCGGGATGGCGGGCATCCAGATCCGCCACCAGCGCCGGCAGGATGCCGTTGACATGGCTGTCCATGGCCATCACCCGCACATGGCCCTGGTCCACCCCCTGCAACTGGCGCAGATCGGCGGCGGCGCGGCGCTCGTCCGCCAGCCAGCGCTTGGCCAGCGTGATCATGGCGTCTCCGGCCGAGGTGAGCCGCATGCCCTTGGGTACGCGCTCGAACAGCGGCACCCCCAGGGTTTCTTCCAACTGGAGGATCTGCCGGTTGATGGCCGAGGCGGCGACGTTCAGATCCTTCGCCGCCCGCTGGATGGAGCCGGAGCGTGCCACCTGCTCCGCATAGCGCAGCGCGGCGGGGACCAGGGATGCGGACATGGGGAGCCTCCGAGACAGGGTCGTACCCATACGCATTTTGCGAATGCAAAACTATCAAATCTGCGATGGACGGCAATACAGCTTCCCCCGATGATACCGTTGAAAGCTTGGCCGGCGGCGCCTTTGCCGCCACCGCGAGGGTTCCTGACCCATGACCCAGTTTGCCGGGCATGCGCTGACGCTGTCGCGGATTTCCCACGCCTTCGGCCCGGTGGTGGCGGCCAATAATATTGACCTGGACATCCGCCCCGGCGAGTTGGTGTCGCTGCTCGGCCCCAGCGGTTGCGGCAAGACCACGCTCTTAAAGATCATCGCCGGCTTCGTGCGCCAGGATGCGGGCGACGTTCTGGTGGATGGGGTGTCCATCTCGGCTTTGCCCACCAATCAGCGCCGCATCGGCATCGTGTTCCAGAATTACGCGCTGTTCCCGCACATGAGCGTGGCGGAAAACATCGCCTACGGCCCGGCGGCGGCGGGGCGGCCCAAGGCCGAGATCGCAGCCCTGGTCACCGAGATGCTCGACACCGTGCAGATGGCGCCGTTCCGCGATCGCCTGCCGCGCGAACTCTCCGGCGGCCAGCAGCAGCGGGTGGCGCTGGCGCGGTGCCTCGCCATCCGGCCCAAGATCCTGCTGCTGGACGAGCCGTTCAGCGCCCTCGACAAGAATCTGCGCCTGGACATGCAGATCGAGATCAAGCGCCTGCAACGCCAGTCCGGCATCACCACGGTGATGGTGACCCACGACCAGGAAGAAGCGCTGAGCATGTCAGACCGCATCGCGGTGCTCTCGCGCGGCAATCTGGAGCAGTTCGCGCCGCCGGCGGACATCTACGACCGCCCCGCCTCCATCTTCGTGAACACCTTCGTCGGCACCGCCAATCTCATCAAGGGCACGGTGGCGGGCCGCTCGCCCACCGGCACCATTGTGCGCCTCGCCACTGGCGCGGTGATCGAGATTACCCATGCCACGGCGCTGGCCGACGGCAGCCCCCTCGTGATGGCGCTGCGCCCGGAAGGGCTGAGCGTGAGCGCGCTCGCCGGCCCCGGCGCGCTGCCGGCCCAGGTGGCGGCGGTGATGCCTATTGGGCCGCAGCTCATCTACCAGCTCACCTTGGCCGATGGCACCAAGGTGAAGGTGGTGCAAGCGCGGGCGGATGATGCCGCCGCAGCGCCGCTGGAAGGCGCCGTGTTCCTCACCATCAAGCCGCACCGCATCAGCGGCCTGTTTGCCGATCCCTCCCGATGACACCGAACCAGGGTGACTGCCCATGACTGTCGAGATTTCGCGCCGCGGCCTGCTGGCCTCGGCTTCCGCCGCGGCGGCGCTGGGCCTGCTGCCCAAGAGCGCGTTTGCGGCCGACGAACTGGTGGCCGCCACCTTCGGCGGCACCTGGGCCAATGTGCAGAAGCAGGTGCTGGCCCCCTTCTTCACCAAGCGCACCGGCGCCGGCGTGGTGCAGACGCCCATGCTCGCCACCGAGCAGATCGCCAAGCTCACCGCCGCCAAGGGCGGGCCGGCGCCGTTTGACGTCGCCATGCTGGATGAAGGCCCGGCGCTGGAGGCCATCGATGCCGGCCTGATCGCCAAATATGACCCGGCCAAATCGCCGAATTTCGCCGCGCTGCATCCCCAGTTCCAGGGCGCCTATGGCCCGGCCATCACCATGCAGACCATCGGCATCGCCTATAATCCCAAGACGGTGAAGACCCCGCCCACCTCCTGGGAGGATCTGTGGAAGCCGGAATATAAGGGCCGGGTGGGCATCACCTCGCTCGCCAGCACCTTGGGCCTGGCCTTCCTGCTGGACATCAACCGCCTCGCCGGCGGCACCGAGGCGGACATGGCCCCGGCCTTCAAGAAGTTGCAGACGCTGCTGCCCAATCTCGCTGCGGTCTCGGCCAATTTCGGCGCCCATGGCGCGCTGTTCCAGCAGGGCGAGATCGACATCGGCGTGCAGAATTTCAACTTCGCTGAGGAGCTGAAGGCCAAGGGCGTGCCGATCGAGTTCGTGCGCGTCTCCACCGGCACCCCCGCCTGGAAGACCACCATGCATGTGGTGCAGGGCGCGCTGAAGCCGGACCTGGCCTATGCCTATGTGGACAGCCAGCTGGCGCCCGAAGTGCAGAGCGAGATGCAGAAATCGCCCTGGAACGTCATTCCCACCAGCAGCAAGGTGCCGTTCGCCGGCCTGGTGGCGGAGAAGATTGCCAAGACCCCCGAAGAGCTCAGCAAGATGGTGTTCTTCGACTGGAAGACGGTGAATGCCCACCGCGCCGCCTGGACCCAGCAGTTCAACCGCGACATCCGGGTCTGACCATGGCGCGCGCCCAATCCTCCGCATTGAAAGATTGGGCGCTCGCGCTGCCGCTGGCGCTGTTCTTCGTCCTGTTCTTCCTCGCTCCCCTCGGCCTGCTGGTCTCCGCCAGCTTCCAGGCCGGGCGGCAGATGACCGGCGCCTTCGGCCTCACCCAATACGCCGCCTTCCTGAGCGATAGCCTCAATCTGGCGGTGCTGCGGGATACGCTACTGGTGGGCGTGAAGGCGACCGTGCTCTGCCTCATCGCTGGCTATCCTCTGGCATGGCTGTGCACGCGGGTGTCGGCGCGCTGGCAGGCGGTGCTGATCTTCCTGGTGGTGCTGCCCATCGTCACCAGCGTGGTGGTGCGCACCTTCGCCTGGATCGTCATTCTCGGCCGGCGCGGGCTGGTGAATGAGGCGGTGCTGGCGCTGGGCCTGTCGTCTGAGCCATTGCGGCTGTTGTTCAGCGAGACCGGCGTGGTCATCGTGCTGGCGCAGGTGCAGATGCCGCTGATGGTGCTGCCGCTCATCACCACGCTCCAGCGCATCGATCCTAATCTGGAGAGCGCCTCGCAGGCTTTGGGGGCAGGGGCGTGGCGCACCTTCTTCAAGGTGACGCTGCCGCTAAGCCTGCCGGGCATCATCGCCGGCACCATTCTCACTTATACCGCCTGCGTCACCGCCTTCGTCACCCAGTCGCTGATCGGCGGCTCGCGGCTGCTCTATATGCCGATGATGATCTTCCAGCAGGCCATGGATTTGCAGAACTGGCCGTTCGCCTCCGCCGTCTCGGTGATCTTCATGATCTCGGTGCTGCTCATCGTGGCCATGCTGGTGGCGCTGTCGCGCAGCCGCGCGGCCCGGCTCTACGGCTGAGGGGGCGGGCATGCTGAAATCTCTCGACTGGCAGGCACTGTCGTTCAAGCTGGTGTTCGGGCTGATCGCGCTGATCGCCATCATCGCTTTGGTGGGGCCGACCGTCATCATCCTCATCCTCTCCTTCGCCGGCGAGGAAACCCTGCGTTTTCCCCCGCAGAGCTATTCCCTGCGCTGGTATGCGGCGCTGCTGGAGGCCAATGAATTGCAGGCGGCCCTATGGGTGAGCCTGAAGGTCGCGACCATCGCGGTGAGCGTGTCCGTGGTGCTGGGCGTTGCCGCCGCGCT
The DNA here is from genome assembly GCA_943369575.1 of Azorhizobium sp. AG788. Classification (GTDB taxonomy): domain Bacteria; phylum Pseudomonadota; class Alphaproteobacteria; order Rhizobiales; family Xanthobacteraceae; genus Azorhizobium. Next base: position 1,062 of record CALRNP020000047.1, on the reverse strand, counting down.
GGTCATCGCCCGCAGCCGCAGCGGCTGGGCGCGGCTGATGGAAACCCTGTTCATGTCGCCGCTGATCCTGCCGGCGCTGGCGTTCGGCTTTGCCGCGCTGATGCTGTTCTCCATGCTGGGCCTGCGGCCTTCGCTTCTGACACTGGCCATCGGCCATATCGTGGTGTGTGTGCCATTCGTGCTGCGCACCACCTTGGCCAGCCTGGTGCAGCTGGATCCGGCGCTGCTCGATTGTTCCAGCAGCCTGGGCGCCTCGGCGCTGCACACCTTTCGCAAAGTGACATTGCCGCTGATCAGCCGCGGCGTGGCCTCGGGGGCGTTCATCGCCTTCATGGCCTCGTTCGACAATGTGCCGGTGTCGCTGTTTCTCCAGGATGCGCGCACCCAGGTGCTACCGATCTATCTGTGGGACATCATCCAGAACCAACTGGACAGCCGCGCCGCCTCCGCCTGCGGGGTCATCATCATCGCCACCATCGGGCTGATGGTGCTGATGGAGCGCTTCGCCGGCTTTTCACGCTTCATGAAATAATGCTCCGGGAGAGCCACGTGGCGTCCATCCTCATCACCCTCGACACGCTGAACGCCGGTTCCGCCGAGGCCTTCGCGGCGGTGCTTGGGCCGGTGTTCGAGAACGCCCCCTGGGTGGCGGTCGAGACGGCGCAAGGGCGCCCGTTCGCCAGCCTCACCCAGCTGCACGGCGCCATGTGCGCCGCCATTGCGGCGGCAGAACCGGAGGCCCAGGTGGCGTTCCTGCGCGGCCATCCGCGCCTCTCCGCCGAGACCCTGCGTCGGGGCACCACGGCGGAATCCACTTTCGAGCAGAATGCCTTGGGGCTCGGGGCGCTGGATACCGAGCTGAGCGCACGGCTGGATGGGCTCAACACCGCTTATGAGGCGCGGTTCGGCTTTCCCTTCATCCTGGCGGTGCGGCAGGCTTCGCTGGCAACGCTGTTCGCCACCTTCGAGCGCCGCCTTGCCGCCACGCCCGAGGCCGAGCGGGCGGAAGCCCTGGCCGAAATCTCGGCCATCAGCTGGATGCGGCTGCTGGACCGGGTGCAG
>CALRNP020000046.1:0-26721 GCA_943369575.1 Azorhizobium sp. AG788 | reverse complement strand
CTCTGCCCCTTGGCCCGCCGCCGCCTAGGCCAGCGCCTGAAGGATGCGCACCCAGCTGCGGGTGCCCTTATGGAAGCAGGTCACGTCATACTTCTCATTGGGCGAATGCACCCGGTCGTCATCGAGGCCGAAGCCGATCAGCAGCGTGTCCATGCCCAGCACCGACTTGAACTGGCCGACGATGGGAATGGAGCCGCCCGAGCCGATGGCCACCGGCGCCTTGCCCCATTCCGCCGCCAGCGCCGCCTCGGCCTTGGCGAGATCCGGGCTGTCCGGGGGAACGAGAAAGGCGCGGCTGCCTTCGCTCTTGGAGAAATGGGCGGAACAGTCCGCCGGCAGGCGGGCGGCGAAGAAGGCCTTCACCGCCGCCGCGATCTTGTCCGGATCCTGATTGGCCACCAGGCGGATCGAGATCTTGGCGCTGGCGGTGGCGGGGATGATGGTCTTGCTGCCCTGCCCGGTATAGCCGCCATAGATGCCGTTGACCTCGAAGGTGGGGCGCGACTGGATCTGCTCGATCAGCATGCGGTCGGCTTCCCCCGCCGGCACTGACAGGCCCACCGGCTTGAGGAAGGCGTCGGCGGTGAGATCCAGCGCCTTCCAGGCGGCGCGCACCTCTTCGGGCATCTCGCGCACATCGTCATAGAAGCCGGGAATGGTGACTCGGCCGCTGTCGTCATGCACCGCCGCCAGAATGCGGGACAGCACATGGATGGGGTTGCGGGCGGCGCCGCCGAACAGGCCGGAATGCAGGTCGCGGTCGGCGCCGGTAATGGTCACCTCGGTGTGCAGGATGCCGCGCAAAGAGGTGGTGATGGAGGGGGTCTGCGGATCCCACATGCCGGTGTCGCAGACCAGCGCCACGTCGGCGGCCAGTTCGTCGGCATGGGCGGCGAGGAAGGCCGGCAAGCTGGGCGAGCCGCACTCCTCCTCGCCCTCCAGCAGCACGGTGACATCCACCGGCAAGGCGCCGGTCACGCTCTTCAGCGCCCGCAGAGCCTCCAGGAAGGTGAACACCTGGCCTTTGTCGTCGCAGGCGCCGCGGGCGAAGATCCGCCGCTTGCCATCCGCCCCGGTGGCGATGCGCGGCTCGAACGGCGGGCTGTCCCACAGGTTCAGCGGATCCACCGGCTGCACGTCATAATGGCCATAGAACAGCACCCGGCGGGCGGCGCCGGTGTCGGTGCGGCCCAGCACCACCGGATGGCCGGCGGTGTCGCGGACCTGCGCCGTCAGCCCCAGGTCGGTGAGGGTGGCGGCGGCGAAGTCGGCGGCGCGCCGGCACTCGGCCGCATAGGCCGGATCGGTGGAGATGCTGGGGATGCGCAGGAAATCGCTGAGGCGGCCCAAAGAGGCATCCAGCTGGGAATCCACGTGGCCCAGCACATCATCCAACCCAGCCATCTCTTGCTCTCCGGAATACTGCCCTATGCGACTCGCAGGGCATGCTGAGCCGCGCGGCTGCGGCAGGCAAGCGATGCCTCCCGCTGGGGCGGAATCTTCGATCAGCCGGTCCGGCAGCACACTGCCACCAGTGGGCGCCACCCTATCAGGCCCAACACGCAAAAAAGGCCGCGCGCATATGGCGCACGGCCTTTTTCAGGATGTCATGACCTCAATTGGCGACGGCGACCTGTCCGGCTTCGCTGCCGGCGCGGGCCGAGACCGCAGGCTTATTGAGCCGACGGGCGCGCTGGAGCACCGAGCCGATGCGGCGGTACAGAAGACGCGGCAGCAGCGGCATGCCGACAGCGGCATCATAGCCGGCGCGGCTGGCGACGCGGGCCAGCAGGTTCGGCGCCCCGTCCACGACCAGAACGGCCGGAATGGGATCTGCCGCTTCCCGGAATGGATTTTCGGGCACTTGCTCGGCGTCGTTGGCCTGCATGACGAGCACGTCATAGCCGCGCGCGCCCTGCTCCAGTTCGCTGACGTTGGACAGTTCCGTCACAGACCCCACCCCAAGGGCGGTGAGGCCGACGCGCGTGGTCTCGCGACGGTCGGAATCAGAGTCAATTATGAGAATGCGGGCAGTGGGTAACACCTTCATGGGGCGCTCCTGAGAGGAACCACGCCAAGCCTGAGCTGGCGCTGAGTTGAGCAGCTCCAGTCGAACACGACCCCGCAATCACGTCCGACTCGCGGAAAATCATACCGGGGCATGATCGACCAATCAACCGCTAAGAACTGACGACCCCCCGGAACCGTCAGCGACTAATGCTGCCCAGGATACCGCGTAATATGGCTTTTCCGAGTTGCGTGCCCACTTGGGAGGCCATGGATCGGGCAACCTGTCGCACCACCACCTCAGTGGTGGACATCCGCGTCGAGCCGCCGGTGCGGGGAACGGTGGACCGCGACGAGGGGCGCGGCGGGGCCGATTCGCGGTCTGGCGTGGGATTTCCCCAGGGGCCTCGCGGCCCGGACGGGCTCTGCGCAGGAGACGATGCGCGCTTCTGCAGGAGCTCGTAAGCCGACTCCCGATCTTGGGTCTCATCATAGATCCGCGCCACTGGGCTCTCACCCATGATCCGCGCCCGCTCCTCCGGCGTGATGGGGCCGACCCGCGCCGACGGCGGCGCGATCAGGGTGCGCTCCACCATGGACGGCGTTCCCGCCCCTTCCAGCAGCGAAACCAGCGCCTCGCCCTTGCCCATCTCGCTGATCACCCGCGCCGTATCGAGCTGCGGGTTGGGCCGGAAGGTGTCGGCCGCCGCCCGCACCGCCTTCTGGTCGCGCGGCGTGAAGGCGCGCAGCGCGTGCTGCACCCGGTTGCCCAGTTGCGAGAGCACCCGGTCGGGCACATCCAGCGGGTTCTGGGTCACGAAATAGACCCCCACGCCCTTGGAGCGGATCAGGCGCACCACCTGCTCCACCTTTTCCAGCAGCGCCTTGGGGGCGGCGTCGAACAAGAGGTGGGCCTCGTCGAAGAAGAACACCAGTTTCGGCTTGTCCAGATCGCCCACCTCGGGCAGTTGCTCGAACAGTTCCGAGAGCAGCCACAGCAGGAAGGTGGCGTAGAGGCGCGGGCTGGCCATCAAGGTGTCCGCCGCCAGCACCGAGATGGTGCCATAGCCGGAGCGATCCACCCGCATCAGATCGGCGATCTGCAAGGCCGGCTCGCCAAAGAACTTCTCCGCGCCCTGGTTCTCCAGCACCAGCAGCTGGCGCTGGATGGCGCCGACCGTGGCGGAAGACACGTTGCCATATTGGGTGGTCAGCTTGGCCGCATTCTCCGCCACGAAGGCCAGGGTGGCCCGCAGGTCCTTGAGGTCCAGCAGCAGCAGGCCCTGCTCGTCGGCAATGCGGAAGGCGATGTTGAGCACGCCTTCCTGCACGGCGTTCAGGTCCATCAGCCGCGCCAGCAGCAGCGGGCCCATCTCCGAGACCGTGGCCCGCACCGGATGGCCCTTCTCCCCGAACAGGTCCCAGAAGATCACCGGGAAGCTGTCGGGCTGGTAGGTGATACCCACCTCGGCGGCGCGCTTGAGCAGGAAGTCCTTGGGCTCGCCCTGCATGGCGATGCCGGCCAGATCGCCCTTCACATCGGCCGCGAACACCGGCACCCCGGCGCGGGACAGGCCCTCCGCCAGCACCTGGAGCGTGACCGTCTTGCCGGTGCCGGTGGCGCCGGTGATCAGGCCGTGGCGATTGGCGAGCCGCAAGGTAAGGTTCTCGTCCTTGCCGCCGCCGACGGGGCCGCTGTGTCCGACGAACACCGTTCCCGGCTGTTCCGGTGTCGTCATGGCCTGCGTCTCCCGGCTGAGGTCAAGGAACCCTCCTTTTCGCCCGATCCGGCGGCGGCGGGCAAGGTCGAACTCAGGCGCCCCCCTCCTCCCGGCCGACCGGCTCGACAGCGGCCTTCGGCGTGTTGCACCCGTGCCGCGTCGCTCCGTGTCGTATGCCATTGTCATGCGACAGCGGACGTCGTGGGGAATTGCGGGGCGAAACGGCCGGACCTGCCACACGGCGGCGATGCGTCCGCCCCTTGCACTTTCCCCCCGTTGGCGGCATCGATCCCGACGCGGGCGGGCATGACAGCCCCACCCGCGCGTCGCTCCCATGGAGAAAGACCCCGGCCATGATCGCGTCCCCCTCCACCCGCACCCTCGACGCGCGCGGCCGGCTCATGCCCCTGGGCGCCCGCACCCTGATCATGGGCATCGTCAACGTCACCCCCGATTCCTTCTCCGACGGCGGCCTGAGCGCCGCCCCGCCGGACGCCCGCGCCAATGCGCAACGCCTTGTGGCGGAAGGGGCGGATATCCTTGATATCGGTGGAGAATCCACCCGCCCCGGCCACACGCCGCTCAGCGCCGAGGACGAGTGGGCGCGCCTGGAGCCGATCCTGGCCGGGCTGGTGGAGGAGCTGGGGGTGCCGGTCTCCATCGACACCTACAAGGCCGAGGTCGCCCGGCGGGCGCTCTCCGCCGGGGTGGCGATCGTCAATGATATCTGGGGCTTCTCCCGCGACCCGGACATGGCGGCCGTCGTGGCCGACAGCCGCGCCGCGGCGGTTCTCATGCACAATCGCGAGACCATCGACCCCACGCTCGACATCATCGCCGAGATGACCGGCTTCTTCGAGCGCGCCCTGGAGACGGCGACCCGCGCCGGCATCCCCTCCAACCGGATCGTGCTCGACCCCGGCATCGGCTTCGGCAAGAGCTTCGAGCAGAATCTGGCGGCCATCGCGCGGGTGGGCGAGTTGCGGCAGCTGGGGTTGCCGCTACTGCTGGGCACCTCGCGCAAGTCCTTGATCGGAAAGGTCATCGAGACGCTCCCGACCGAGCGCGTGCCCGGCACCATCGCCTCCAATGTGATCGGCATCCTGGCCGGGGTCGAGATCATCCGCGTCCATGACGTGGCCGCCCATGTCCAGGCCAGCCGCGTCACCCAAGCCATCCTGGCGGCCGGATGACCACCGCCTATCTCTGCCTCGGCGGCAATGTGGGCGACGTGCGCGCCACCCTCACCCGCGCCGCCGCGCTGCTGGGCGAGAGCGGGCAGACCGTTCTGGCCCGTTCGCCTTTCTACCGCACGCCGCCCTGGGGCCCGGTGGCGCAGCCGGCCTATCTCAACCAGGTGATCGCCGTGGACAGCCCCGGCTCACCGCGCGATCTGCTGGCGCTGGCGCTGGAGGTGGAGCGCCTGCTGGGCCGCGACCGGACCCAGGAAGAGCGCTTCGGCCCCCGGCGCATCGACATCGACATCCTCGCCTTCGGCGACGCGCAGGTGGAGGAAGCCGACTTGCAACTGCCCCATCCGCGCCTGCTGCAACGGGCCTTCGCCCTGGTGCCGCTGCTGGATGTGGCGCCGGATATCATCATCGGCAGCGTGCGGGCCCGCGATGCGCTGGCGGCGCTGGATCGCAGCGGCATCATCGCCGAGCCCTGAGGTTCGGCCCACCCAAACGAAAACGGCCCCGCTAGGAGGCGGAGCCGCAGATGACAGACAGAGCGTGGATCAGCCGAGATCGGTGCTCCAGGTATCCACCTGGCGCTTCACCTCGTCCTTGGCGATGCCGTAGCGTTCCTGGAGCTTGCCTTCCAGGACCTCGCGATTGCCCTTGATTTCCGCCAGATCGTCGTCGGTCAGCTTGCCCCACTGCGCCTTCACATTGCCGGTGAGCTGCTTCCAGTTGCCCTCGATCCGATCCCAATTCATGCGTCATGCTCCTGTGTCAGGCTGGTTCGGGAGATCAACGGCCCAGGCACAAGGGGGTTCCCTTGGCCGCGCCGCGCGGGCACCCTGGATCACATCCGCACCCGCGATTCCCTCCGCACGGACGATGCCCCCATGACCTCGCCTCGGTCGCAGGACGGACCGGACCGCCTCCCGCTCACCGACGCCGACGCGGCCCTGGCCGCCCAGGTGCTGAAAGGCGAGCGCGCCGCTTTGGCACGCGCCATCACGCTGATCGAATCCCGCCGTCCCGACCATCGCATGCGGGCCGAGGCGGTGCTTCAGCAGGTGCTGCCGCACACCGGCGGCGCCTTTCGCGTCGGCATTACCGGCGTGCCGGGGGTGGGCAAGTCCACCACCATTGATGCGCTCGGCAGCTATCTCACCGGCCAGGGGCACAAGGTGGCGGTGCTGGCCGTGGACCCCTCCTCTACCCGCACCGGCGGCTCCATCCTGGGCGACAAGACCCGCATGGCCCGGCTGGCGGTGGATCCCAACGCCTTCATCCGCCCCTCGCCCTCCGGCGGCACCTTGGGCGGCACCGCAGCCAAGACCCGCGAGACCATGCTGTTGTGCGAGGCGGCGGGGTTCGACGTGGTGCTGGTGGAAACCGTGGGCGTGGGGCAATCGGAAACCGCCGTTGCCGACCTCACCGACACCTTCCTGGTGCTGATGCTGCCCGGCGCCGGCGATGAACTACAGGGCATCAAGAAGGGCGTGCTGGAACTGGCGGACATCGTCGCCATCAACAAATCCGACGGCGACAACGTCGCCCGCGCCCGTATCGCCGCTGGAGAATACCGGGCCGCCCTGCATCTGTTGGGGCCGCGCCAGCCGTTCTGGTCGCCGCCGGTGCTGACCTATTCGGCCATGACCGAGGCCGGCATCGCCGACGTCTGGGCGCAAGTGGCGCTGCATCGGCAGAAGGCCGAGGCCGCCGGCGCCTTCGCCGCCACCCGCCGCGCCCAGCAAGTGCGCTGGATGTGGACGCTCCTGAATGAGCGGGTCGGCCAGAAGGTGCGAAGCGACCCGCATATCCGTGCCCGCCTGCCGGACCTGGAGGCGCAGGTGGCCGCCGGAACCTTGGCCCCGACACTCGCGGCCAATGAGATCGCCGCCATGCTGGGCCTGTGATGACCGAGGGCCCGGTGCACGCCGCGGAGGGCGCGGGAACGCGGTTGTCTCAGCGAGGCCCGCTGCTGGTGACAGGCTTTGGGCCGTTTCCCGGCATGCCGGCCAATCCCTCGCAGCGCCTCGCCCGCCGGCTCGGACGCATGCGCCGGCCCGCGTTAGCCGATGTGCCGATCTGCGTCCGGATCCTGCCCACCACCTGGGAAGCGGTGGCGCAGGTTCCGGCCCTGATCGCAGACCTCGCCCCCAGCGCCATCCTGATGCTGGGCGTCGCCGGGCGGCGGAAAACCATCTGCGTCGAGAGCCGGGCGGTCAATGCCGCCGCCGACGCACCGGACGCCCGACGCCGCCACCCGAAGGGCCGCGCCGTGAAGCGCGGCGCACCCGCCATCCTGCGCGCCGCGGCCGGTGTGCAGCGCCTGCGGAGGGCGTTGCGCGGGGGCCCAGCGTCGGTGTCGCGGGACGCCGGGCGCTATTTGTGCAATGCACTCTATTTCGAGGTCCTCGCCGCCATCGCCTCAGGAAGGACGTCCGTGCCGGCCGTATTCGTCCATGTTCCAGCCTCTCCCCGCCATGGCGGCCCGGCTTTCGAGCGGCGGCTGGCGGGCGCGCTGGGTCATGTGCTCGTCGCCCTGGCGGCGCAGCGGCGTCCGACCGTGCCCGAAGGAGCGGCGCGCCCGTGACCATCTATCTGCCCATCGCCGAACTGCCGGTGGCGATCTTCGCCCTGTTCGCGCTGGGCATCGCTGTCGGGTTCGTCTCCGGCATGTTCGGGGTCGGCGGCGGGTTCCTGATGACGCCGCTGCTGATCTTCATCGGCGTGCCCCCCGCGGTGGCGGTGGCCAGCGTTTCCACCCACATGGCCGCCTCCTCCTTCTCGGGCGCCTTGTCCTACATGCGCAAGGGCATGGTGGACCTCTCGCTTTCGGCCGTGCTGCTGAGTGGCGGCCTGGTGGGCACCGGCGCTGGGGTGGCGACCTTCACCCTGCTGCGGGTCATCGGCCAGGTGGATCTGGTGATCGGGGTGTCCTACGTCACCTTGCTCAGCACCCTGGGCGCCCTGATGCTCAGCGAGAGCATCCGGGCCATGGTGCGCACCCGGGCCGGCCAGCCGGCGGCGGTGCGGCGGCCGGGAACCCGCACGCGCTTCCTGCGCCTGCCGTTCAAGATGCGGTTCCGGCGCTCGCGCATCTTCGTCTCGGTGCTGCCGGTGATCGCATTGGGCTTCGCCATCGGCTTTCTCGGTGCCCTGCTGGGCGTGGGCGGCGGCTTCATTCTGGTGCCGGCCCTGATCTATCTGCTGCGCGTGCCGACCCAGACCGCCATCGGCACCTCGCTGGTACTGACCCTGGTCACCATGAGCATTGCCACCGTCCTGCAAGCCACCGTCAACGGCACGGTGGATGCGGTACTGGCGCTGATCCTGATGGTGGGCGGCACCATGGGTGCCCAATTCGGCGCCCGCGCCGGCCAGGGCATGAAAGCCGAGCATCTGCGGCTGCTGCTGGGTCTTCTGGTGCTCAGCGTCGGCCTGCGGGTGGGCTATGATCTTATGCGCCAGCCCGACGACATCTATGCCGTCACCGTGCAGGAACAGCGCGGCGTGCTGCGGCCGGCGGAGCAGCGGCAATGACCCGCCCCCGCCTCGCCCTGGCTGCCTGCCTGCTCATGGCGCTGCTGGCCGGCCTCGGCCCGGCGGCGGCGGAGCGGCTGGTGATTTCCGCCTCGCAGCCGGACGTGCGCATCACCTCCAATTTCGCCGGAGCCGAGATCGTGCTGTTCGGGGTGGCGGAGAGCGCCAGCCCCGGACCTTATGACGTGGCCGTCACCATCCGCGGGCCGCAGGAGACCGCCGTCACCTGGCGCAAGTCGCATGTTCTGGGCATCTGGCTGAACACCGACAGCCGCACCTTTATCGACACGCCCTCCTTCCTCGCCGTTGCCACCAACCGGCCGGCGGCGATGATCGCCCCGGCCGACATCCTGCGCCGCGAGCAGATCGGCTTGACGCGGAACATTCTGATCCAGCGGGTGGGGCCGGACTTCGCCGACGTGGTGCCGGATGATGCCTTCCGCGCCGCCTTTCTGCGCATCAAGGCCGCCGATGGCCTCTATGAGGAGCAGCCGGAGGGGGTGCATTTTCTCTCGGACACCGCCTTTCGCGCCACCTTCCTCCTGCCCGGCCGCGCCCGGCCGGGGCGGTATGAGGTGACCGCGAAACTGTTCAGAGATGGGGCGATGCTAACGGAGGCACATACGGCCTTCACCATCCAGAAGGCCGGCTTCGAAGCCCGGCTGGCGGAGTTTGCGGACCGGGACGGCCTGTTCTACGGCATCGCGGTCGCCTGCGGCGCGCTGCTGGTGGGCTTCGCCGCCAATCTTCTATTCCGCCGTGACTGAAGAGGAAACGACGCCACAAGCGCACTTCGGCACTACTATAGTACTGCCATACTCCTGTTGAGAACTTTTTTGGCGGTTTCAATTTCCGTTTGGACACCAATATGTTGGCGCATGGCGCCACATTTGAGAAACGCAGAGAAAATATTTTACTTGCAGTTGAACCTGCCACTAGTTGTATAGCTCGGCATTAGAACGCGCGATGATCCGGCAGATGTCGCGTGTATTTGCTTCGGGTGCCAAGCCCTGACCGGCGCCCGTTGAGGCGGGACGGTGCCCTTTTCGGGCGCCGTCCCGACTTTCCGCGTGCCGAACCCACGCTCCCGCGTCTATCTTCAGAACCAGAACTGCCCGCACGCGGGAGAGGTTCGCTGCACGGCCGATGCCCACGCATGTGAGGCTGGCGGCGCGGCCCCTCCTCCGTGCAAGAAGGGTAGGCATAGGGATGCTTTCCGGTCATATGGAAGGCGGCGGCTCGGGCGGGGACCACATGACCTCCAGCAATGTCTTTATCTCGATCGACGGCGGCATTGCGCGGCTGGTGCTATCCAATCCGGAACGGCGCAACGCCATCTCCACCACCATGTGGCGGGCGCTGGCGACGTTTGCCGCCGACGCGGCCAAGCGCAGCGACATCCGGGTGGTGATCATCCGCGGCGAGGGGACGCTGGCCTTTTCTGGCGGCGCCGACATTTCCGACTTCGACGCCGCACGCGCCGATGCCTCCGGCGCCCAGTCCTATGACGAACTGGTGGAGGCCGCCTGCGCGGCCATCCAGGCCCTGCCCTGCCCCACCCTGGCGTTGATCCACGGCGCCTGCGTGGGCGCCGGGGCCGCCCTCACCGCCTGCTGCGATCTGCGGGTGATGGCGGACGATGCCTTCTTTGCGGTTCCCGCCGCGCGCCTCGGGCTCGGCTATGATCCGCGTGGCGTGGCCCGGCTGGTGCGCGGGTTCGGCGCCCAGGCGGCCCGTCTCATGCTGTTCACCGCCGAGCGGCTGACCGCCGACCGGGCCTTCGCTTTGGGCGCCGTGGATGTGCTGGCGCCGGCGGCGGAGATCGACGCGGCTGCCGAGCGACTGGCATCCCGCATGGCGGAGAATGCCCCGCTGACCCTGAAGGCCGCCAAACTGTCGGTGCGGGCGGCCGAGGGGGCGGGTGGCGGCGCTTTTGCCGAAGCCCGCCGCCTGACGGCGCTGGCCAACGCCAGTACCGACTATCGCGAAGGCCGGCTGGCCTTTTCCGAGAAGCGCGCCCCCCGCTTCACCGGCGCCTGAGACGCCCTCCACCCGATTGACAGCGGCGATCGGATGGCTCAGAGCGCGGGTTGTGCACAGGCCAGCTATCTGGTTGGACAGCGCGAAGCGGTGCGGATATGGTCCGCGCCCGACGCGATGGGGCGTAGCCAAGTGGTAAGGCAGGGGATTTTGATTCCCCCATTCCCAGGTTCGAATCCTGGCGCCCCAGCCAGCCCGTCGATGCCTCTTTCCGCCCAATTTGTCCGCCGGTCGTAGCGGCGCCTGCTGCATCGGGATCAATAGCCACAGCGCAAGCAGGTTCGCCTTCCGAAGCCGCAGCCGCGTCAAGCGTTCGGGCTCTGGGCTCCCGTCCGCCGGAATGTGCCGGCCTATTCCGCCGAATAACGCTCCTCGGCCCAGGGGTCGCCACGCTCGTGATAGCCGCGCACTTCCCAGAAGCCGAGGCGGTCGGCGGGGATGAATTCGATGCGCTTCAGCCACTTGGCGCTTTTCCAGAAATACAGATGCGGGATCACCAGCCGCAATGGCCCGCCATGGGCGACGGACAAAGGCTGCCCCTGCCAGCTATGGGCGAGGATGGCGTCTTCCGCCGCGAAATCGGCGATGGGGACGTTGGTGGTGTAGCCGTCATAGCTGTGCAGCACCACGAAGCGCGCATCCATGCGCGGCTCCACCATGGCCATGAGATCCCGCGTCAGCAGGCCGTCCCAGCCATTGTCATAGCGCGACCAGGTGGTGACGCAGTGGATATCAGTAACGAGGTGGCTCTGCGGCTGGCTCTGGAAGGTGGCCCAATCCCAGCTGATGGGGTGGTCCACCAGCCCGTCCACATCCAGCCGCCAACTGTTGAGTGGCAGTTCCGGCTGGAGGCCGAGGTCGAGCACTGGCCAGTCCTTCACCAGATGCTGGCCGGGCGGCAGACGCTCGTCCCCGGCCCGCGCCACCCGGCCGGTGAGGAAGCGCCCTTCCTTGGCCCAGCGCTGCTTGGTGGCCGTCAGCTTGGTCTCGGGCGCATCGGGGGGCGGGTCGCTCTCGGTCATCGCAAATGTCTCCATGCGGGCGGGCCGCCCGGCGGATCGGCCGCGCGGTGCACGCGGCGGATAGCAAGGCAGCCTCGAACAGGCTGGCGGGTGACACCGCCCCCGACAAGGCTAGAAGGGCGTGGCCACGCAGGATTGCACAATCCATCTGGAACGTGCGGCGCCTGTTCTCGTCACGGCGATCAGCTGAAGGCCGGCTGCGGCATGGCGGCGACATCAATCCCCGCCAGGATCTCATAGGAGCGCAACCGGGCGCCGTGATCGAATATGGCGGAGGCCACCATCAGCTCATCCGCCCCGGTCTCGGCGATCAGGTTCCGCAGGCCGCGCTGTACCGTCTCGGGGCCGCCGACGATGGCCCGCCCGAGCATGCCGCGCACCTGCGCCTTCTCGGAGGGGGTCCAATAGGTCTCGATGTCGTCAATGGGCGGCGGCAGCAGGCCACGGGTGCCGCGGAACATGTGGGTGAAGCTCTGCTGGGTGGAGGTGAACAGGCGCTTGGCCTCGGCATCGGTCGCCGCCGCCACCACCGGCACGCCCACCATGGCGTGGGGCTTCTTCAACTGTTCCGAGGACTCGAACCGCTCGCGATAGGTGGAAAGCGCCGGCAGCAGCAGTTCCGGGGCGAAGTGCGAGGCGAAGGCATAGGGCAGGCCCAGCATGCCGGCCAATTGCGCGCCATAGAGGCTGGAGCCGAGGATCCACAGCGGCACCTGCGAGCCGGTGCCCGGCACCGCGCGAATGCGCTGATCCTCGCGGGCAGGGCCGAGCAGCGCCTGAACCTCCAACACGTCCTGGGGGAAGGTATCGGCGGCGGTGGGATTGCGGCGCAGCGCGCGCATGGTGAGTTGATCTGTTCCCGGCGCCCGCCCTAGGCCCAGATCGATGCGGCCGGGATAGAGAGCATCCAGCGTGCCGAACTGCTCGGCGATCACCAAAGGCGAATGGTTCGGCAGCATGATTCCGCCGGCACCGACCCGAATGGTGCGGGTGCCGCCTGCCAGGAAGCCGACGACCACCGAGGTGGCGGCGCTGGCGATGCCGATCATGTTGTGATGCTCGGCCACCCAGAAACGGGTGTAGCCCCAGCCTTCCGCATGTTGAGCCAGATCCAGGCTGCGCAACAGCGCATCGCGCGGTGTTCCGCCCTGAGGCACCGGGGCAAGGTCAAGGATGGAAAGTGACGTCATGAGCAATGATCCCGTTCCAGCCCGCTGGCTTCTAGAGATCAGGTGCCGGCCTTCCGATTGCAAGATGTGGCTGGTGAAGCAGCCTGCGTCCTGGCGCTTGGGTGCCCTCGCCGAAGCGATGCGAAGGAGTAGCCGGCCAGCAAAGGAGCGGCGCGCATCTGCATACAAGCTGCTCTTATCTGCCTAAATAATAGATAATGGCCTATTATTTATACATATCACAACCGACATTCCGCACGCTGCACTTGGCACGGCACCGCCACCCACCCGGCCTCGCCCCTTATCCACCCAAGCAAAGCCTGCCCCCTTGCGCTTGCGTCTCGTCTCCCGCCGACTGGCGCGGTTCCTGCTTTACGCGGGAAAAGCCCTCAGGAGTCTTCATGGACACGATCGCCTCGCTTCTTGCCGCCTATCGCGCCGGCACCCGCAGCCCCAGCGAGACCGTGCGCGCCACCTATCAGCGCATCGCGGACCATGGCGACCCGGCGATCTTCATTACCCTTCGCCCCGAAGCCGAGGTGCTGGCGGAAGCTGTGGCGCTGGAAGGTCGCGATGCGATCAACCTGCCCCTCTATGGCATTCCGGTGGCGGTGAAGGACAATATCGACGTGGCCGGCACGCCTACCACCGCCGCCTGCCCCGCCTTCGCCTATGAGCCGGACGCGGATGCCGTTGCGGTGGCGCGGCTGAAGGCGGCGGGGGCGCTGATCATCGGCAAGACCAATCTCGATCAGTTCGCCACCGGCTTGGTGGGCGTGCGCTCGCCTTATGGTATTCCACGCAATGCCTTCCATAAGGACCTGGTCCCCGGCGGCTCGTCGTCGGGCTCAGCCACGGCGGTGGCGGCCGGCATCGTGCCGGTGGCGCTGGGCACTGACACCGCCGGCTCCGGCCGCGTCCCGGCCATGTTGCAGAATATCGTCGGGCTCAAGCCCAGCCTTGGCCTCGTGCCGAATACCGGCCTGGTGCCCGCCTGCCGCAGCCTGGATTGCATCTCGGTCTTCGCGCTCACCGTGGACGATGCCATGGCCGTTCTGGGTGTGATCGCCGGGTTCGAGCCGTCGGATCCCTATTCCCGCAACCTGCCGCTGGCGCCCCTTGCCGCCATGCCGCCCGCCCCGGTGCTGGGCATCCTGCCGCCGGGCCAGCGGGAGTTCTTCGGCGATACCGATGCGGCCGCGGCCTATGACGCCGCCCTGACCCGGCTGCGGAACCTGGGAGCGCGACTGGTGGAGATCGATTTCGCCCCCTTCGCCGAAACCGCCCGCCTGCTCTATGAGGGTCCCTGGGTGGCCGAGCGCTGGATCGTGGCGGAGGATCTGCTGACCCGCGACCCGGAAGCGGTGCATCCGGTCACCCGCACCATCACCGAAGCCGGCGCCAAGCCAACGGCCGCGGACGCCTTCCGCGCCCTCTACCGGCTCCAGGCCCTGCGCGCCGCCGTCCGGCCGGTGCTGGCCGGCCTCGACGCCATCGTCGTGCCCACCGCGCCCACCACCTACACGCTGGAAGAGGTGCTCGCGGATCCGATCCGCCTCAACTCGCGGCTGGGCACCTATACCAATTTCGTCAATCTGCTGGATCTGTGCGGCACCGCCGTGCCCGCCGCCATCACCCCCGCCGGCATCGCCTATGGCGTGACCTTCCTCGCCCCCGCTGGCACCGACGCCGCGGTGGCCGCCATCGCCCGCGCATTCGCTGCGGACACCGGGCTGCCGGTGGCTGGCAGCGGCGAAACCTTGGCGTTGCCGCCACTCCCCGCGCCCATCGACCCCGGCCGGCTGAATGTGTGTGTGTTCGGCGCCCATCTCTCCGGCCTGCCGCTGAACAGCGAATTGCAGACCTTCGGCGGCCGCTTTGTCGCCAGCGTCACCACGGCGCCCGCTTATGGCATGTTCCTGCTGGAAGGGGAGATCCAGCGCCCCGGCGTCACCCGTCTGGCGCAGAATGGCGCGGCTCTGGCCGGAGAGGTCTGGTCGCTACCCTTGGAGGGTATCGGTCGCCTGCTAGCCACCATCCCCGCCCCGCTGGGCCTCGGCTCGGTCGAGCTTTCCGACGGCACTCGCGTCGCCGGCTTCCTCGCCGAAGCCGCAGCGGTGACCGGCCGACCGGATATTACCGCCACCGGCGGGTTCCGGGCGTATCTCGCCCATCCGCATGACACTCAATAATCGAAGATGGCGCCCTGAATGCTTCACCGCACCAAAGAATAACGAAACAGAAAAATACAATGACGGTTTTATTCGCCGCTGCTCACAACCTTGACGCCATCGGGAGCGGCGGCTAAATGCCTAAATGCGGATCCTCAATATTTCCAACTGACTCCTGGTGGATAAGTGGCTGAGGCGCCGTGGGGGCGCAACAGCAATCAAGGCTTAGAACCATGGATATCATCAGCGACCGCAGAGTGTACGCCGCGCCTTACGTGCGCAAGCTGGTGACCGTGCTGGAAGCCCTTGATGCGGCTCAGTTGGACAGCGCGATCGAAGCCATACGTCGCGTGTGGATGGACGGCGGGCAGATCATCACTCTCGGCAATGGCGGCAGCGCCATGACGGCCTTGCATTTCATCACCGATTGGAACAAAGGCATCTTCTCGGCCACGGGGCATCCCTTCCGCGGCCGCTCGCTCGTGGACAACATGGGCATCGTGACTGCCTATTCCAACGATATGTCCTATGCGGACGTGTTCGTGGAACAGTTGAAGAACCTGGCTACGAAGCGCGATCTGGTTCTGGCGATCTCCGGCAGCGGCAACTCCGAAAACGTTATCCGCGCGGTGACCTATGCCAACGAGCTCGGCTGCGAGACCATCGGTCTGGTCGGCTATTCGGGTGGCAAGCTGAAGGGTCTCGCCAAGCACGTGGTCTGGGCGGACGTCAACGATATGCAGCTGAGCGAGGACGTCCATGCCATCTTCGGCCATATGGTCATGCAGGCGCTGTGCGGTATGCTGAAATAGATGGTCGCCTGATCGTCGCGCCTCTCGTCCAGAAGGCGCCTTCGCGACCCTTTCCAACTCGACCCGCAGCAGACGGCGCGTCCCCTGCAACAGATTGAGATACCATGAGCCTTCACCTCATCACCGGCGGCGCCGGCTTTATAGCCGTGACCTTGATCCGCCGCCTGCTGGAGCGCGGGGATTCGGTCATCGCCGTCGATGATCTGTCTCGCGGTCTGCGGGCGCATTGGGACGCGTTTGCTGCGCATCCGGGCTTTGTCGCACAAGTCGCGGACTGCGCCGACCTTTCGCCCTACCAGAGCGCAGTCGTGACGGCCGCGCAGGGGCGGCAGATTGACCATGTCTGGCATCTGGCGGCGAATTCCGACATTCCCGCCGGCATTGCCGACCCGTCCATCGACCTGAATGGGACTTTCCTCACCACGTTCAACACATTGCTGGTGATGCGGGCCCTGAACATTCCAGCGCTCCACTTCGCCTCCAGTTCGGCGATCTATGGCGACCTGGGCGACGTGGCCATCCATGAAGACATCGGGCCGCTGGAACCCATCTCCAACTATGGCGCCATGAAGCTGGCCTCCGAAGCGCAGATCCGCGCCGCAGTGGAAGCCTTCCTGGAACGGGCCGACATCTTCCGCTTTCCCAATGTGGTGGGCGTGCCGGCGACGCATGGCGTGATGCTGGACTTCGTGCGCAAGCTGAAGGCGACGCCGGGCACGCTGGACGTGCTCGGGAACGGCACACAGATGAAGGCCTACCTCCATGTGGAGGAACTGGTGGACGCCATGCTGTTCGTGGTGGAAACGGTCGCGGGCCGCTACAACGTGCTCAATGTAGGGCCCCCTGACGCCGGCATCACGGTGCGCGCCATTGCCGAGATCGTCCGCGACCTTGCCGCGCCCGGCGCCGATATCCGCTATGGTGAAGGCGGCCGGGGCTGGGTCGGCGATGTGCCGAAGTTCCGCTACAGCACCGAACGTCTGACCGCCCTCGGCTGGAAGCCGAAGCTGGACTCCGCGGCGGCCGTGCGCCGCGCCGCGGAGCAGATCGTCGCCCAAGAAAGCGCAGGCTGAGGATACCCACATCCATGCAGGCTGTCATTCTGGCAGGGGGAAAGGGCACCCGGCTGGCGGAGCGCCTGAACGGCCGTCCCAAGCCATTGGTGGATGTGGACGGCATTCCCTTGCTGGAACGCCAGATCATCGCCCTTAAGGCCTATGGCGTGGATGACGTAGTCATTCTGGTCAACCACGCCGCCGACCAGATCGCCGCTTATTGCGATGCCCGTGACGATTTCGGTGTCACCTTGACACTGATTGACGACGGCGAGCCGCGCGGCACCGCCGGTGCAGTGCTCGCCTGCCTGGATCAGTTGGCCGACCGCTTCCTCGTGGTCTATGGCGACACGCTGTTCAACATCGATGTGGACCGCTTCCTGGCCGCCCATGACGCATCCGGCGCGGCGGTTACTTTATTTTTGCACCCCAACGACCACCCGTTCGATTCCGATCTGGTGGAATTGCAGGACGACACCATCGTCGCTTTCCACCCAAAGCCGCATCCTGCCGGTGGCAACCTCCAGAACATCGTCAACGCTGCCTTCTATGTGATGGAAAAGGCCGCCCTGGTGCGGTGGCGGGATTTTCCCGTGCCGAGCGACTTCGGCCAGGATCTGTTTCCCGCCATGCTGGCGGCAGGAATCCCGCTCAGCGGCTATAACAGCTTCGAATATATCAAGGACCTTGGCACCCCCAAGCGCCTCGACAAGGTGGAAGCAGCCTTGCGCAACGGGGTGCTGGAGCGCGCTAGCCTGGCCATGCCGCAGACGTGCGTGTTCGTGGACCGCGATGGCACCTTGAACGCACAGCGCGGCTATGTCCGCACGCCGGACGAGTTGGATGTCCTGCCGGGCGTGCCCGAAGCCATCAAGCGCCTCAACGCGGCGGAGATCCGGGTCGCCCTGGTCACCAACCAGCCAGTGCTGGCGCGCGGTGAGTGCAGCTTCGAGACCATGCGCCGCATTCACGGCAAGCTGGATGGCGCTCTGGCCGAGGCCGGCGCATTTCTGGATCGCAGCTATCTGTGTCCCCACCATCCCGACGCCGGCTTCCCGGGCGAAGTGGCCGCACTGAAGACGGTCTGCGACTGCCGCAAGCCGGCCCCCGGTCTGTTGCTGCGCGGCGCCCGCGATCTGCACGCGGATCTGGCACGCTCCTGGATGATCGGGGACACCACCAGCGACCTGCTGGCCGCCCGCCGAGCGGGGGTGCGCTCCATCCTGGTGCGCACCGGCGAAGCCGGTCGGGATCGCAAGTATCCGGTCGCGCCCGACGTGACCGTGGATGATTTTCCTGCAGCGGTGCACTTCATCTTGGACATCGCCCCCCGCCTCTCGGACATGATGGCGCCGGTCGTTGATGATGTCCGTCCCGGAACGCTGATCTGCCTTGGCGGCGCCGCCCGAACAGGCAAATCGACGCTGGCGGCGGTGGCCGCGTGGGAGCTGCGCGCCCGAGGCCTGGATGCTGTGGTCATCGGGCTCGATCATTGGCTGCGCTCAGGGGCGGATCGGCGTGCCACGGAGGGCGTTACCGGACGGTTTGATCTCGAAGCCGCCGGGGCAGCGCTCGGCCCGTGGCTGACCGGCGCAGGCCAGAGCGTCCCCATGCCGTTTTACGACCGCCACATGCGCCAACAGGTACCGGGGCTGCCACTCTCGCTTGCTGCTGACACCGTGGTGATCCTGGAAGGTGTTCCGGCCTTGCTGCCGCAATTGCACGCCCACCTCGCGACGACTCGTCCGATAACCTCCATTTATGTGGCCGCTCGCGAGGAGGAGCGGCGTGTCCGTGTCGTTCGAGATCTCATCCAGCGCGGGTTAGAGGATGAGTCCGAGGCAGAGAGGGTCTACGCCGAGCGCCAGCAGGACGAGGTTTCGGTTGTCGCAGCATCCGCGACGCGAGCCGACATCACCCTCAGCCTCGACGTTTATTTTTCTTCAGGCAGTGGGGCACACGCAGCACAATGATCATCAGCCGGACGCCGCTTAGGATGAGCTTCGTCGGAGGCGGCAGCGACCTGCCGGCCTTCTATCGCCGCCATGGGGGCGCGGTGCTCAGCACCGCCATCGACAAATATGTCTATGTGAACATCAACCGGAAATTCGACGGCGGCATCCGCATCGCCTATTCGAAGACGGAAGAAGTGGAAGCCGTCAGCGAAATCGAGCACCGCCTGGTGCGGGCGACGCTTGAATATCTGGACGTTCCTGGCGGGCTGGAAATCACGACCATCGCTGATATCCCCTCGCGCGGCACCGGGCTGGGATCATCCAGTTCCTTCACCGTCGGCCTGCTGAATGCGGTCTCGGCTTATCTCGGCCGCCACATCTCCGCCGACGATCTCGGTCGCTTGAGCAGCATGATCGAGATCGAACGCTGCGGCGAGCCGATCGGCAAGCAAGATCAATATGCGGCTGCCTATGGCGGGCTGAACCTGATCGAGTTCAAAGCCGACGACAGTGTCCAGGTGACGCCGCTGATCATGCCTATGGAGGCGCGCAAGACGCTGGAACGCAGCATTCTGGTGTTCTACACCGGCATGACCCGGAGCGCGTCGCATATCCTCCAGGAACAGTCGGATGCGATGGCCAGCGATGAGGCCAAGCGCAGCGCATTGATCCGCATGGTCGAATTGACGTATCAGTTGCGCGATGAACTGCAGCAGGGCCATCTGCATTCGTTCGGAGAAATTCTCCACGACAACTGGAAGCTCAAGAAGACCCTTTCCAGCGGCGTCAGCTCCAGCACCATCGACGACTGGTACGATACGGGCCGCCGCGCTGGCGCGGTGGGCGGCAAGATTCTCGGCGCCGGGGCCGGCGGTTTCCTCATGTTTTATGCCCCCGAAGAGCGCCACGACGAGATCGCCCAAGCGCTGAACTTCCTGCGGCGGGTGGACTTCCGCTTCGATCCGCTGGGGAGCCGGATCATCTTCTACAATCCTACGCCCATGGATCATGCACACGGTCGGTGACGGGTATCACTTGGCCTCAGGCACGAGAGCGCCCAAGTCTGCACGAGCGGATGGCCAGCCGTGCGAGGGTCCAGCATAGTTGGGCCCGTCATAGCGTGACAACACTCACGCCGGTTCATAGCAGCGCCCAGCGGCCGGACCGGCAGCGGGCAGGCACCGATGTCAGCGCCCACCCGTTGCCGAGACACATCCCTACTTCTTCAGGTCTGGCAGGCCCAACGGCTTGGAGCCGCGGAACTCGAACCCGGCAGCAATCACATCCTGTGCCGGCTGCGGTAGCTTCTGGAAGTCGGTCCACAAGCGGGCATCGCGCTTGGAGGGATCCCGCCAAATGTCGACCAACTCGCCCAGCGTAGCTGCCCGGAAGGCGTCGGCAGCTTCCTCCGACACATCCCGCCGCAGCGACGTCTCGGATTCCGAGGCAATCCAAGCCAACGTATGGTTTGGATTGAAATTCTCCGAGACGTGCAATTGCTCGGTATCGAAGCCTTTCATCCACTCCGCCAAACCAAAGCGCGTGCAGTTGTAGAAGTGCCACGGCGGCTCATGCAGAGGCTGCAGGAACGCGGTGCGCAACAGCAGCCGCCCTCCGGGTTTCAGCACACGGAGCATTTCCGCCGCCACCTTGTGCGGATCGCGATAATGCTCGAAGGCGTTCATCACCACGATGGCGTCAAACAGGCCGTCGTCGAACGGCAACACATGGGCGTCGCCGATCAGGTCCGTATGCCGGAATACCGCGTATTCCACCTCGATGACGTGCGCGAATTTTTCACGCGAGCCGCCGGCGCTCAAGTTGAGCACCCAGCCCTTGGTGTTGCGGATCAGATCCAGAGCCTCATCGGGCAAGTCGTTGCTGATGTGGCTTTCCGGCAGCACGGCGGGCGCATCGAGATCGGGCGCCAGCACGGGCCTTCCTTCGATGATTGGCCAGGTGCGCCAGCCATCAATGCTCACCAGATGGGTTCGGGTCGCGTCATACGCCAGCTTCTGCCCGGTCACGGGGCACCGGAGATACGGCAGGATCACATCAAGGCGGGTGCGCTCGACATCGGGTATCAGATGTGTGCTGGGCACGGGGCGCTGGCGCCGGACTTCCATGTCGCTGAGTGAAACCCAATCGTGCCGCGCTTTGAAAGTGTCCATCAGACGACGGTAGTTATCAGTGACCATCGTCTGCTGGGTCATCATTGAGACGGGATGAACGCGATACTGAGCCAGAATCTGCGGGCAGTTCGCCCCTGGCAGGCCTGCTTCCGCAATCCGGCACCAGAAGTCATAATCCTCCCAGCCATGGCGCACGTGATCAATGCCGCCCACAATGGCCCATGCCTCCTTGGCGACCAGAGCCATGGCATCCACATAATTGCCGCCAGCAAATCTCTGCGCGTAATACGGCGCATCGCACATCACGCTGGTGGACGCGCCGAAATGCTGGATGGCGGGATAAACATAAGCCGCCTCTGTCTCCTGGATCACCTTCAGCAACGCCGCACAGCACTCCGGCAGCAGCTTGTTGTCGGCATCGAGGCAGAGGACATAAGGAGTATCGGCGATATCAAAGCCGGAATTCCGGCAGTAACCGAGCCCGTAATTAGCATCGTTCTGCGCGACAACGATGCGGTTGAACCGTCCAGCGTTCTGCTTCGCCCAATTCAAAGCAACCGCGAGGGAAGAATCTGTTG
Source organism: Azorhizobium sp. AG788 (assembly GCA_943369575.1). Lineage (GTDB taxonomy): Bacteria > Pseudomonadota > Alphaproteobacteria > Rhizobiales > Xanthobacteraceae > Azorhizobium. The sequence goes on along the minus strand of CALRNP020000046.1, from coordinate 5,338 downwards.
AGAAACCGTCGACGACGACAAGATCCAGCTTCCGCAAGGTCTGCTGAGCGACGCTTTCCAGCGCCTCCACCACATATTGCTCGTAATTATACAAGGGAATGATGACGCAGACCTGCGCCGCCTCGCGGCGATCCTGTTCGAAATGGATGGTGGAGGGAAAGACCTTCGGCAATCGACGTGGTCTAGCCGCCAGACTTACCTGAGACTGGAACGCCCGTGCGCCGCCATACCCACCTTCGAGCTGTTGCAGCACCGCGCCAGCCGCCACCGCACGGCTGCGCGGGCCGAAAGCTCCCAGGGCGGCATGGTAGGCCGCCCGTCCCATGGTGCGCCGCCGCTCAGCATCATCGACCAGGGTTTCGAGATGCTGGTACCAGTCGTCGGCCGTGACCGCAAGGAAGCCCGTCTTTCCGTGCTCGATCGCCCGGCGGAAGGGGCCCGTGGGGGACGCGACCGTCGGCACATCCACCAACCCGGCTTCGAAGAACTTAAGCTCGCTCTTGGCCTCGCAGAAGGGATTGCCGAACTCCAGCGGCGCGAGATTGATATCGAACCGGGCCATTTCCCGCGGCAGATCTTTCAACGGCTTCAAAATGCGCCATTCGATCTGACTTTCGAGCCCCGCCAGCGCCGGAAATTCCGGAACGTCCACCAATGTGGTGCCGGTCTCGCTCACCCGGAACAGGACAAGGCGACAGTTCTTGCGCGCACGTAGCAGTTTGCCGATGCCCTCGGCCGCCAGAGCGAAGTCGCGCTGATGGGTGCGCGAACCGCCCGCATAGCCGATGCGGATCAGATCATCGGTCCGGGTTGCCATCCACACACGGCGAGCATGTCGTGAGACATCCGCGGCGGCTTGATCGAAGCCGTTCTGCAGGATGTAGGTGGACTTCTGCGCCTGGCGCAGATGGAAGGCCAGTTCCTCGGTGGTGGTGAAGCAGACGTCCGCCGCCAGCATGGTCTGACGGATACGGCCATACAATTCACTGACGCCCTCCGCCTGGAAGCCCTGCGAGCGGATGCCGTCGATGATCTCCGTCGTCGCCAGATTCGGCTCCGTCATGAGGTCATCCACGTCAAAAACGATCTTCGCTCCATTATTCCGCAGTCGCTCGACCGCAGCCGCCAGGTGGTCGCTCCAGGGCGCGCGCCAGATTACTGCGATGTCCTGCCGCCGGTGCGTCTCGGCGGTGGTGTCGAGATCATCAAGCGCCACCCGCGTGGCATCCCAGCCATTGACCTTCGCCGCATGAATGTAGCGCTGGACCCGGTAGAGATCGCCCGGAGTGTCGGCTTCGCCGCTGATGTAGAGAATGCTCTTGCGCCCGCGGCCCTGTCGCGAGATCAGGTTTTTCAGCGCCACCTTGGCACTGCCGTCGTCGGTGCGCTCCAGGAACGTGAAGCTTAGACGCCGGCCTTCCGCGGCACCAAATTTCAGATAGTGGAGCAACGGATTTTCACCGGCTGCGGCGACATCTGGATTGGCCTGCAAGTAGCCACTCAGAGAAAACAGCGGGCTCGGGTCCCGCCCTTCCTGAGCGCCAAATGCCAGGAAGTGATCGACGGCATCGATCTCCGCCGTCGCGACGTCTGGATTTTGATCGCGGTACCAGATCGGATCGAAAAAGATCGACGCCTTGACAAGCTCATGATCGACACGGGCCGTCTGGCGGCCGCTCCGGCCGGTCACCCGCGCCATCTTCCGCTTCAGTTTCCGAAACAGCGTGTTGCGGCTCTTGTGATAGGCCCGGCTGTATCGCGCGTCCAACGCTCCCACGACGGCGCCAAATGCCGCCGACCGATCCTCATCGGCAATGTTATCTTCTCGCAACTGGGTCGCGAGGGCTCCAACAAGGGCCTCAAGCTCTTTGACTGACGCCACGGATTGTGCGTGCACAGCCTCAAGTCCACGATAACTGGCCACCAGCCCCGCATCCGGTGCCGCCGTTCGCTTCAACGCTTCGATCTGCTCGCCAAAGGCGGCAGCGTTAAGCACCTCGCGGGTTGCGAGCAGCCAGCGCATGCCAAGCGCCGCAAACCGCTCCCGCACGCTGCCGACATCCTCCTGGGCGGCCAATGTGCACAGGGCCTTCACCTCTGCTGGCGCATCGCGCCCGACCACCACCATGCCGAGGCCGGAGCCGTGCAGAAACTCGAAGGTTGGATACTCCCGCGCCAGTTCTTCGAACAGTTTATAGACACCGAAATCTTCGCGCTTCACATTGGTATCATGAAGCAAAACGACGGCGCGATCCGACAACTTCGGCAACCAGGATTCAAAATCCTGGCGCACAGCGTCATACGTGTGCAGCCCGTCGATATGCAAAAGATCGATGGAGCCGTCCGCGATGAACGGCAGCGCTTCATTGAAGGTCATCCGCAACAGATCGGAAAAATCTCCGTAATGTCCGTCGTGGAAATGCCGTAAGCGATTATAGACATCGTCCCCATAGGCGCCGGCGTGCACATCCCCGGCCCAGGTATCGACGGCATAACAGCGCGCGCCGAGGCCCAGGCGCTTCATCGCCTCACAGAATGCCACGTACGACACGCCGTGATGGCTGCCCAGTTCCACGAACACCCGCGGCCGAACCACACTGGTCAACCAGAAGGCAAACGGCACATGCGTCCACCATGCGCTGTGGGAACCGATCAGGTGCGGTGTCCAGAAAGCGGGAGCAAGGCTCCGATCGAGAAGCGCTTCCAGCCCCGTCGCCGCCTGCGGGGCGCAGCTCTGCTGCTGTGTCATCGCGAGAACCTTTTCATTGCGTGAGCGGCAATTTCGCAATCAGAAATGCCGCCGAAAGAGTGATTGAAGCTTGACTCTCTTTCGCGATCTCCGAGGCGGAGTCGCAAAAGCGATGTCGCTCATTCGGGAGGAGAGAAAACATCAATGCGCGAACGGTTTCGGCCGAAAACGGCCGAGCTGCCGCCCATGCCGTAGCGGCTCGCCGCACGCAGGTTTCGCAGCCCCCCGGGGCTACGCGCACAGTCCAGACTGGCGCTTCGCACATATTCTTGCCGGTCGTGCCGTGGGCTCGGCGTCAGCGCCGAACGCATGCGGAACACCAAGGCCTGATCCGTTCCGCTTTCAGCCGCGAAGATTACGCCGCCTCCTGGCTGCACCTGTCCATCAGCCGTGCGGCGTGCGATCCTTGGCGCGCGCACCTGTGTGCGACCGCTCTCGACGACATCTGCCGCGCGGAACGCATGTGAAGCCCCCCGCCCCGCACGAGACCCATCTAAAAAATTCGCCCTGACTTCTGCAAGCCGCCACAGAACAGCCTGTTCTCCCTTCGGCACCCACATTCCCACCGCAACACTCCCCCCACCGTCATCGCTCCATCCGACCTACGCCCAAAGGCCCCGATACGCCCGCCAGATGATGACTGCCTCATCAATGCAACCTTTTATGCCAAGCCAATAACTTGCGGAAGGGCATCATTCGCGCCGATCAGCGTCGACCGCACGGGGCAACCGAGTGCACCGTGAGCATATCAGCACCTTGCCTGTCCATCAGCGACCGCCAGTTGAAGAGGTGCCCAAGGCTGAGGCGCTTGTCCAGAGCGGGCGGAACTCCGGTGGACTTCCTCAGACGCTTTCCGCGTAGCGCTCGTAGGCGACCTCGACGGTGAGGATGTGGCTGCGCATGGTTGCAGCCGCCTCCCCCTTATCGCCGCGCAGGATGGCCTGCACCACCGCGTCATGCTCCGCATAGGACAGGGCGAGGCGCCCCAGGGTGCGGAACTGCGCGCGACGGAACGGCTGCAAGCGCGCCCGCGTCGCCAGCGTGATCTCCGCCAGATAGGAATTGTGCGCGCCGCCATACAGAAAGGTATGGAAACGCTCGTTCAGGAAAGTGTAGTGGGCCTCGTCGCCCCGCCGGGTCAGGTCCGCCAGTTCGGCGTGGATGGCTTCCAATTGGCCGCGCTCGGCCTTGGTCATGTGGACCGCGCACAAGCCGGCGCACAGCGCTTCCAGTTCCGCCATCACGTCGAACATGCCCCGCAGTCGATCAACCGAGGGCTTGGCCACGAGCGCGCTACGGTGGGGGCGGGTTTCCACCAGTCCGGACGCCGCCAAGTCCCGGATCACCTCTCGGACCGGCGTGCGGGAAACGCCGTAGCGCTTGGCCACCTCCATCTCCTCCAGCGCCGTGCCCGGTGCCAAGCGACCGCGCACGATGTCGTCGGCGATCTGCAGGCGCAGTTCCTCGGTGCGGGTCACGGCCCGGCTGGGACCGCGGCGCCGGCGCAGGCGGGGAGACGGGGCGACCGTGACGGCCTCTGAACCTGGAATGGACATGGGACTTACAAAATTACCGGGATTCTCTGCCGGGGTGAAATCAAGTCGCCGGGCGGTTCGTCACCAGGCGGAAAGGGACGAATATGCGCGGAAAGCCTCCTCCCGCCACCTCAGGCAGCGGGATCGGGAATGACGCTCACATGGGCGGCCACCACTTTCCAGCCATTGGCGAACCGCACCCAGCTCTGCTGCTGGCGTCCGCTGCGCCCCGGCGCGCCCTCGCGGGTGAACAAGGTGGAGGCGGTGGCGAAATCCCGCCCGAACGTCGTGATGACAGTGCGTCCCAAGGTGCGGGCCAGCCCCTGCGCCGGGCGCGCCGAACGGAAGGCGCGGATCTCGGCAATGCCATAGAGATTTTCGCCGCCGCCATAGCGGATGGTCTTGGCATCGTCCCAGAACAGGTCGTCCAATGTGTCCACGTCATTGGAGACCAGCGCCGCCTCATAGCGGGCGAAGGCGGCTTCCATTTCGGCCATCGCGACCGGATCGTTGATCTGCACGCTTGCTCCTACAGCTCTGCCACCGGCGCCCGCACGGCGCCGCCGGCTTCCAGATACCGCGCTACCCGCAGGGCCACATCCTCACGCCAGGGCGGCGCGATCACCTGTACGCCGATGGGCAAGCCCTCATCCAGCCACACCGGAACCGCCGCCACCGGCAGGCCGATGAAGGAGATCGGCTGGGTATAAAGACCGAGGTTCGGCCGCACCAGCATGGTCTCCCCATCCAGTTCGAACGTGGTCTGCCCCAGACGCGGGGCGCGGCAGGGCGTGGAGGGCGCCAGCAGCACGTCCACCTCCTGGAACAGCGCCAGCATCTGCGCCTGGAAGTGACGTCGAAACCGCTGCGCCACCGCCACCCAGGCGGCAGGAATGGCGAGACCGGCGATCAGCCGGTCGCGTACCGCCGGATCGAAATCCTGCGGGCGGGTGTGGAGGCGCCCCGCGTGCAGGCTGGCCCCTTCCGCGGCGGTGATGATGTAGGCCGCGGCGCGGGCGCGGGCGGCATCCGGCACCTCCACGGTGCGGGTCGC
>CALRNP020000045.1:0-27093 GCA_943369575.1 Azorhizobium sp. AG788 | reverse complement strand
TATTTCCGGCTGCCGCCGGCTTGGGCGATGAGCTTCTCCACCTCGGGCAAGATGCCGGCGACGATGCGGTCGACGCCGGCGGCATTGGGGTGGAGGCCGTCCGCCAGCAGCACCGAACGGTCGCCGGTCACCCCCTCCAGGAAGAAGGGATAGAGCAGCAGCCCGTTCTGCGCTGCCAGTTCCGGGAAGATGGCGTCGAAGGCGCGCTGGTAGTCGGCGCCGTAATTGGGTGCTGCCCGCATGCCCGCCAGCAGGATCGGCAGGTTGCGCGCCTTGAGGCGGGCGATGATCTCCGACAGGTTCTTGCGGGCCAGCACCGGGTCCTGGCCGCGCAGCATGTCGTTGGCGCCCAATTCCACGATCACCGCATCGGTGCCCGCCGGCACCGACCAGTCGAGGCGGGCGAGCCCGGCGGTGGTGGTGTCGCCGGAGACGCCGGCATTGGTCACGCTCACATCATAGCCGCGCGCCTTGAGGGCGGCTTCCAGCTTGGCGGGGAAGGCGTCGGGCCGTGGCAGGCCGTAGCCGGCGCTGAGGCTGTCGCCGAACGCCACCAGCCGGATGGTCTTGGCGCTCGCCGGCAGCGCTGACGCGAACGTGACTGCGATCATCAGGGCCAGAAGCCTTCCCGTTGCCTTGATCCATGCCGCATATGACGGAACGGGAGAACCGGGCCGCCAGCCAGCGGCGGGCCGAGGATGGTCTGACCCTGGCCGGGCCGCGTATCCCTTCACGTCTCTCTTACCCACGGCGAACGCCTCCGGCATGAACAGCTTCTCCTTCCCGGCCCCCGCGGCCTCGGCCCCGGTCTCTCCCGCCATCGACCTGCGCGACGTGGATCTGTCCCTCGGCAGCGGGGCGGCCCGCGTGCATGTGCTCAAAGGCATCTCCTTGTCCATCGCTCCAGGGGAGACGGTGGGGCTGGTGGGGCCGTCGGGCTCGGGAAAATCGACGTTGCTGATGGTCATGGCCGGATTGGAACGGGTGGACGCGGGCTTGGTTCGGGTGGCTGGCGCAGATGTGACCCAGCTGAACGAGGATCGCCTCGCCCGCTTTCGTGGAGCGCATGTGGGCATCGTGTTCCAGTCTTTCCACCTCATCCCCACCATGACCGCTCTGGAGAATGTCGCCATCCCGCTGGAACTGGCCGGACGGGCGGACGCGTTCGCCCGTGCCGCGGCCGAACTGGAGGCGGTGGGGCTGGGCCATCGGCTCAGCCATTATCCGGCGCAGATGTCGGGCGGCGAGCAGCAGCGGGTGGCGGTCGCCCGTGCCTTGGCGCCCGAGCCGCCGATCCTGGTGGCGGACGAGCCCACCGGCAATCTGGACGAGACCACCGGCCAGCAGATCATGGATCTGCTGTTCGCCGCCCATCGGGCGCGCGGCACCACTCTGGTGCTGGTGACCCATGATGCGGGGCTGGCGCGGCGGTGCAGCCGGGTGGTGCGGCTGCGCTCCGGTGTGATCGAGGACGCCCCCGCCGCGCCGGTGGAAGCATGAGCGCGCCCGCCGGCCTGTCGCGCATGGCTCTGCTGACGGTATCGCTGCGGATGGCGGTGCGCGAATTGCGCGGCGCCAAGCGCGGCTTCGGCATCTTCCTCGCCTGCCTGGCGCTGGGGGTGATGTCCATCGCCGGCGTCGGCTCGTTCGCCCGTGCCCTCACCGATGGCCTCGCCCGCGAGGGCCGGGCCATCCTGGGCGGGGATGCCGCTTTCACCCTGATCCAGCGCGAGGCGAGCCCCACCGAGCAGGCGGTACTGCATGCCAGCCCCGGCACCATCGGCCGGGTGGCGCTGCTGCGGGCCATGGCCCGCGCCCCCTCCGGCGCCGCCACCCTGGTGGAAATGAAGGGCGTGGACGGCACCTATCCGCTGGTGGGTGCCCCCGAATTGGCCCCGGCGCTGCCTTTGGCCGACGCCCTGGCCGAACGGGGCGGCGTCTATGGCGCAGTGGCGGACGAGACCTTGTTCTCGCGCCTGGAATTGAAGGTGGGCGACCGCATCCAGGTGGGCGCCGCCACCCTGGAACTGCGGGCCGTGCTCACCAGCGAGCCCGATCGCCTATCCTCCGGCGTCGGCTTCGGGCCGCGCCTGTTGATCTCGGACGCCGCCTTGCCGGCCACCGGGCTGATCCAGCCCGGCAGCCTGGTGCGCTGGAGCTACCGGGTGGCGCTGGCGGATGCCTCGCCTGACGCGCTCACCGCCTTCGTGGACAAGGTGCGCGCGGGAGCGCCGGAGGCCGGCTTCGAGGTGCGCACCCGTGATGCCGCCTCCCCGCAATTGGAGCGCAACGTCAAGCGCATCGCCCAATATCTGACCCTGGTGGGCCTGACCGCTCTGCTGGTGGGCGGGGTGGGGGTGGCCAATGCTGTCGCCTCGCATCTGGCGGAAAAGCGCGAGGTGATCGCCACGCTCAAAGCGGTCGGCGCCACCCGCGGCACCATCTTCGCCACCTATTTCCTGGAGGTGGCGATGATCGCCGCCGTCGGCATCGGCCTCGGGCTGGTGCTGGGCGCCGCCGTGCCGTTCGTGGCGGCGGCGGTGATGGCGGCCTACATTCCCTTCCCGCTGTCGCCGCATCTGGATCCCGGCGCGCTGGTGTTCGCGGCGCTCTATGGGGCGCTGGTGACCATCGCCTTCACGCTGTGGCCGCTGGCGCGGGCGCAGGAGGCGCCGGTCTCGGCTTTGTTCCGCGATGAGATCGGCACCCGCCGCGCCTGGCCCTCGCTGCGCTATGTGGCGGGCTGCGCGCTGGCGGTGGCAGCGCTGATCGCCTTGGCGCTGGCGACCGCCGAGGACCGGCGCTCGGCGCTGATCTTCCTCGGCGCGGCGGCGGCGGTGTTCGTGATGCTGCGCGGCGTGGCGGCGGGGATCATGGCCTTGGCCCGGCGGCTGCCGCGCCCGCGCAACACCATGGCGCGGCTGGCGCTGGCCAATATCCACCGGCCCGGTGCGCTCACCCCCACGGTGGTGCTGTCGCTGGGCCTCGGCCTGTCGCTGCTCACCGCCATCGCCTTGATCGACCGCAGCCTGACGGCGGAGATTTCCGGTTCGCTGGCGGAGAAGGCGCCCAGCTTCTTCTTCGTGGATGTGCCGAGCGAGGACCAGGAGGGCTTCAGCGCCTTCATCGCCGCCAATGCCCCCGGCGCCACTTATCGCGCCGTGCCCATGCTGCGCGGGCGCATCACCGCCCTTAACGACATTCCCGCCGAAGAGGTGAAGGCGGCTCCCGATGCTGCCTGGGTGCTGCAAAGCGATCGCGGCATCTCGTTCGGCGATGACATGCCCGAGGGCTCCAAATTGGTGGCCGGGCGCTGGTGGCAGCCAGGGGAGCCCGAGCCGCAGGTCTCGTTCGACCGCAAGCTGGCGGAGGGCCTCGGGCTCAAGCTCGGCGACAAGGTGACGGTGAACGTGCTGGGCCGCCCCATCACCGCGACGCTGAGCAATTTCCGCGAGGTGAAATGGGAGAAGATGGGCATCAATTTCGTGATGCAATTCTCCCCCGCCACCTTCGCCGGCGCGCCTTATTCGGTGCTGGCGACCCTGACCTTCCCGGAAGGAGCGGGCTCGGCGCCGGAACTGGCCTTCATGCGCAAGGTGGCGCAGGCCTATCCGGGCGTGACCACGGTGCGGGTGAAAGAGGCGCTGGACCAAGCCAACAAGATGATCGGCGACCTGTCGTTCGGCATCCGCATCGCCAGTCTGGTGACCTTGCTGACCTCGGTGCTGGTGCTGGCCGGCGCCCTGGCGGCCGGCCATCAGCACCGGGTCTATGATGCGGTGATCCTGAAGACGCTGGGCGCCACGCGGGCGCGGCTGGTGGGCGCCTATGCGCTGGAATATGCCGGGCTCGGGCTGGCGACGGCGGTGTTCGCCATCGTCGCCGGCACGCTGGCGGCCTTCTTCGTGGTGACGCGGGTGATGGACATTTCCTTCACCTTCGCGCCCGGCGCGGCGCTGGGGGCGATGGCGCTGGCGCTGGCCTTCACGGTCGGCTTCGGTCTGCTGGGCACCTGGCGGGCGCTGAGCCAGCCGCCGGTGCGGGTGCTCCGGCATCTGTAAGCGACAGGGGGCGCGCTGATCCCCCGTCCGCCGGATGGGTCAGGCGGGCGGGGAGCACCGCCCGCTTGCCGGGCTCACTCGACGAGCGCCGGGCCGAGGAACTCCACCCCCCAGCGGGCGCCATAGGCGCTGAGCGCCGGTGACTTCCAGCCGCCGCCGGCGCCGGCCACCATGCCAATTCCGCCGAAGAAGGCGCTGGCATCCATGCCCGGCACATACATGGTGCTCAGCATGGCGGGGGTCGTGTCGACGTTGAGATAGGCACTGGCGGCCCGGCGGGGCACATGCACCACGTCGCCGGCTTTGGCGTAAAATCGCGTGTCGTCGACCGCGAACAGAAAGCGGCCGGACAGGATGCGCAGCACTTTGGCTTCGCGGAAGCGATGCAACGGCGGGCCAAAGCCTGGGGCGCAGACGGAGTCCACCACGGTAATCGCCCCGTCTGACAAAGGCGGCGGCAGCCGGACCCGCAATTCCATGCCCATTTCAGGAACGACGATGGGCGCCTCGGTGCCACCTGAGTGCCAGAGGGAAGACGTCAAGACCAGACTCCTTGAGGCCGCGAGACGGCTGCGGCGCGGGATGCAATGTGGCGGCACCTTGGTGCGGGGAGCTTGCGCCAGACAGGCTTGGCAGCGCCGGTCGCGCCTTTTTTGCAGGACTAGAAATGGTGCGGTATCAAGGTAGATACTCCGATTGCGCCGGGTGACCGATTGGCGCCCGCAATTTGTCCTTGATCTAGATCAATTCTAAGGCGAACGCCTAGAATGAAGGCAATGTGGGCGCGGTCTCTCGGTCCCCGAAGCCGGCCACCACCCGTTTGAGCAAGGCCACCAGCAGCGCCCCATCCGCGACGCCCAGCGGCGCCAGGGTTTCCGCATGGGCGCGGCGGGCGTCGCCTTCCATGGCTGCGTGCAGCGCCAGACCGGCGGGGGTGAGGCGGCAGCGGTGCGAGCGGCGATCCTGCGCCGATTTTCCCCGCTGCACCAAGCCTCGCGCCTCCAGCCGCTTCAAGGCGCCGGTGGTGGTGGTGCGATCCAGCGCCACCATGGCCGCCAGCGTCGTCTGGTCGGCGGCTTCGCAGGCCACCAATGCGGAGAGCAGGCTGTATTGCAGCGGCGTCACCTTATGGGCGGCGCAGATTTCCGCAAACAGCGCCACATGGATCTGGTGCAGCCGGCGGATGAGGTAGCCGGGGCGATCCTCCAGCGGCCAGGCATGCAGCGTTTCCAAGGGCTTCTGACCCTGCGGCAGCGTCTCTTCCGCGCCCGACACCCGGTCTGTGATGCCGGCCTGCTTGCCTTGACCCATCCGCCTCGCGCTCCCGTCCTGCTGTGCGTCGTCCCTTCCTGGCACGGCTCATGCAAGCAGGCAAATACGAAGTATGCTTCGCTTTTTCGCGAGCGCCGCTCCGGCGGCCCCGCGATCAGCGCAAACAGGAGGCATGAGATGAGCGACGCACTGGCCACCCCCCTCGCCGGATACGACCTGCTGCTGCGCGGCGGGCGGGTGATCTGCCCAACCTCGGGCATCGACGGCCTGTACGACGTGGCGGTGCGCGACGGGCGCATCGCGGCGGTGGCTGAAACCATCCTGCCCTCCAGCGCCGCCGAGGTGATCGACGTCTCCGGCAAGCTGGTGCTGCCGGGCATGATCGATACCCATGGCCACGTCTATCAATATGTCACCGGCCGCTTCGGCCTGAACCCGGACATGGTGGGCGTGCGCTCCGGCGTCACCACCGTGGTGGATCAGGGCGGGCCTTCCTGCATGACCCTGCCGGGCTTCCGGCACTTCATTGCCGAGCCGGCGGAAACCCGCATCTATGCCTTCCTCTCGGCCTATCTGGTGGGCGGGCTGGAAGGGCATTTCTATCCCAATCTCTACAGCCCCGACGGCGTGGACATCGACGCCACCGTGCGCTCGGCCAATGCCAACAAGGATCTGGTGCGCGGCATCAAGGGCCATGCGGAGATCGGCGGCTTCGCCCGCTGGGGCATCAAGGTGATGGAGATGGCCGCCGAGATCGGCCGCCAGACCAATCTGCCGCTCTATGTGCATTTCGGCACCCTCTGGGGCCTGCCGGAAAGCGGCGCCAATGGCGAGGATGCCGACACCATTATTGAGCGGGTGATCCCCTTGCTGAAGGAAGGCGACGTGCTCGCCCATCCCTTCACCCGCCATCCCGGCGGCTTCGTGAACCAGCAGGGCGAGGTGCACCACATCATCCAGCGGGCGCTGGATCGCGGCCTGAAGGTGGACGTGGGGCACGGCAGCCACTTCTCCTATCGCCTCGCCAAGAAGGCGCTGGCGGCGGGCGTGGTGCCGCACACTTTGGGCGCGGACATGCACGGCTACAATACCGAAGTGCCCCCGCCCGCCGGCACCCCGCCGGAGCACTATGACGACGAGAACCACCCCTTCAAGGGCCAGGCCCGCTTCAGCCTGACCCAGGCCATGAGCTCCATGATGGCGCTGGGCCTGCCGCTGGAACAGGTGGTGCCCATGGTCACCGCCAACCCGGCCAAGATGCTGGGCCTGACCGACCGCATCGGCGCCCTGACCCCCGGCTTTGCCGCCGACATCTCGGTGCTGCACGATGATCGCGGCCGCTTCCTGCTGCGCGACAATGAGGACACCCGCGTGGTGGCCGAGCGCCTGCTGCGCCCGGCCTTCTGCCTGCGCGCCGGCCGCCGCTTCGACGCCGATAGCCCGATCCTGCCGGCGGCGGTGGCGGCGTGAGCGGGGCGGGGGGCGCGCCGAGCCCGCAAGCGGTCTGGGGCAGCTTGTCCCAGGCCGAGCGGGATGCGGCCTATAACAACAATCTGGCGGTGCCCGACAGCGCCGCCTGGGTGGTGGCCCGCGATGAAGCCGCGAGCGCCTATCGCGCCGCGCATGCGGGCCATCTGGACGTGCCTTATGGGCTGGGCGCGCGGCAGAAGCTCGATCTCTATCCGGCGGCGGACCCGGCCGCCCCCTGCCTGGTGTTCATCCATGGCGGCTATTGGCAGCGCAATTCCCGCGAGGTGTTCGCCGCCTTCGCCGAGGGCGCCGCGGCGGCGGGATGGTCGGTCGCCATGCCCAGCCATACCCTGGCGCCGGAGGCGTCCCTCGCCGCCATCGTGGCCGAGATCGGCATGGCGCTGGACGTGCTGAAGGCGGACGGGCCGGCGCACGGCATCGCCGGGCCGCTGGTGGTGTCCGGTTGGTCGGCGGGCGGGCATCTGGCGGCGCTGCATCTGGCCCACCCGGCGGTGACGGCGGGCCTCGCCATTTCCGGCGTGTTCGAGCTGGGACCGCTGCGCGACACTTTTCTCAACACCGCGCTGAAGCTCACCGACGACGAGATCGCCACCCTCTCGCCGCTGCGCCTGCCGGTGGTGAAGAAGCCTTTGGCCATCGCCTATGGCACGGGCGAAGTGCCGGCGCTGGTGGCCGATGCCCGCGCCCTCCATGCCCTGCGCGCCGGTGCCCATGCGCCGGGGCCGCTGGTGCCGGTGGCGGGGGCCAACCACTTTTCCATCCTGGAGGAATTGCGCCGCCCCGGCGGGCTGCTGGTGCGCACTGCCCAGGCCATTCTGGGGGATGCGCTGGCATGAGCGCGCGCTCATCATCGGGCGAGGGCGTCGGCGCCCGCCTGCCGCGCAAGGAGGACGACCGCCTGATGCGCGGGCGCGGCGAATTCGTGGGCGACATCAAATTGCCGGGCATGCAGGACGTGGCCTTCGTGCGTAGTCCTTTGGCGCACGCGCGCATTCGCGGCATTTCCATTCCGCCTGCCGATCGCCACCGGGTGTTCATCGCCGCCGATCTGGAGGGGGTGAAGCCGATCCGCGCCGTCTCCGGCCTGCCGGGGTTCAAGGTCTCAGAGCAGCCGGTGCTGGCCACCGGCAAGGTGCGGCAGGTGGGCGAACTCATCGCCATGTGCGTTGCCCCCACCCGCGCCGAGGCCGAGGACATCGCCGCCCGTGTGAGCCTGGACCTGGAGGAACTGCCCGCCGTCTCCGACATGACCGCCGCCCGCGCGCCGGGCGCGCCTTTGGTGCATGAGCACTGGGGCGACAATGTCTTCCTGGAGACCTTCGTCGACATCAACATGGCGTCCGCCTTTGACGCCCCCATCAAGGTCTCGCGCACCATCTCCACCGCCCGCCAGTGCATGGCGCCCATCGAGGGGCGCGGCGTGGTGGTGCAGCTGGATCATCGCGCCGACCAGATGGTGTTCCACACCGCCAGCCAGATGCCGCACATCGTGCGCACCGGCCTTGCCGAATGCCTGGGCCTGGAAGAAGGCCGCATCCGCATCGTCTCGCCCGACGTGGGCGGCGGCTTCGGCTACAAGGCCATATTGCTGGCGGAGGAGGTGTGCCTCGGCTGGCTGGCGCAGCGCTGCGGCCATCCGCTGCGCTGGCTGGAGGATCGCCGCGAGCATCTGACCGCCAACGCCAATTGCCGCGAGCACCATTACCAGATCACGCTCTATGCCGATCGCGACGGCACCTTGCGCGGGGTGGAATGCGAGGCGACCGTGGATAGCGGCGCCTATTCCGCTTATCCCTTCTCCGCGTGCCTCGAAGCCGCGCAGGTGGCGAGCATCCTGCCCGGCCCTTATGATTTCCCGGCCTTCCGCTGCCGCACCTGGTCGGTCGCCACCAACAAATGCCCGATCCTGCCCTATCGCGGTGTCGCCCGCACCGGCGTGTGCTTCGCGCTGGAACTGGCGCTGGACGCGGTGGCCGCCGCCGCCGGCCTTGCCCCCGAAGTGGTGCGGCTAAAAAACCTGGTGCGGCCGGAGCAGATGCCGTTCAACAACATCACCAACAAGCATTTCGACAGCGGCGATTATCCCCAGGCGCTTGAGCGAGCGCTCATCGCCATCGATGCCGCCGGCGTGCGCGCCCGGCAGGCGCGCGGCGAAGCGGACGGGCGGCGCATCGGCCTTGGCCTCTCCATCTATTGCGAGCAGGCGGCGCACGGCACTTCGGTCTATTCCGGCTGGGGCATTCCCATGGTGCCGGGCTTCGAGCAGGCCGGCGCCCGCTTCACCCCCGATGGCGGCCTGGAACTGCGCGTCGGCGCCCATTCCCACGGCCAGGGGCTGGAGACGACGTTGGCCCAGGTGGCCCATGAAATTCTCGGCGTGCCGGTGGCGCACACCCGCCTGGTGCATGGCGACACCGCCATGACGCCTTATTCCACCGGCAGCTGGGGGTCGCGCGTCATGGTGATGGCCGGCGGCGCCGTCGCCACCGCCTGCACGGAACTCGCCGAGCGCGCCCGGCGCATCGGCGCCCATCTCTTACAAGCGGATCTCGCCGACGTGCGGGTGGCCGACGGCCGGGTGATCGGCCCCACCGGCGACATCCCCCTCTCGAAGATCGCCCACATCTGGTATCGCCGGCCGCAGGATCTGCCCCCCGGCGTCGATGCGGGTGGGCTGGAAGTGACCGCCGGCTACAAGCCGGTGCGCGACAGCGGCACCTTCAGCTATGCCGCCCATGCGGTGGTGCTGGCGGTGGACCCGGCATTGGGCGCCGTAGAAATCCTGGACTACGTCATCGTCGAAGACGGCGGCACGCTGGTGAACCCCATGGTGGTCGACGGCCAGATCTATGGCGGCCTCGCCCAGGGCCTGGGCACCGCGCTCTATGAGGAAATGCGTTTCGATGCCGCCGGCCAGCCTTTGGCCTCGACCTTGGCCGACTATCTGCTGCCCGGCGCCGCCGAGGTGCCGGAGCCGCGCATCGACCATATGGAAACGCCCTCGCCTTACACCCGCTTCGGCGTGAAGGGCATCGGCGAGGGCGGCGCCATCGCCCCGCCGGCGGCGGTGGCCAATGCCATCAATGATGCCCTGCGCCCGCTGGGGGTGGAGATGCTGCATTCGCCGGTCACGCCGCGCCGCATCGTCGACGCGATCCTCGCCGCGCGCGCCGCCCCCAGCCGGAGGGACGCCGCATGAAGCCCGCGCCCTTCGCTCTGCATCGCCCGCGCGATCTCACCGAGGCCCTCGCCCTGCTCGCGCCCGGCGGGGCGGTGAAGATCATGGCCGGGGGCCAGTCTCTTGGTCCCATGCTCAATCTGCGCCTCGCCGAGCCGGAGCGGGTGCTGGACATCGCCGGCCTCGCCGAACTGCGCACCTCCGCCCGCGATGGCGATGCGCTGGTGCTGGGCGCCCTGGTGACCCATGCGGACATCGAGGATGGCCGCATCGCTTTGGGGGATGACAGCGACCGGCTCGCCGCGCTGCTGGCGCGGGTGGCGGGGGGCATCGCCTATCGGGCCGTGCGCAATCGCGGCACCATCGGCGGGAGCCTGTGCCACGCGGACCCCGCCGCCGATTGGGTGAATGCCCTGAGCGCGCTGGATGCCTCCGTGGAGCTGGCCGGCCCGCAGGGCCGCCGCCGTCTGGCGCTGGGCGATTTCCTCACCGGCGCCCTCTCCACCGCGCTTTTGCCGGGCGAGATGCTGGTGGCGGTGCGCCTGCCTCTGCCCGCGCCCACCGCCCGCTTCGGCTATGTGAAGCATGCCCGCAAGGTGGGCGAGTTCGCCCACGCCATCGGCGCGGCGCTGATCGATCCCGCGGGCGGCACCGCTTGTCTGGTGATGGGGGCACTGGATCGCCCGCCGGTGGTGATCGCCGACGGCCAAGCGCTGCTCGACGGCGCGTTCGCGCTTGATCTGGCCGCCGCCGATGCCGCCTTGCGCGCGGCAGGCGTGGCGGACGCCACCGACCGCCATGTGCACACCGAGGTGCTGCGCCGCGCTGTTGTGCAGGCCGCCCCGCTCGATCAGGAAAGGGCGGCCGCATGAGCGTGCATCAGCGCATCG
This sequence comes from Azorhizobium sp. AG788, assembly GCA_943369575.1. Lineage (GTDB taxonomy): Bacteria > Pseudomonadota > Alphaproteobacteria > Rhizobiales > Xanthobacteraceae > Azorhizobium. The sequence goes on along the minus strand of CALRNP020000045.1, from coordinate 16,201 downwards.
CGCCCGAGGCGCAGACGGTCGCGCTCACCGTCAACGGCCGCGCCGTGTCGGCTTTGGTGGAGCCGCGCACCCATCTGGCGGATTTTGTGCGCGAGGATCTCAACCTCACCGGCACGCATCTGGGCTGCGAGCATGGGGTGTGCGGCGCCTGCACAGTGCTGCTGGACGGCGAACCGGCCCGCGCCTGCCTCACCTTCGCCGGCAGCTGCGGCGGGGCGCGCGTCACCACCATCGAGGGGCTGGATGACGACGAAGTGGCGGGCGAATTGCGCGCCGCCTTCAATCGCGAGCATGCGCTGCAATGCGGCTTCTGCACCCCGGGCATGCTGGTCTCGGCCCGCGATCTGGTGCTGCGCCTGCCCGAGGCGGACGAGCGCCGGGTGCGCCTGGGGCTGAGCGGGAATCTGTGCCGCTGCACCGGCTATGTGGGCATCGTGCGGGCGGTGCTGGCGGTGATCGCGGAGCGCCGCGCGCGCGGCATCCCCGCCGTGAGCGCCTCCGCCGGGCGCCGGCTGGGGCCGGTGGGCGCCCATGCGGGCACGGAGGAGGGGGCGCCCGTCGCGCCGCTCTCCGCGAACGCCGCACCTGTTGAGCCATTGAGCCCGATCCCGGCGCCGCTCATCGCCGCCGATTTCGTCCCCGCCCACAGCTTCGACCAAACGCTCACGCTCGCGCAACCGCCGGACGCGGTGTTCGCCGTGTTCTCGCGCATCCCCGAGGTGGCGGCCTGCCTGCCCGGCGCCTTCGTGGAGGCGATGCCGACAACCGAGCAGGTGGTGGGCGGCATGCGCATCCAGATTGGCCCCATCGGCGCCACCTTCCGCGGCGCGGCGCTGGTGACGCGGGATGAGGCCGACCGCAGCGGCCGCATCGTCGGCGCCGGCAGCGACGCCGGCGGGCGTTCCGCCACCCAGGGCGAGGTGCGCTACCAGGTGCGCCCCGGCGCCATGCCGGGCACCAGCGAGGTGATCCTCTCCGTGGGCTACACGCTGAAAGGCCCGCTGGCGCAGTTCGGCCGCCCCGGCCTGGTGCGCGATATCGCCGGGCGCCTCACCGCCGATTTCGCCCGTAATCTGGAGGCGCTCATGGCCGGGGCGGCGCCTGCCGCCGCGACGCGCACCGGGCTCAATCCGCTGCGTCTGCTCCTCGCCCTTGTCGCCGCCCGGCTGGCCCGCTGGCGAACGCCGCGCGGCGGCCCGCCCTAGGCCGCAAACCGTTTCCGCCCGTTCCGCCTGTCCCTTCACCCGTTTCACGTTCACCCCAGGAGACCGCGATGACGACACCGTTCCGCTTTGCCTCGCTTGCCGCCTTGTCGCTGACCCTTTTGGCCAGCGCGGCCTCCGCCCAGACCATCAAGATCGGCGTCAACGAGCCGCTTACCGGCCCGTTCGCCGCCTCCGGCACCTATGTGGTGAATGGCGCCAAGATCGCCGCCGACGAGATCAACGCCAAGGGCGGCGTGCTCGGCAAGAAGATCGAATTGGTGATCGAGGACAATAAGAGCAACCCCACCGAGGCGGCAGCCGTTGCTGAAAAGCTGATCACTTCGGACAAAACCCCGGTGATGATGGGCGCCTGGGGCTCCAGCCTCACCTTGGCGGTGATGCCCAAATTGATGGATTATGAAGTGCCCATGCTGGTGGAGACCTCCTCCTCCGGCAAGATCACCACTTCCGGCAATCCCTACATCTTCCGCATCTCGCCGCCCTCGGCGCTGGAGGCGGAATTGTTCGCGCCCAAGGTGGACAAGCTGGGCCTGAAGAAGGTGGATTTCCTGGTCATCAACAATGACTGGGGCCGCGGCGCGGCGCTGGATTTCGGCGCCATGTTCAAGGGCAAGGGCGTGCAGGTGGGCCTCGTTGAAACCATGGACCCGGCGGCGCAGGACATGAGCGCGCAGCTGGCCAAGATCAAGGCCTCGGACAGCGACACCATCATCATCACCACGGCGGTGGACCAGCTCACCCTCATCTTCAAGCAGATGGCGGCGCTGGGGCTTAAGAAGCGGGTGATCACCACCGGCGGCTCGCAGAATCCGGACCAGATCATCGCCCAGGCGGGGGCGGCGGCCGAGGGCACCATGCATCTGACCACCTTCCTGCCGTGGGATCCGGCCCAGACCCCCGATCCCGCCGCCACCGCCTATTTCCTCGGCGAGTGGAAGAAGCGCGGCTTCGAGTTCGCCGGCGCCACCGAGAGCTTCCGTGGCTATGACGGCATCCGCACCATCGCCGCCGCCATCGAGAAGGGCGGTGCCGCCGACCCGAAGGCGATCCAGAAGGGCTTCTGGGAAGTGAAGTTCACCGGCCTCAACGGCCCCATCGCCTTCACCAAGTCCGGCCCCGAAGGCAAGGAGAGCGGCCAGAGCAAGCCTCTAGTCTATCTCATCAAGATCGAGGGCGGGAAGGTCAGCCTGGTCAATCTCTGACGGTTGGGATCGCATTCGGGATGGCGTGATAGGGCACCTGCAACCGTCCAGCACACCATCTCCGTCATGGCCGGGCTTGTCCCGGCCATCCACGCGGTTGGGCTTGGACACGTCCTCTGACGCTCGCGCAAGCGGCGCGGCGTGGATGCCCGGCACAAGGCCGGGCATGACGACCGCGAGAGTGAAACGGGCGTGATGACCTCTGGCCGACGGGCCCGTCTCGAACGCTCAAACGGCCTCTCACCCCCCCCGCCCGGCGCCGTGCCGGGCGGGGCTTTCTCCTGATCTTCCGCTCACCTCGGAGCCGCCCGTGACGCAAGCCCTGCAACATCTCGCCAATACGCTGGTGCTCGGCGGCACTTATGCGCTGCTGGGCATCGGCCTGACGCTGATCTTCGGCATCATGAATGTGGTGAACTTCACCCATGGCGCGCTCTATACCTTCGGCGCCTATGCCGCCTACATCGCCTCGGTGGCGCTGGGGCTGGATTTCTTCCTGGCGCTGCCGGTGGCGATCCTGGCCGGGCTGGTGCTGGGGGCGGTGATCGAGTTCGTGCTGCTGCGCCCGCTGCGCGGCTCGGACATCGACACCACCATGCTGGTGATGATCGGCGCCGGCATCATCCTGCAATCGGGCACATTATGGATCTTCGGCGGCGTGGCCAAAGCCATTCCCTCGCCGTTTCCCGATGCCCCGCTGCAGATCGGCCCGGTGTCCTTGTCCTGGCTGCGGGTGTTCGTGTTCGCGGCTGCATTGGCGCTGATCGCGATCACCTATGGCGCCATCAACGGCACCAAATTGGGCCGGGCCATGCGCGCCAGCTTCCAGGATGCGGACACCGCCGCGCTGATGGGGGTGAATGTGGGCTTCATCTACACCGCCACCTTCGCCATCGGCTCGAGTCTGGCCGCCGCCGCCGGCGCGTTGCTGGGACCGGTCTATGTGGTGTTCCCGCAGATGGGCGATCTGGCGGCGGTCAAAGCCTTCGCCATCGTCATCCTCGGCGGGCTTGGCTCCATCACCGGCGCCACCATCGGCGGCTTTATCCTGGCCTTGGCGGAGGAGTTCGGCGCCGGCTACGTGTCCTCGGGCTATCGCGACGCCATGGGCTTTCTCATCATCATCGCGGTGCTGCTGGTCAAGCCCACCGGCCTGTTCGCCCGCGCGGAGCGGATCGGATGATGCGCTATTTCCCCCTTCTCCTCCTGGTCATCCTGGCCCTGCTGCCGCTGGGTCTCACCGATCCCTATCTGCTCAATGCGCTGATCCAGACCGGCATCTTCACCATCGGCGCCATGAGCCTCAATCTCTTGCTGGGCTATACCGGCCAGCTCAGCCTCGGGCATGTGGCCTTCTTCGGCATCGGCGCCTATGTGAGCGCGCTCACCGCGCTGGGCTTCGATGTGGAATTGCTGTTCGGCTGGCGGGTGGTGCATGAGCCCTGGCCGCCGGTGGCCGGCTTCGTGCTGGCGGTGCTGATCGCCGGCGCAACGGGCTATCTGGTGGGGCGGCTGTCGTTCCGGGTGCGCGGGGCCTATTTCGTCATCGTCACCATCTCGTTCGCCGAAGTGGTGCGCCTGGTGGCGCTGAACTGGGTGGAGCTGACCCAGGGCCCCCTGGCGCTCACCGGCATTCCGGCCATGCGCCTCGGCCTGCCCGGCCTGGGCGAGATGATCTTCCGCACCAAGGTGCAGAATTATTACCTGGTGCTGGCGGTGGCGGCGCTCAGCTATCTGGTGGTGATGCGCTTCACCCGCTCGCGCTTCGGCCGCGCCATGCGCGGGCTGAAGGACAATGAGGCGCTGGCTTTGTCCGTGGGGGTGAATGCCACCCGCACGCTGACCATCGCCGCCACCGCATCCGCCGCCATGGCGGGGGCGGCCGGCTCGCTTTATGCGCATTATTTCCGCATCGTCGATCCGGACATCTTCATTTTCGCCACCACCGTGACCATGGTCATCATGGTGGTGAGCGGCGGCAAGGGCACGCTGGCCGGCCCGGTGGTGGGCGGGCTGATCTTCGGCCTGCTGCCGGTGGCGCTGCGGCCGGTGATGGCGCCGGAGGCGCAGTGGATCGTCTATGGCGCGGTGCTGATCCTGATCCTGTTCGTGATGCCCCGCGGCATCGTGCCGAAGCTGGAGGATCTGTTCGCCCCCCGCCGCCGGAAACCGCTGGCGGCGTCCAAACCCCTGGAAGCGGAGGGCCGGCCATGAGCGAGGTAAAGCCCATCCTGTGCGTGGATCACGTGGCGGTCCGCTTCGGCGGCCTCACCGCCATCGCCGATCTGCATTTCGACGTGCGCCCCGGCGAGATCCTCAGCCTCATCGGCCCCAATGGCGCCGGCAAGACCACGGCGTTCAACGTCATCACCGGCTTCCTCAAGCCCACGCAAGGGGAGGTGCGGTTTCAGGGCGTGCCGCTGGCGGGGCTGAAGCCGCATGCCATCACCCGCCTCGGTCTGGCGCGCACCTTCCAGCGCACCAGCGTGTTCGCCAATGATACGGTGCTGGAGAACGTGCTGATCGGCCTCCATCGCGAAGGCTCGGGGCGCCTCATCGACAGCGTCTTCAATCTGCCGCGTGAGCGCGCCGCCGAGCGGGCGGCGCGGGACAATGCCTATGGCATCCTCGATCTGGTGGGCCTTGCCCATCGGGCAGACGAGATGGCGGGGGCCTTGTCCTATGGCGAGCAGCGCCTGGTGGGGGTGGCGCTGGCGCTGGCCACCCGCCCGGCCATGCTGCTGCTGGACGAGCCGGTGTCGGGCATGAATGCCTCCGAGACCCAGGTGTTCGTGCAATTGCTGCGCACCATCCGCGCGCGGGGCGTCACCATCCTCTTGGTGGAGCACGACATGCCCATGGTGATGGAGGTGTCCGACCGCATCGTGGTGCTGAACTATGGCCGCCTCATCGCCGAAGGGCCCCCAGCGGCGATCCGCGCCAATCCGGCGGTGATCGAGGCCTATCTGGGCAAGAGCGCCGCGAAAGCCGCACAACAGGAGGCCGCCCATGCTTGAGATCAAGGATCTGGTCTGCGCCTACGGGCAGGTGAGCGCGCTCAAGGGCCTGTCGCTGGAGGTGGGCGCCGGGCGGCTGGTGGCTTTGGTGGGGGCAAACGGGGCGGGCAAGTCCACCACCTTGCGGGCGATCTCCGGGCTGGTGAAGCCGCGCTCCGGGACCATCCGGTTCGAGGGCCAGGATGTCACCGGCGCCGATCCCCGCCGCATGCTGGCTTTGGGCATCGCCCATTGCCCGGAAGGCCGGCGGGTGTTTCCGCACATGAGCGTGGCGGAGAATCTCGCCATGGGCGCCTATCTGCGCACTGACGCCGCCGGGGTGCGGGCGGATTATGCGCGGGTCTACAACGACTTCCCCCGCCTGGCCGAGCGCCGCTCTCAGGCGGCGGGCACCTTGTCCGGCGGCGAGCAGCAGATGCTGGCCATCGGCCGGGCGCTGATGTCGCGGCCGAAGCTGGTGCTGTTCGACGAGCCGTCCTTGGGGCTGGCGCCGAACATTGTCGAGCAGGTGCTTACCATCATCCGCGCCATCCGCGATGGCGGGGCGACCGTGCTGCTGGTGGAACAGAATGCCTATGCGGCGCTGGAACTGTGTGACCACGCCTATCTCTTGGAGGCGGGCCGCATCGTCATGGAAGGCACCGGCGAAGCGCTGATCGCCGACCCGCATGTGCGCGCCGCCTATCTCGGCGGCGAGGTGGAGGCGGCGGACCGCATCAGCGCGTAGCGCTCAGGGCGACAGTCCGACGCCGCGCATGATGAGGCGGAAGGCGAAGGCGAACACGCCCAGCGCGCCGACGCTGAGCGCCCAGATCAGCACCAGCCAGCCGATCCTTTTCATCCAGGAGGGGCGCTCAGGGTGTTCGGTGGCGGGGCTCAATGGTAACCCTCCCCCGCCTTCACCTTGCCGCGGAACACATAATAGGACCACGCGGTATAGGCCAGGATGATGGGGATGATGAACAGCGCCCCCACCAAAGTGAAGCCCATGCTCTCGGCCGGGGCGGCGGCCTCCCAGATGGAGACCGAGGGCGGGATGATGTTGGGATAGAGGCTGATGGCGAGGCCACTATAGCCGAAGAACAGCAGCGCCAGCGCCAGCAGGAACGGGGCGGCATGGGTCTCCCGCTTCAGCACCTTCAGCATCAAAGCCACCGTGCCCAGCACCAGCACTGGAATGGGCGCGAAGAAGAACAGGTTGGGCAAGGTGAACCAGCGCTGCGCCACCTCCGCATGCACCAATGGCGTCCACAGGCTCACCAGGCCGATGACCACCAGCAGCACCAGAGTGATGGGCCGCGCCAGCGCCACCATGCGCGCTTGCAGGTCGCCTTCTGTCTTCATGATCAGCCAGGTGGCGCCCAGCAGCGCATAGGCCACCAGCAGCGAGACCCCGGTGAAGATGCTGAACGGGGTGAGGAATTCCAGCGCCCCGCCGTCATAGGACGGGCCGGTGACGGTAAAGCCGTTGATGAAGGCGCCCAGGCACACCCCTTGGGAGAAGGTGGCGATATAGGAGCCCCAGGCGAAGGCGTGGTCCCAGAACCAGCGGTGGCTCTCATCGGCCTTGAAGCGGAATTCGAACCCCACCCCGCGCCAGATCAGCCCGGCCAGCATGGTCACCAGCGGCAGATAGAGCGCGCTCAGCAGCACCGAATAGGCCAAGGGAAATGCCGCCAGCAGCCCGGCGCCGCCCAGCACCAGCCAGGTCTCATTGCCGTCCCACACCGGGGCGACGGTGTTGACCATGGTGTCGCGGTCCTCCCGTCCCTGCACGAAGGGGAACAGGATGCCGATGCCGAGATCGAAGCCGTCCATGACCACATACATCATCAGGCCGAAGCCGATGATGCCGGCCCAGATCAGGGGGAGATCGATGCCCATGTGCGTCAGGCTCCCGTGCGGGGGGAAGAGGAGGGCGAGGACACATCATCCGGCGCCGCCGAGAGCGGGCGGGCGGGGCGCATGGTCTGCTGCGAGCGGGCCTGCGGCATGGCGCCTTCGGCATCCGCCTGCGGTGGCGGCTCGTGGGTGTCGGGGCCGCGTCCCACCAGCTTCAGCATGTAGCTGAGCCCGGTGCCGAACACGAAGAAGTACATGACGAAGAACAGCCCCAGCGTGGCCGAGAGCGCCAGCGCCGAATGGTTGGAGACCGCGTCCTTGGTGCGCATTACCCCATAGACGATCCAGGGCTGGCGCCCGATCTCGGTGGTGAACCAGCCGGCCAGGATGGCGATGATGCCGGTGGGGCCCATCAGCAGCGCGAACCACAGGAACAGCCGGTTCTCATAGAGCCTGCCGCGCCAGCGCAGCCACGCCCCGCCCACCGCCAGCAGCAGCATCAGCATGCCCAGGCCCACCATGATGCGGAAGGTCCAGAACACGACGGTGGAGTTGGGCCGGTCCTCGGGGGCGAATTCCTTCAAAGCGGGGATCTGGCCGTCCCAGCTATGGGTCAGAAGCAGGCTGCCCAGATGGGGCACCTCCACCGCCCAGCGGGTGGTCTCCTTCGCCATGTCCGGCCAGCCGAACAGGATGAGGGGCACCGCTTCGCCGGGCACATTCTCCCAATGGCCTTCGATGGCCGCCAGCTTGGCCGGCTGATACTTCAGCGTGTTGAGGCCGTGGGAATCCCCCGCATAAATCTGCAGCGGCGTCACCAGCAGCAGCATCCACAGCGACATGGAGAACATGGTGCGCATGGGCGCCGTCTGGCGGCCCTTGAGCAGATGCCAGGCCGCGGAGGCGCCCACGAACAGCGCGGTGGCGAGATACGCCGCCAGCGTCATGTGGACGAGGCGATAGGGGAAGGAGGGGTTGAAGATCACCGCCAGCCAATCGGTGGGCACCACCCGCCCGTCGATGATCTCGAAGCCCTGCGGGGTCTGCATCCAGGAATTGGAGGCCAGGATCCAGGTGGTGGAGACCAGCGTGCCCAGCGCCACCATGACGGTGGCGAAGAAGTGCAGGCCCGGCCCCACCTTGTTCCAGCCGAACAGCATCACGCCGAGAAAGCCCGCCTCCAGGAAGAAGGCGGTGAGCACCTCATAGGCCAGCAACGGGCCGGTGACGCCGCCGGCGAAGGCGGAGAAATAGCTCCAGTTGGTGCCGAACTGATAGGCCATCACCAGGCCGGAGACCACGCCCATGGCGAAGTTGACGGCGAAGACCTTCGACCAGAAATGGTAGAGGTCGCGATAGGTGCCGTCCTTCTTCCAAAGCCACAGCCCCTCCAGCACCGCCAGATAGCTGGCCAGCCCGATGGTGATCGCCGGAAAGACGATGTGGAACGAGATGGTGAAGCCGAACTGGATCCGCGCCAGTTCCAGGGCGGTCAGACCGAACATGGGTTCATGCCTTTGCAGAGGGGGAGGCAAGCGCGGGCAGCCGCATCACGCGCTCTGCTCCGCAAGTCTCGCGCTCCGGCACCGGCACTGCCCGATGCCATGAGGGAATACGGTGCGAGCCGGCGTTCGGTGCGTGCGGCATAATGGGCCGCGCGGGGCTGGCGGGCGGGGCGCGCGCCTGCGGCAGGGGCGGGGCGTGCCGTCGGGACGATGCTCACGCAAATAGTCCTTCTGCTGAACGCTGCCGGGCAGGGGAACCCGGTGGCTGCACATGAGAAGACTTATACTGTGAAACAGGTGTTGCGGCGACAACGGCCGGTGTCGCTGCGACGAGACGTACACTCGCTTTGCTGCGATGCCGCATGGGCGCTCAGCTTGGCCGCTGTGGCTGCGGCGGGCCGTCGCGCCGGGGGTGTCGCAGGTCAGGTCGGGGCTTCAGGTGGCAGTAAAGCCGCAGATGCGATCAATCCAGTCGGCAACGCGCAGAGCAACCGAATGTTCCTGGCCGGTATAGAAATGATCGCACTCTGGCAGCACCCAGACATCGCACGGCGCGGTGGCGGCGGCGCCGAAGGCTTCGGCCGGATAGCCGGCGGCGGATTCCTGTTCGCCGCGCAGATAGAGCGTCGGGCAGCGCACGCGCGGCGCATTGGCCACGGTGTCCGGCGTGTTGTGCACCCGGTCAAGAAAGCTCTCGGCGCTGATCACCCACCACCAGTCCGGCAGCAGCATCAATTCGCGCCCGCGCCCGGCCGCCACCATCGCCTGCGCGGTGGCGGTGAGTTCGCCCAAGCGGTCCTGCGCGAACAGGCCGAGGCCGCTCATCAGCGGCACATTGGAGGTGCCGCCGCTATGGGCGGACATCAGCACCAGAGCGCGCGGTGCGCCGTAATCGTCAGCGCAATGCTGCGCCGCCAGCATGCCGCCATTGCTGTGGCCGATGACGATTGGGCGGGTGAAGCCGCGCGCAGCGAGGAAATCCGCGGCCGCGCGGTTGTCGGCGATGGCTTCCCGCGCCAGTTGGAAAGACCCGCCGCCCACCGCCCGGCCGCTGAGCGAAGTCACCATGTCGTGGCCGCGCCGGTTGAAGGCCAGGCAGGCGATGCCCCGCGCCAGCAGCACGGGCGGCAGGAAGCGGCAGGGGCCGGTATAGAAATTATGGCAGTTGCCGTGAAACAGCAGTGCCGCCGCCCGCACCGGCCCGGTCTCCGGCAGGTAGAGCAAGCCGTCCAGCGGCTCGGCCTGGGTGGCGATGGACACCAGCTCAAGCGGCATCAGCAGGGCAATTCCGGAGCGTGTGAATGGGGAAGACCATCGGGGAAGGATGGCATGAAATGAATCATGCGTCTGCGCCCCCCCGGCGCGGGACACGCTATGATTGTATCATCCGGCGCCGGACCGGAGCCGCAGGGAAGACAGCCATGGATCCGCTCTCTCGCCGCAACCTCCTGGCGGCTGCTGCCGCCGGCACCGTGATCACCGCCGCCTCGGCCGCCCAGGCCGCCAGTTTCGGCAATCCCGACCGCCCGCCGCAGGGGGTGACCAATACCTTGACCAACCCCTCCAGCGCCACCGATCCCGGCCCGCAGAATCCGGCGCTGGCCAGCCAGTTCCCCGCCGCCTTCTCGCCACCGGCCACCGATGTGGGCGACATGCCGTTGTTCTGGGCCTCGTTCAACAATGCCCCCCGCCGGGTGCAGAACGGCGGCTGGGCGCGGCAGGTGACCCAGGCGGATTTCGCCATTTCCGAGCAGATCTCCGGCGTCAACATGCGCCTGACCCGCGGCGGCATCCGCGAGATGCATTGGCATCAGCAGGCGGAATGGGCCTATGTGACCAAGGGCGCCTGCCGCATCACCACCATCGATGCCGCCGGCCGCTCCAATGTGGAGGACGTGGGCGAGGGCGGGCTGTGGTATTTCCCCGCCGGCCTGCCGCATTCGCTCCAGGGCATCGGCCCGGACGGCACCGAATTCATCCTGTGCTTCGATGATGGCAAGGCCAGCGAATACAGCACCCTGATGCTGACCGAATGGATGGCCCACACCCCGCCGGAGGTGCTGGCGCTGAACTTCGGCCTGCCGGCGGAGACCTTCGCCCGCATTCCGCTGGACGATCTCTACATCTTCCAAGGCGCCATGCCCGGCCCGCTGGCCGCCGAGCAGGCGGAAGCCGCCGGCAGCGTCGGGCGGATGCCGCGCGCCTCCACTTTCAATCTGGCCGGCATGGCCCCCAGCCGCAGCACCAAGGGCGGCGAGGCCCGCATCGCCGACAGCCGCAACTTCCCCGCCTCCACCACCATCGCCGCCGCTTTGGTGACCGTGCATCCCGGCGGGCTGCGGGAGATGCACTGGCACCCCAATGCGGACGAGTGGCAATATTACATTGCCGGCGAAGCGGAGATGACCCTCTTCGCCACCGGCCCCAAGGCGGTGACCCAGAACTTCAAGCCCGGCGACATCGGCTATGTGAAGAAGTCCCTCGGCCATTATGTGCGCAACACCGGCAGCACCGATCTGGTGTTTCTGGAGGTGTTCCGCGCCCCCGAGTTCCAGGACGTCTCGCTATCCGACTGGCTGGCCCATACGCCCCGCGCCATGGTGGCTCAGCACCTCAATGTGGATGCCGCCACCATCGCCCGCTTCCCCAGCGACAAGCCGGTGGTGATGCCCCTTTAGGGGCGTGCACCATGCCGGCGGCTGCGCGTCCGCTCCCTGTCATGCGACACGATCAAGGCGATGCACACAACGTATTGTTGCATGTGGGGAAGTGTGGGAAATTCGTCGTGAAGTGTAGGTATCATACACCGGAACATCATGGGGAGATGGCGTATGCGCGTGACATTTACATCCTTCGCCGGGGCGCTGGCGGTCGGTGGGCTGCTGCTGGGGACGGTGCCGGGGGCGATGGCCCAGACCATGGCCCCCACCATGGCCATGACCCACGCCGCCCCACCCGCCGGGCAGCCGACCCCGGCCGCTCTGGCGGCAGCGGCCACCGTGCCCAGCACCAAGGCTTTCATTGAAACCGCTGCGGCGGCGAACCAATTCGAGATCGTTACCAGCCAAGTTGCCTTGCAGAACAGCAAGAATCGCAAGGTACGCGCCTTCGCGCGCAAGATGATTTCCGACCATGGCAAGATCGGCAAGGGCTTTGTGGCCGCGCTTGGCAAGGCAAATGCCGGCATTACCCCGCCGCCGGGTCTCGGAGCCGATTTCGACGCGGTTCTGGCCCGCCTGAAGTCTGAGAAGGGTGCCACCTTCGACGCCGATTACATTGCGGTGCAGACCAAGGGCCACCAGGATGCGGTGGGCCTGTTCGCCGGCTATGCCAAGGGCGGCGACAACCCCGTGCTCCAGGCCTTCGCCAAGAAGACCCTGCCCACCATCCAGATGCATCTGGACATGTGCTACGCCCTGGCCAAGCCCAAGGCCTGACGGGCGCAGGTACCGGCGTAATGCGCTGGGACTGAAGCGCTTTCGGTGTATGAGACAGAAGGGGCCGGCCCATCGCCGGCCCCTTTTTCATGGGGCGAGGGACGCTGGACCTATGCGCCGGCCCTGGCGCCGCCCGGCTGGACAATGCTATCGAACCGCCTTCGGTTCCGGCGCGGAGGATATGGCATGAGCGGGCAGGTCAACGGGCGTCAGCCGCTGCGGGTCGCCATCGCCGGGCTGGGTGCCATCGGCCTCAAAGTGGCGCAGGCGCTGGATTCCGGGCTGCCCGGTTGCCGGCTGACGGCGGTGTCCGCCCACAATCTCGACGCCGCCCGCACCCGCCTTTCCGCCCTGGCGACGCCGGTGGAGGTGGTGCCTCTGGCCGAACTGGAGCCGCTGGCCGATCTGGTGGTGGAGTGCGCCCCCGCCGCCATCCTGCCGGACATTGCCACCCCCTTCCTCAAAGCCGGCAAAACCGTGGTGGTGCTGAGCGCTGGCGCTCTGCTGGCTCATCCGGAATTGATTGATCTGGCAAAGGCTTACGGTGGTCGCCTGGTCGTCCCGACCGGCGCTCTGCTGGGCCTCGACGCGGTCACGGCGGCCGCCGAAGGCGAGATCCACTCCGTCCGCATGATCACCCGCAAGCCGGTCAACGGCCTGCAGGGCGCGCCCTATCTGGTGGCGAATAACATCGATATTTCAGGGATTTCGGCCCCCAAGCAGGTGTTCTCCGGCACCGCCCGCGAGGCGGCAATTGGCTTCCCGGCCAACGTCAACGTCGCCGCCGCGCTCTCGCTGGCCGGCATCGGCCCGGACCGCACCCGCATTGAGATCTGGGCCGATCCAACCCTGACCCGCAACACCCATAGCGTGGAAGTGGACGCCGACAGCGCCCGCTTCTCCATGACCATCGAGAACGTGCCCAGCGAGAACCCTAAGTCCGGCCGCATTACCGCCCTTTCGGTGATCGCCTGCCTGCGCAAGATGGGCGCGCCGCTGCGGGTCGGTACCTGAAAAGGCGCTGAATTATCAGTGGCTTGGTGGCGTCAAACGCTGCTGCATTCGCGCCGCGAACTGCTGCGGCCGATGCCGGAACAGCCGGGCATGGCGGGCCTGCGCCTGCTTCACCAGCCGCCGCTGGAAGGCCCGGCTGGCGGCGGCGATCTCGGACATCACCGCCTCGTCCTGGGTGCCCAGCGCTGTGGCGAGAACCTGCTTGAGCGCCTCAAGATCCTGATAAAGCCCGAGAATATCGCGCAGCCTCTGGGCGTTGCGCGCCCGCTTCTCGCCCTTGCCGCCGCGGCTGATCTCGGCGGCAAACGTCATCTGGTAGCGGTGGGTCACCACCCGCTTGCGCAGATCGTGCAGGCTCTCCGGCCGGGTCCAATCCTTTGCGGCATAACCCTTTGCGTAGGCCTTGCGCAACCCCGCCACCACATCGGCGGCACGGGCGGCAGCCGCCAGATGGTCCGCCTGCGCGGCCCGCGCGCGGGCCAGGAAGGCCAGCAATTGGCTGCTGTGATCGCCAGCAGGATCAAGTGTTTGCGGCTGCACCTCGATCAAGGCGGCCGCCTGGTCGGCATCCTGGGCGCTGATCAACTTCGCATCCACCAGCGCCGCCAGCGCATCGCGGGCTGCCTGCCGGTCGCGGGCGGCGGACATGGCGCGGGCGGTGGCCGCCGCCTCCTGCCGCGCCGCCTTGGCCGCCTCGCCCGGCACCAGCCGCAGCAAGGCCCGGTAAGCCTTCAGCGCCTTGCGGGCGTCATGGACCATCTCGACGGCATCGGGATCCGCGGCCGCCTCCGCCACCTCATCCAGAGCGGCGGCCAGAGCCTCCGCCAGGGCCTCCCCGGCCGCGCTGGTGGCGGGGAGAGCGGCGGCGTCGGCCAGCGGAACGGGGGGCTGCGTCTGCAATGTCATGGCGCCAGTCTGCCATATCGTCGGCGTGCCGTCGCCGGGTTCGTGCCAATCGCCGTCAGCGGCGGGCGCTGAGGCCGGCCTGGACGCTCCTTGCCGCCAATGCCGCCAGCACTGCCTTGAGCAGGTCCCCCGGCACGAAGGCCAGGCTGCCGATGAAGGCCTTGCTGAGCGGGATATGAGCCAGGGCCGCCAGTGCGGGAACCCCGCACAGATAGACCACCCCGATGCCCCCGACGATGGCCGCCGTCACCGACGCCGCCAGCGGCGGCCAGGGCAGGCGCCGGGAAAGGATGCCGGTGACGAAGGCGCCGGGAATGAAGCCCAACGCGAAGCCGGCGGTGGGGCCGACGAAGACCCCCAGCCCGCCGCGTCCGCCCGAGAGCAAGGGCGCCCCCAGGGCCACCACCAGCAGGAACAAGGCCACGGCCAAGGCCCCATCGCGCCCGCCGAGGACAAGGCCCGCCAGCATCACGCCCAGGCTCTGGGCGGTCACCGGCACACCAGCGGCCAGCGGCAGATAGACCGGCGGCACCAGCCCCAGCACGCCGATGAGGGCGGCGAACAGGGCGATGCGCACCAGCGAGCGGGTTTCCAGAGCAGCAGTCTCAGCCAAGGCGGCCTCCCGATTGAACATATGCAGTTTCAGCCATGGGGCCCCCGGCCGCGCCCGAACCCGCGGGCGTCGAGGGCATCGGCCACGCGGTCCGCCAGGCGAAGGGTCTCGGCCAGGAAGCCGGGCACCAGCGCCAGCGATGGCTGCCGGGTGCTGCGAGCGCGCCACGCCTCCTCGCGGGCGCGCCAAGCGGCCAGCAGCACCGGCACAAAGCGCAGCACCAGCGCCACCGCCAGCGCCAGCTTGCGCGGCGAGGCCCCCAGCGGACGTAGGGGGGTGAGGACGGTTTCCAGCGCATCCATCATCTGTTGCAACGGCGTGCTCAGCGTCACCAGGTCCGCCAGCAGCACCATCAGGAGGATGCGCAGCACGCTGGCTGCGCCGGCCGCAAAGCCGGCGGTGGTCCAGTCGCCACTCCAGGCCTGGAGCACGAACATGAGCCCCAGCAGCGGCAGCAGCGGCCGCAGTGTCCGCAGGCGGGCGAGCGCCGGGCGCCCCAGCCCTGCATAGAGCGCCAGCGTCGCCGCCAGGGCGCCGGCCAGCAACCGGGGATCGTCCAGCGGCAGGATAAGAACGCTCAGCAGCGCCAGCGCGCCCAGCTTCAGCCCTGCCGGCAGGCGGTGCAGCAGGGAGTGGCCGCTGAGATAGCCGGACATCATGGCAGGTCATCCTCGCCTGCCGCGCGCGCCGCCTCATGCGCCCGGTAGCGCGGCAGCACCTCGGCGGGGAGGCCATCGCCGACCACCGCCCCGGCCTCCAGCCAGACCACGCGGTCAAATCCGGCGAGCAGATCCAGGTCGTGGCTGGCCATGATGATCTGCTGGGGCAAGCGGGCGAGGCGCGCCGCCAGCTTCAGGCGGGTGCCGAGGTCGAGGCTGGCCAAAGGTTCGTCCATCACCAGCACCGGCGGGGCCGGGGCAATGGCGGCAAGGATGCAGACCAGTTGTTTCTGGCCCTCCGAAAGTTGGTCTACCGCCCGGTCTCCCCAGGCGCCGCATCCATGCTCGGCCAGCAGCCGCTCGGCCGCGTCATAGGCTTCGGCGCGGGAGCGGCCCTGCTCCACCAGGCCAAAGGTGATCTCTTCGCGGACAGTGGGAAACAGGATCTGGTGATCGACATTCTGGAACACGAATCCCACACGGGAGGGCAGGTCGCGGCGATGCCGGCGGGCATCGAGCCCGGCCACAACGACCTCCCCTCGGTCGGCGGCCATCAGGCCATTCAGCAGACGCAGCAGCGTGCTCTTGCCCGAGCCATTCGGCCCGATCAGGCCGATGCGCTGCTCGGGCAGATCCAGCGTCAAGCCGCGAAACAGCGGCCTCGGACTGCGGTCCAGCCAAACATCCTTGAGCTGGATCCCGTGGGTAGCGGGCGGCGCGCCGCCGGGGCGGCCGCCGAGACTGCGGAACACGTTCAGTGTCGGCCTCCTGGACGATCCG
>CALRNP020000044.1:0-27155 GCA_943369575.1 Azorhizobium sp. AG788 | reverse complement strand
AAAGACCCCTGCCATGACCTTCGCCAGCGAGGGCTTCCTCGATCTTTTCCTGCCTTTGGCCGCCGCCGAACCGGACCGCCTGTTCGCCCGCTTCAACGGCACGCCGGTGCGCCTCGGTGAGCTTGAGCGCCGGTCCGCCAGTTTTGCGGCTGCGCTGGCCGCCCACGGAATTTCCCCCGGCGCCCGCGTCGCGGTGATGATGCGCAACAGCCCGGCGACGCTGGCGGTGCTGTTCGGCATCGCCCGGGCCGGAGCGATCTGGGTGCCGGTCAATGCCCAGCAGCGGGGTGAGGGCCTCAAATACATTCTGGAGCATAGCGCACCGGAGGTGATCGTCGTGGATGCCGAGCTTCATGCCACGGCCATCGACAGCGGCGCCGCCTTCGGCGCTGCTTGGGTGATCCAGGCCGGGGCCGGAGACGAACTGGAGCGCATCCTGGCAGAGCCGGCCGCATGGTCGGCGCCGGCGCCGCAGCCGCAGGATCTGTTCGCGATCATGTACACCTCCGGCACCTCCGGCCAGCCCAAGGGCGTGATGGTGACCCACCTTATGATGCGCCTGGCGGGGGAAGCGGTGGCGCAGGTCTCGGCGGTGCGGGCGGGCGATGTCCTGTTCGTCTGGGAGCCGCTCTACCATATCGGCGGCGCCCAGCTGATCGTCCTGCCGCTGCTGGCCAGACTTCACCTCGCCATGGTGGACCGCTTCAGCGCCTCGCGCTTCTGGGATCAGGTGCGGGCGGAGGGGGCGACCCATATCCATTATCTCGGCGGCATCCTGCAAATCCTGCTGAAGCAGGCGGCGCGCGCTGATGATCGCGCGCACAATGTCCGCATCGCCTGGGGCGGCGGGTGCGCCCTGGAGGTGTGGCGCGCGTTCGAGGATCGGTTCGGCGTGCAGATCCGTGAGTGCTACGGCATGACGGAAGCCTCCAGCATCACCACCTGCAACGATCGGGGTGTGCTGGGCTCCGTGGGACAGGAGATGCCCTGGTTCGACGTGGCGCTACTGAATGAGGCCGGAGCGCCGGTAGCGCCGGGCACGCGCGGTGAAATCGTCGTCACCACCCGCCTGCCGGGGGCGATCTGCCCCGGCTATTTCCGCAACCCCGAGGCGACGGCGCGGGCGCTGAAGGACGGCGCGCTGCACACCGGCGATTTCGGCTCCCGCGACGGCGACGGTAACTTGTTCTTCCACGGCCGCATGACCGACAGCGTGCGCTGCAAGGGCGAGAACGTCTCGGCCTGGGAGGTGGAGCATGTGGCCGCCACCCACCCGGCGGTGGAAGATTGCGCCATCATCGGCGTGAAGGCAGATGTGGGCGAGCAGGACATCAAATTGTTCGTCAAGCCCAAGGCCGGCGCGGCCATTGAACCCATCGACCTGACCGCCTGGTTGGCGACCCGGCTGGCACCCTACCAGGTGCCGCGTTACGTTGCCGTGGTGGCGGAGTTCGAGCGCACGCCAAGCCAGCGCATCATGAAGCACCGGCTCTCCCCCCGCACGGATGACTGCTTCGACCGCCTCACCCCGGCGATCTGATCCGCCTTTCACCACCCATGGTCCGTTACATCGGCAATTTCCGGGTCCCGCAGGCGTCAGCGGCCGATGGCGGCGGATGCCTCCCTGGCGGCGTCGAGCAGCAAGGGTACCAGCGTTTTCCGCGCAGTCTCGCGGGAAAAGCGCGTCTTCAAGGTGGAGAGATTGATGGCCGCAACGGCCCGGCCCGAATAGTCGAGGACGGGGGCTGAAAGGGACAGGCTGCCCTGTTCCATATTCTTCTCCGTCATGCAGAACCCGGCCCGCCGCACCCGATCGAGCAACGAGACGAATTCCTCTCTGTCCTTCAGCGCCAACCGGCCACGGACATCGGCCGGCGCCTGCTCATAGATGCCGATCGCCTGCAGCGGTTGAACATAGGCCAGCAGAACCTGTCCCGAGGATGAGGGCAGGGCCGGGAAGCGCATTCCGACAGGCAAGTTGATGGATGTGAGGTGGGAACTGGGAACGTTGCCAAGGATCACGATCTCGTCGCCGTCCAGTTCCACCCAAGACACCGTCTCCCGCGTCTGCTCCCCGAGCCGCGAGAGGATATGATAGGCGTGGTCTAACGCGGTGTTCGACGATAGGACGCTGTGGGCGAAGCGAAACACCTTGGTCGCCAGGGCATATTGGCGGGTCGCCGGGTCGCGGTTCAGGTAGCCCAGATGCTCCAGCGTATAGACGAAGCGCTGCGTCGCGCTGCGCCCCATGCCGGTGCGAAGGGCAATCTCGGACATGGTCAGGCTGCGAGCCTGCTTGTCGAAGGTTTCAAGGATCTTCATTGCTTTTTCAACCGACGCAACGAAAAGGCGCTCGTCGACTGCGCCTGCGTCTCGCTCGGTTTCCCCTGCCGGCTTGGCGGTAAGGGTCGACTTGGAAGGCCGGGGGCCCGGGGGCATGGCGTGTTCCTCAGGACTGGGGTTGGCACCGGCTGACCGGGAGGCGATGTCGAATATGCGTCTGGCGGCGTATCACGGATGAACAGCCATAAACGGGTTCGTGCCGGAACGCAGCCGGTGCGCGCCCACGGCGGCCCTAGGCGATTTTCTGCGGTCGGGAGAACAGAGTCGCCAGACCTTCGCGAAGCTGCTTCTTCTGGACCTTGCCCAAGGTATTGCGCGGCATCTCGGTGATGACTTCAATGTGTTTCGGTACCTTATAGGCTGCCATTTCCTGCCTGAGGCCGGCAAGCACCGCACTCCGGTCCAGCCCCAGGCTGGGATCGGCCAATTGCACCACCGCTACCACGGCCTCGCCGAAGTCTGGATGCGGAACCCCGATGACCGCCGCCTCCCGCACATTCGGCGCCCGATTGAGGCAGGTCTCGACCTCCTTGGGATAGACGTTCAAGCCGCCGGAGATGATCAGATCGGAGCCTCGGCCGAGGACGCTTACATAACCATCGGCATCCACTCGGCCGAAATCCCCGGTGATGAGCCATCCATCGGTGGTGAAGGCCTCTGCGCTCTTCACCGGCGCCTTCCAATAGCCCTGAAACATATAGGGCTGGCGCAGCTCGATCATGCCCACCTCGCCGGTGGGTTTGGGGGCGCCGGCCTCGTCGACCACGCGCAATTGGGATCCGGCCAGCGGCAGCCCGGAGGTATCGGGTCGCCGGGCACTGTGCGCCGGATTTGAGGTCACGATCAGGGCCTCCGTCAGACCGTAGCGATCCAGAAGCGTGTGGCCGGTGCGGTTGCGGAAGGCTTCGAACAGGTCCGGCCGCATGGGCGCGGAGCCGGTGATGAACAGGCGCATGCGTCGGCACGCAGAAGCCGTGAAATCCGGCCGCGAGAGCAGGCGGCTGTAGTAAGTCGGGACACCCGCGAACAGGGTTGCACCAGGCAGAGCCTCAATTACCGCATCCGCATCGAACTTCGGCAGCAGGCGCAGAGCGCCGCCGCCGGCGATGACGGGAGTGGTGGTTCCAAACAGACCATAGGCCATGGGGTTGGCGTGGAGCAGAACGTCGTCCTGGCTGATCTGCCAGCATCGCGCCAAAGCGTAGGCGTTCCAGATCACCAGGCCATTGGTGAGAACCGCGCCTTTCGGGCGTCCGGTCGTCCCCGAAGTGTAGACCAGGGCATTAGGATCCCCGCCGGAGGTCGCGGCAATGGCGGCATCGGTGGAGAGACCGGCACAGGCCGCCATCAACGTACCAGCACCGGAGGCATCCAGCGTATAGAGGGTGCGCACCCCGGCCCCGGACGCACCGGCCGACAGGGCTGCCACCAGCCCGGGGTCGCAGACGATAACCTTCGGCTCGGCGTCGGCGAACACATAATCCACCTCCGGCGGCGTCAATGCCGAATGGATGGGGACATAGATCGCCCCGAGCCGGCTCGCAGCCAGATATAGCAGCAGTCCTTCGGGAGACTTTTCCAACACACCGGCGACGCGGTCGCCGATACCCACTCCGGACTGAGCCAGAAGCCGGGACAAGCGCCCCACGAGCCGCTCAGCGTCGGCGAACGTCAGCCGCCGGCCATCAAAACTCTCGATGAACAGCCGCGACCGATCGGTCGGGAAACACGCCGCCAAGGCGCGGTAGGCGTTTTGATTGGCGGCGCGCAGGACGTCTTGGGTACCCATCGGCTCCTCCATTTCACGCGCCTGGGGCGCCACGCGACCGCAGCCGCTCGGCACACAAGACAATGAGGAGCACGATCCCCAGTGTCACGGTCGAGACAGCGGCCAGTTCCGGATTGACCTGCATGGTCGCCGCATCCCACATCTCCTTCGGCAAGGTGGAGGTCAGGCCCGCCGTCACGAACAAGGCGACGGTCAGATCATCGAACGAGGTCACGAAGCCGAACAGGAAAGCGGCCACGACGCCGCCCTGGATCAAGGGCAGTTGCACCCGCCGGAAGGTCTGCCAGCGCCACGCGCCCATGGTCCATGCGGCGTGATCGAGCCGTAGGTCATAGTCCTTCAGGACAGCCATCACGGTGATGACCACATAGGGCAGAGCCAGCACGGTGTGCGCCAGGATCACGCCCAGAAGCGAACCCACCAGCCCCAAGGGCGCAAACAGATAGAATAGGCCGACCGACAGGATCACCCGCGGTACCATCATGGGCAGGATGAGCAGCGCCAGCCACAGGCCGCGCCAGCGCATGGCGCGCTGATTGAGCGCCAGCGCCGCCAGCGTCCCCAGCACGGTGGCCAATGCGCCGGAGGCGATGCCGACGATGACTGAGCGAATGGTGGCCGGCAGCCAGAGCGGAGACTCCAGGAAACGCTCGTACCATTGCCACGACCACAGCACCGGCGGCCAGCCCAGGAAACTCTGCTTGGTGAAGGAAACCGGGATCACGAACAGGATCGGCAGGATCAGAAAGCCGAGCACGAGGATCGCCAGCCCCCCCAACACCCGGCCGCCCACCTTGGGCTGCGGACGGTCGGCGCGCAGGGGCATGACCCGGCGCAAGATCTGCTCCACATAATCTCCCACGACCGCCAGGGCCGCGGTGATGCGGCGCCCGGTGGCGGAGGTGCCGCCATCCTGTTTGGCCCCTTCGCCGGTCAGGGTGCTGATGCCGGCAACCCGATCATAAATCACGAAGAAAATCAGTGCGGTGACCAGCAGCAGCACCGAAAGGGCGCCGGAGAAGCCCCAATTCATGCCCTCCTGCACCTCGCGAATGATCATGCGGGTGATGACCGTCTCCTGCCGCCCCCCGAGCAGACTGGGGGTGATAAAGAAGCCCAGCGCGCTGACGAACACCAGAATGCCGCCCGCCGCTACCCCAGGCAGCGACAGCGGAAAGTAGATCCGCCAGAACGACTGGGAGGTGCCCGCCCCAAGGGTGGCCGCGGCATTGACCACGTTGCGGTCGATGCGCGACATCACCGGCGCCGCCGCCAGAATGAAGAGGGGCATCAGCGCGTGCACCATGCCCACCAGCGCGCCGGTGTAATTGTACATGAGGGCCAGCGGTCGATCGATCAGTCCGAGCTTCATCAGGAGGTCGTTGATCGCCCCCTGGCGGCCCAGCAGCACCATCCACGCAAAGCTGCGGACCAGGAAGGAGGTCCAGAACGGCAGCATGACCAGGATCAGGATTTTCTGCCGTAGCCGGGGGGCGCCCGAGGCCAGCAGATAGGCAATGGGGTAGCCGCCGATCACGGAAATCGCCGTGGTCCAGAACGCGAGCTGGAACGTCACCCAGAGCGAATGGACATAGACCGGCGACGAGGCGAGCTTGATATAATTGGCAGCCGTGAAGGCTCCGGAGGGCTCCTTGATGCTCAGAAATAACACCTGAACCACCGGGTAGATGAACAGGGCGAGCAGAAACAGCAGGCTCGGCGCCAGCAGCGCCACCCAGGTCATATGCGGCTTCAGCCGGCTCCAGATCGGGCGCGGGCCTTGGGCGTGGAGCGCCGTGGCGTGTATCGTGCTCATCGTGCCCTCTCCTGTGGAAACAGGAGCGTGGAGCCGATCGGCCAATGCACGGTCTGAAGGCTTCCCGGTTCCGGCAATTGCTCGTGCGTCCCAGTTAATGAGGCTGCGATCAGTTGTCCGCCGCCAGGGATAGCCAGGTAGACCCGTGTCAGACCCGCGGTGAGCGTGGTGTCGGTCACCTCTCCGGTCAGAGCGTTGCAGGCCATGCCGAGGGGGGCCGGCCCCAACTTCAGACGCTCCGGCCGCACCATGACGCGCACCACCTGCGTATCGCGCAGCTTCGGATTGCCGGGCGCCAGGATGCGTTCGCCGCCCGGCAGGGTCATGACCATGCACGCCCCCTCCTGGCCAGTCACCTGGGCATCGAGAAAATTGGAATCGCCCAGGAACGCCGCAGCAAACTCCGTTTCCGGCGCGAAGTAGAGCTCGGTGGGCCCTGCCAATTGCTCGATGCCGCCGTCCCGCATCAGGCAGATGCGGTCCGACATGGTCATGGCCTCATCCTGATCATGGGTGACATACAGCAGCGTGGTACCAAGCGCACGATGCAGGTGCTTGATTTCAAGCTGCATCTGCTCACGCAGCTTGCGATCCAGCGCGCCCAAGGGCTCGTCCATGAGGATGATGGACGGCTTGTAGACTAGGCAACGGGCCAGGGCGATCCGCTGCTGCTGGCCTCCGGACAGGGCGCGCGGCAGGCGGTCGGCGGTGTGCGAGAGGCGCACCGTCTCCAACGCCGCGCCGACGCGCGCGCGGATCTCCGCTTCCGGCACTTTGCGCATGCGCAAGGCGAAGGCGATGTTCTCGAACACCGAGAGATGCGGGAACAGGGCATAGTTCTGGAACACCATGCCGATGTCGCGATCCTGAACGGGGAGATAGGTCGCCAGCTTGCCGTTGATCCAGAGCGCCCCGGCGTCGGGCAGGATCAGGCCGGCCACCATCATCAGGAAGGTGGTCTTGCCGGAGCCAGAAGGCCCTAACAGGCTCACGAACTCGCCTTCTTCGACCGTGATCGACATGGAGGTGAGCGCGTTCACCAGCCCATATTGCTTCGACAGCCCGTCCGCCTGCAGTTTGACGCGGGGCGCCTCTTCACTGCGGCGCATTGGGCTGGGTTGGCTTGGTCGTCGAGCGGCGGCCGGCATGTGGTTCGATCTCCCAGACGAAGCCGACAACACGTTCCGATCAAGCTGTGCTGCCATCGGATCGGTCGAACGGTCTATGTTCGAATCTTCTGTGCCCGGTCCCATCACGGTGTCTCCACCGCGCGGGGGACAGCAAACCTGTTCAGCGGCCGACGAAATGCGGCGGACGCTTTTGCGTGAAGGCAAGACCGCCCTCGCGGCAGTCCTCGCTGGCATCGGCAATGCGGGAGAGTTCCAGAATCTGCGCGGCCACGTCCTGGGTTCGGCAGGTGGCAGCCGCATCACAGGCGATCTTGGCGGCAGCGATGGACAGCGGCGCATTGCCGATCATCGGAGCGGCAAACGCCACGGCAGCTTCCACCACGTCGCCATCGACAATTTCCGAAACTAATCCGACGCTCAAGGCCTTGGCCGCGTCGATCATAGCCGCCGTATAGAGCATGTGCTTGGCCATGGTGACGCCCACGGCGCGCACCAGCAGTTCCGTGCTGTCGGCGGGGTAGACCAGGCCGAGCTTGGCTGGCGGGACGCCGAAGCGGGCGGTCCTATCGGCGATACGGAAGTCCGCGCGCAGGGCGAGCGTGCAGCCGCCGCCCACGCACGGTCCGCTGATGGCGGCGATCACCGGCACCCGGGCGCCACTGATGGCGGCATAGGCGTCCATGATCGTGTCCCAGTAAGCCTTGCCGGCAATGGGGTCATTGCGCACCGCCGCAAACGCGGGGATGTCGTCACCGGCGCAGAAGGCCCCTCCGGCGCCAGTGAGAATGATGGCCCGCAGGTCGCGGTCGTCTTGGAGCGCGGTGAAGGCGCCCCCCAGATCGCCCCATGCGGCGCCGTCGAGGGCGTTGCGCCTATGCGGACGATTGATGGTGATCAGCGCGAGAGCGGGACTGCGCCGCTCCAGAATGATGTCGGACATGAGAACCTCGGATGGGGAGCCGCGTTGCGTGCGGTCAGGACAGCAGCCACGCGTCGAAACGCTCTTCCAATTTGGTGCGGTTGTCGGCCCAGAAGGCCTGATCCACCGGGAACAATTGGCGGTAGATGTCCGGCGCCGTGGGCAGCCGGGCGCGCGCCTCAGGGGGAATGAAATCCATGGCCTTGGGATTGACGGGGCCGACGGCGAGACGCGGCGTCCAGGCGGCGAGGCGCGCGGGATCGAGGGAATAGCGGATGAATTCGCGGCAGAGATCTGCCTTCGGCGTGCCGCGCAGGATGCCCCAGCCGGCGGTGTTGTAATATCCATCCTTCCAGACCAGCTTCACCGAGGGGTCGGCATCGGCCACCGGCTGCAGGCGCTGCGACCAGGACGCAACCATATCCACTTCGCCGCTGGCCAGGACGTGGGAGGACTGCGGGCTGTTTTCCCACCAGACCGCGATATCCTTCTTGACCGACGAGAGTTTGCGAAAGGCGCGGTCCACATCCAGCGGATAGAGCTTGTCGGGTGCGACCCCATCAGCCAGCAGCGCATTTTCCAAGGTATCGAGGGCTGCGCGGCGAAGGCTGCGCCGGCCGGGGAAGTTCTTGAAGTCGTAAAAGTCCGCCCAGGTCTGCGGCGCGGCGCGGCCCTTGAAGGCGTCCGCGCGGTAGGCGAAAATATTCGGGTAGAGATACAGCGGCATGTAGATATCGCTGCGCATATGCTCAGGAATTGCTGCAACGTTGCTGTCGCTCTTCAGACCGATCGGCTCGAGATACTGCGGCCCCAGAACCAGCGTGGACAGCACGGCGAACTCGGCCATGTCCCAGCTGTATGTCTTGGTATCGACCATGCCCTTGATCATGTTGAGCGGCGCCTGCCCGGACGTGACCATCACCGCTTCGATGCCGGTCTCCTTGGCGAAGGGGCGGGCGATATAGTCCTGATAGGCTTTGGTCAGGTCGCCGCCACTCACCCGGATCACAATCTTGCGGTCGTCCGCATGGGCCTTGCGCATCACCATGGGTGCGGCGAGGGCGGCGATGCCGACGCCTGCCGATTGGAGCAACACGCGGCGTGACGGTGAAGACGGCACGGCTGGGCCCTGGTCGCGAAGTGTCATGGTGGTCCCCTGTTCAATCTGGATCAGGTTGATGGCGGACGCTTGGCGCGCCTCTGGACGATAGATGCGGATGTCGAGCGGCAGGCAGCACTGCCAATCGCCATCTGCAATAATTGATATGCGATTACTAATATTACAATTCAGTTTTTTGATACTGTCAATTGCAGATGAGCCGCATCCGCCAGATTGACAGCCGATCGAGATATCTATCACTATTCAATCAAGAAAATTGCTATTCAATCATTGGAGGCTGTTTTGGTTGAGACCGGCATGGATGCCATTGCGCGGGAATGGGCGGCGGAAGGTGATGTCACCATCCGACAGCTTTGGGATCGGCGGGTGGTTCAGGATCCTGACCACATCTACTGCCGGTTCGAAGCGAACGACTGGACCATCGGACAATTGGATGAAGCCATTAATCGCGTTGCCAACGCACTCCTGCACCAGGGCCTGAAGCGGGGTGACCGGGTCGCGGTCATGCTGCCCAGCCACCCCCACCACATCATCACCATCTTCGCTTTGGCCAAGGTTGGTCTGGTACGCATCCCGGTGAATGTTCACCTGAAGGGCGCAGCGCTGGAGTTCGTGTTCGATCGCTTTCAGCCCCGCGGGCTCATCGTGGACAGCGCTTATGCGGAGGCCGTGGCGCCGTGCCTTGCGGTCCACGGTACCGATATGGTCGTCTGGCGTGGTTCGGCTCCCGGCCAGCTATCGTTCGCCGATCTGCTCGCGCATCCGGATGCATCCGCGCCTTCCGTTGCCCCCGCTGCTGATGAGATCATCGCCATAACCCCGAGCTCCGGGACGACGGGTGAACCCAAAGGCGTGTTGAAGAGCGACCGCAGCCTGCGGACGGGGCCGGTGGGCACACGGATGCTGACCGGGATGCAAGCCGGAGACGTGTTTCTGCTCTGGGAGCCATTGCACCATGGCGCCGGAGTCGCGGTGCTGATCGCGGCGCTGATGGAGCCGATCACCCTCGCCATGGTGGAGCGCTTCAGCGCCTCGCAATTCTGGGATCAAGTGAGGGCCTTCGGCGTCACCCACATTCACTATCTCGGCGGCGTGCTGCCGCTTCTGCTCAAGCAGCCGAAACGGGCGAACGACCGCGACCACAAGGTCCGCATGGCCTGGGGCGGCGGGTGCCCGGTCGAGGTGTGGAAGGCATTCGAAGATCGGTTCGGCGTGGTTCTGCGCGAGGGCTACGGCCTGTCGGAAATGACCACGTTCGTCACCATCAATCCGGAGGGCCGGCTGGGCTCGTGTGGACGGCCGTTGCCGTTCTATGAGGTACGCCTGGTGGATGACGAGGGCCAGGACGTACCCACCGGAGAGGCGGGAGAAATCATTGCCCGGCCGAAAGATCCGGGGCTCGCGTTCCGGGGCTATTATCGCAACGAGGCGGCTGCCGCCGAACTGGTGCAGGATGGCTGGTTCCACACCGGCGATCTGGCCCGCCACGACGCGGATGGCTTCCTCTTCTTCGCCGGGCGCAAGAAGGACAGCGTGCGCCGGCGCGGCGTGAACATTTCAGCCTGGGAAGTGGAGCGCGTGGTGCTGGCACACGATGCCGTTGAGGAATGCGCCCTGATCGGTGTGCCCGGTGAATTCGGCGACGATGATCTGAAACTGTTCGTCCGTTACGGGGAAGGCCAGGCCCTGGCGCCGTTGGATCTGGTGCGGTGGCTGGAACCACGCCTGCCCTATTTCCAGATGCCGCGCTTCATCGAAGGCATCGACCAGTTCCCCAAGACTCCGACCCAGCGCATCCGCAAAAGCGAATTGCCTCGGGCCACAACCGGATGTTTCGACCTTGAGGCCAGCGGCCATATCATCGGACGGAAGAAGGCCTGATCGCATCAGAGGCTGCGGGCGAAGTGATAGACATCCACGTCGACATCGTCCTCACCCTCATTGAGGCCAGGCGAGACGGACTCGGGCTCCATCTGCGCCGACAACTGTTTCGATCGCCTCACGCGGCGATCTGATCCCACTCCCGCCCCCCGGCATCAGGCGGCCAGTTGCTCGACAACCGTGCGAAACGCGCCGATGGACCGCTCGATGGCGGCATCGTCGATCTCGCGATGGACGACGCAGCGCAGCAGCTTCTTGCCCCAGGGTCGGGTGCGCACGCCCGCCTGCTCCAGCGGCACGATCCATTCGGCGCTGGCGCGTCCGAAGGGCGAGACGTCCACTTGGATGATGTTGGTCTGCGGCGTGCTGGCGCGCAGCCGCAAAGCGAGGGCGTTCAGCCCTTCGCTCAGCCGGCGGGCGCGGCGATGGTCCTCTGCGAGCCGCCCGCCCATGTGCTCCACCCCCTCCAGGCCGGCCGCGGCCATGATGCCGAGCTGGCGCTGGGTGCCCCCGAGCATCCGGCGCAAGGTGCGGCTCTTGTCGATCACCGCCGCAGGTCCCGCCAGCACCGCGCCCACCGGGGCGCTCAGGCCCTTGGACAGGCACAGCGACACCGTATCGGACCAGCGCGCCACCGCACAGGGCGTCACTCCGAGGGCGACGGCGGCATTGAACAGCCGCGCGCCATCCAGATGGACGCCGACGCCGCGCTCCGCCGCCATGCGATAGACCGCCTCCATGTGATCCAGCGGCAGCACCGCGCCACCCGAATTGTTGTGCGAGGTCTCCATGGTCACCAGCGCCGTCCGCAGCTTGTGACTGCCGGTGGCCAAGGCGTCTTCCAACGGCCCCAGCTCCATGGCGCCAGCCGCCCCCGGCACCGGCAGATAGAACAGGCCTGTGAAGGTCGATGACCCGCGCTCGGAGGTGTAGATGTGGGCATTGGCCTCCATCACCACCTGCTCGCTGCGCTGGGATTGCGCCAGAATGGCGATGAGGTTCGCCATGGTGCAGCTGGGCACGAACAGACTGGCCTCCTTACCGAGCGTGGCAGCGGCCACCGCCTCCAGCTCGCGCACGGTGGGGTCGCCATCGAGGCCATCGTCGCCGAGCGGCGCCCGCATCATGCGATCATACATGGCCTGCGTGGGGCGAGTGACCGTGTCGCTGCGCAAGTCCACGGGGGCTGCGGCGTCGGCGCGCGCGTCGGTCTCGAGCAGAGTGGACATGAGACTTAACCTATTGGTGGAGGATTTTGGACAGGAAGGTGCGCGCCCGCTCAGGACGCTCATGGACGCTGCCGAAGAAGGCCTCCTTGCTGCAATCTTCGAGAATGCAGCCAGCATCCATGAACACCACGCGGTCGGCCACATGGCGGGCAAAGCCCATTTCATGGGTGACCACCATCATGGTCATGCCCTCGCGGGCGAGGTCGGTCATCACGTCCAGCACCTCGGTGACCATTTCCGGATCGAGGGCGGAGGTGGGCTCATCGAACAGCATCGCCTCGGGGTCCATGGATAGCGCCCGCGCGATGGCCACGCGCTGCTGCTGGCCACCCGAGAGCGTGCCGGGAAAGACCTCGCCGAACCGCGCCAGGCCCACGCGATCCAGCAAAGACCGCGCCCGGCCGCGGGCTTCCTCGCGCCCGCGCTTGAGCACTTTCATCTGGGCGAGGCACAGATTGTCGATGACGCTGAGGTGCGGAAACAGCTCGAAATGCTGAAACACCATGCCGGTGGTGGAGCGCAGGCGCGGCAGATTGGTGCGGCTCTCTCCCACCGAGACGCCGTTGACGAGGATCTCGCCCTCCTGGAACGGCTCCAGCGCATTGACGGTCTTGATGAGGGTCGACTTGCCCGATCCGGAGGGGCCGCAGACGACCACCACCTCGCCCTTGGCGACGGATGTTGAGCACTCGTTCAGCACTTGCATGGTGCCGTACCATTTGCTGACCTTGCGGATCTCGATCATGGCCGGCCGCTCGTCTTGGCCAAGGTTCATCGGGCCATCCCCCTGCGCAATTCCATGCGTTTCACCAGGCGGGAGGCCGTCAGGCAGATGACCAGATAGACCAGCGCCACGAAGATATACATTTCCGTCAGCCGGCCATCGCGCTGGCCGATCTTGGTGGCGGCGCCGAGGAAGTCCGTCAGCGAGACCACGTAGACCAGCGAAGTGTCCTGAAACAGGATGATCATGCGCGTGAACAGCGAGGGCATCATGTTGCGGATCGCCTGGGGCAGGATCACGCTGCGCAGCGCCTGCGGATAGGTCAGGCCCAGCGCCAGGCTGGCCGAAACCTGTCCGCGCGAAATGGACTGGATGCCGGAGCGGATGATCTCGCAGAAATAGGCCGCCTCGAACAGCGTAAAGCTGACAATGGCGGAGCGGAACGCCCCCACCTGGATGGGCCGGGGCGAGCCCACGATCCAGGCGCCGATATAAGGCACCAAGAAATAGAACCAGAAGATCACCAGCAGCAGCGGCACCGACCGCATGAGGTTCACATACAGCGCCGCCGGCACCGAGATGAGCCGAATGGGCGAGAGGCGGGCGATCGCCAGCAAGGTGCCCAGCAGCAGGCCCATGGCCCCGGCCAGCACTGTCAGGCCCAGGGTCAGCGCCATGCCGTCGAAGAACAGATAGGGCAGTTCCGCGCCCAGTTGGGAGAAGTCGAACGGGCCGATCATGCCTGCGCCGCTCCCGCCGGCCCCTTGGCGCCGATGAGGCCGGGCACCGCCAGCCGCCGCTCCAGCCAGCGCATGCCCAGCACCAAAGCGCCGTTGATGACGATGTAGCCGACGGTGGCGGCGCTGAAGGCTTCGAAAATGTGGAAGCTGAATTCCTGCATGGCCCGCGCCTGGCCGGTCAGTTCCAGGAAGCCGACGGTCAGAGCCACCGAGGTATATTTGATGATGGCCATGAATTCCGAGGTCAGCGGCGGCAGCATGATGCGGAAGGCTTCCGGCAGCACCACATGGAGATAGGCCTGCACCGGCGTGAGCCCGAGGGCGATGGCCGCCTGATACTGGCCGCGGGGCAGCGACTGGATGCCGGATCGCATCTGCTCGCCGATCCGCGCCGCGCCGTAGCAGCTCAGGCACAGCAGCGCGGGCACGAAGGCGTTCCAGGGCGCGGGCATCTGCTTGATGGCGCGGCCCAGGGAGACCGGGAGAAGTTCGGGCAGCACGAAAAACCACAGGAACATCTGCACCAGCAGCGGGATGTTCCGGAACACTTCCACATAGGCCGTGCCGAGCCCGTTGAGGATCGGCGAGGCGGAGGTGCGCATCACCCCGAGCAACGAGCCGAACGTCAGCGCGATAACGGTCGTGCATCCGGCCAAAAGCAAGGTCCCCCCGAGGCCGCGCAGCAGATTGTCCAGGAAGCTGTGCACCCCATCCGGCGACAGGTCGAGGAAGACGCTCCAACTCCAGTCATAATGCATGAGACGACCTTGGGAAAAACCGGGAAGGACGCATAGAGGATCGCCGCGCCTCGGCGCGGCGGCACTGTCGCGGGCGCCGCGCCGGAGGGATGTGCGCAGTGGAGAGGGGCGCGGCCCTCAGGCCTCGGCCGAACGGCGGCGCGCGGAATGAGAGCCGGTCACTGATAGACCGCGGGATCCCCCGAATCCGTGGGATGGGCCAAAGCCCGCTTCAGCGCGTCGCTCATGGGATATTTCAAATTGATGTTGTGCGGCGGGATCGGCGCGTTGAAATACTTGTCATAAAGCGCCGCCACGGTGCCATCCTTGATCAGCTTCAGCACCGCCTGATCCACCACCGCCTTGAACGCCGGATCGTCCTTCGGCTCCATGATGCCGTAGGGGGCGATCTCCAAGCCCTTGGTGCCGATGATGAACGCGCTCGGATCCTTCGACGAAGCCACCTGCCCATAGGCCAGGCCATCGTCATTGGCGGTGCCGGCGGAGCGGCCGGTCTCCACCATCAGGAAGGCTTCGCCCGTATCCTTGGCCGGCGCCACCGTGATGTTGTAATTGTTCTTGGCGTTGATCTGCGAAATCACCTTGAAGGTCTGGCCGCCGGCTTGGGCGGAGATGGTCTTGCCCCGGAACGAGGCCGGATCGTTCACATCCACGCCGCCGTCCTTGCGCGCCATCAGAACCACCTGCGCCACGAAGGTGGTGGGGGCGAAGGCGACCAGCTTGTGCCGCTCCACATTGTTGGTGGTGTTGCCGCATTCCAGATCAATGGTGCCGTTGGCGAGCAGCGGGATGCGGGTGGCCGAGGTGGTCGGATTGTAGCGCACCTCCAGCTTCGGCAGATTGAGCGACTGCTTCAGCTCGGCGGCGATCTTCTCGCAGATCTCCACCGTATAGCCGATGGGCTTCTGCTTGCCGTCCAGATACGCGAACGGCACCGAGGTTTCCGGATGGCCGATGGTGATGACGCCCGATTGCCGGATGGCATCGACGCGACTGGACTGCTGCGCGAACGCCGGCTGGACCAGACCTGCGACCGCCACTGCCAAGGCGAGCTTCCCGAATGCTGTCATGTCTCACCATCCCGCGTCTGAGGCATCGCGAGCCCAGGCTGCTCCGCTGCGCTTAACGCAGCATCTCGCGCCGGCTCAGCGTCAACTATGCCGAAGCGGTGCTATGGTGCATAATTCTAAATCATAGGTCTCTCATACGGATTTGATATGATGCGACGGCGCATGGGCCTCCAGCACATCGAAGCGTTTCGGGCCGTGGTTCTCACCGGATCCATGACCGAGGCGTCGCGCCGCCTGCATACCTCGCAGCCGCAGATCAGCCGGCTGATCGCGCAACTGGAAAAGATCACCCAATTCCCGCTGTTCGACCGCAGCGGCAGCCGGCTGGCCCTGACCTCGGAAGGCGGCCGCCTGTTCCAGGAAGTGGAGAAGACCTTCACCGGCCTCGCCGCTCTGGAAGCGGCGGCGACCGGCATCCGCTCGTTCCGCTCCGATCGCCTCCACATCACCGCCATGCCGCGCCTGGCCAGTGGCCTGCTGACCCGCATCGCCGCCGGCTTTCTGGCGGACTATCCCGATGTCATGATCTCCATCCGCTCCGGCACGGCGGGCGCGGTGCATGACTGGATCAGCTCCGGCCTCTGCGACGTGGGCCTTGCCATGCTCTATAATGAGACCCAGGGCATCCAGGTGGAGCCGGTGCTCACGGGGGATTGCGTGGCGGTGCTGCCGAAGGGCCATCCGCTGGCGGCGCGGGCGCGGCTGACGCCGAAGGATTTCGCCGGCCAGCCCTTCATCTCCACCCCCACCGGCAGCCCTCTGGCCCAGCAGCTGGACCGGATTTTCAGCGCCGCCGGGGTGGAGCGTCATGTGGTGGCGGAGACGGACCTCGGCGCCTCGGTCTGCGCTCTGGTGGGGGCCGGGCTCGGCCTCAGCCTGATCAATCCGCTCGCCGCCCATGAGGAGCGGGACATCGTGGGGCTGGAGGTGCGGCCGTTCTCGCCCTCGGTCTCCATCACCATGGCCCTGGTTTATCCGCCTTATGCGGTGCGCAGCCGCCTCGTCAGCGTGTTTGGCGAATATGCGCGCCGCATGGTGCTGGAGGAGTTCGCCGGCATCGGCGCGGGCCAGAGCCGAGCGCAGGCGTAAGCCGGCAGGACGAACGCGCTAGCGATGCTCGATCCAGGCGCCAAGCGCCGGGGGCAGGCCGAACGCAGGCTTGGGGCCGGGGCGGGCGAAGCGGCCCACGCGGGCCGGGCGGGGTTTGAGCCGGGCCAGGAGTTCCGCCTGGGCCACCGCCGCGCACAACGGATCCACCAGCGGCACCGATACCCTCTCCGCAATGCGGCCCGCCAGCCCGGTCAGAGGCGCACCGCCGAGAATGACCACATCGGCATGGCGGCTTCCGCCATGCCCACGATGGGCAGATCAAACAGCTCGCGGGCCGCGATCAGCCCCGGATCTCCGAAGGCGGCGATGACCACCGCATCGGCCTCGCGCGGATGGTTGCGGCGTTCACTTGCGTGACGGTGGTGGGAACGACCCAGGGCCGTTTGAAAGGCTAAGGAGCGGATGGCTTCAACGTGAAGCCGCCCATCTGCCGCAGGGGGCTCACGGATGTCTTGGCTCTGGTCATCCCCGCGTAACGGCGCTGGGAGTCTGTCCCGGATTGAGTATGAAGGCGCCACCTTGCGCGAGAATCTGTGCCTCGCCCCGCCCAAGCATCGCCTGGCGCGATCCCCGGCATAGATCTTCCCATCCCCTGGTGGAATTGAGGCGGACCATCGCGCAGGTGGCCCAAGCTGCGGGATGGCTCCCGGCGACGATGCCATCCCGACCTTGACTATGGCGGTGCCCTCGCCGTTACGGAAAGACATTGCCAGTCATCGTTTTTCATGAAAATCCTGGTATCGATCTCTTTTTCACGGTCCGACATCGAAATTCATGACACCTGCGCAGGACACGGCGTTTTCAGGAGCGGTGCGCGTCTTTCATGACCGCTGGCTGCCGGAGCTCGCCGTTCCGGTGGGCTATGCCGCGCTGATCGCGGCCTATGGCCTGGCGGTGCCGGTGCCGCTCACCCTGGCGGCCATTGGGCCACGGCACAAGGTCTATGCAGCGGACGGCTGGCGGCTCTATACGCCCCGCCATGCCCCCGAGGCCACCCTGGCCGGGCACCTGACCTTCGCGCTACGCTACGAAGGGCTGGACCTTGCCGTGCTTAAGGCGCTGTTCCGAGCCAGCGGCCCGGAGCCGATCGCCGCTTTGGTGCGGGCGGCCCCCACCGGCGCCTATGCCCGGCGGATCTGGTTTCTCTATGAATGGCTGCTGGATCAGCGCCTCGACCTGCCCGATGCCGACAAGGGCAGCTATGCCCTGGTGGTGGATCCGGAGCGGCAATGGGCGGCGGGCGGCGTGACCTCGCCCCGCCATCGGGTGAAGAACAATCTGCCGGGCACCCCGGCCTTCTGCCCTTTGGTGTTCCGCACTCCGGCCCTGGAGGCGCACGTCGCGCGCCGGCTCGCGGAGGAGGCCCGCCGGCTGGTGGCCGAGGTGCCGGCGGACCTGCTGGCCTGCACCGCCGCCTTCCTGCTGCTGAAGGATTCCCGCTCCAGCTTCGCCATCGAAGGGGAGAACCCACCGCAAGAGCGCATCCAGCGCTGGGGGCAGGTGATCGGCGAAGCCGGACGCCACCCCATTGACCAAGCAGAGCTGGAACGCCTGCAGCGCATCGTCATCGGCGATGCCCGCTTCGTCCATCTCGGCCTGCGCACCGAGGGCGGCTTTGTCGGCGAGCATGATCGCATCACCGGCGCGCCGCTTCCCGATCACATCAGCGCCCGGCCGGAGGATCTGGCGGGCCTGATCGACGGCCTGACGGCGTTCGACCGTGGCGCGGCGCAGGCGCTGGATCCGGTTCTGGCTGCCGCCATTCTCGCCTTCGGCTTCGTCTATATCCACCCGTTCGAGGACGGCAACGGCCGCCTGCACCGCTATCTGATCCACCATGTGCTGTCCGAGCGCGGCTTCAATCCGCCGGGACTGGTGTTCCCGGTCTCCGCCGTCATCCTGGAGCGGATCGGCCTTTATCGCACGGTGCTGGAAACCTATTCGCGCCGGCTGCTGCCGCTGATCGACTGGCATCCCACCGGCCGCGGCAATGTGAAGGTGCGCAACGAGACGGCGGATTTCTATCGCTATTTCGATGCCACGCCCCACGCCGAGTTCCTGTTCGACTGCGTCGCCCGCACCATCGATGTGGATCTGCCGGCGGAGACCGCATTCCTGAAGAGCTACGACCTGTTCAAGACCCAGGTGCAGGCTCTGGTGGACATGCCCGACCGGCTGCTCGATCTGCTGTTCCGCTTCCTGCGGCAGAGCGAGGGCCGCCTGTCCCAGCGTGCCCGCGAGAAGGAATTCGCCGCCCTCACCGCTGACGAGGCGGCGCGCATCGAGGCCATCTATGCGAGGGTGTCTCCGGCCGCCACGGCCGCTCCCTCATCAGTGCCGCCTTCGGCCTCGTAAGCGGGGTCGCATCCGCCCCCCCAGAAAGAAAGAGTTCCGCATGATCCAGCGCCTCGAAACCAGCGGCCGCTTCGCCAAGGCGGTCATTGCCAACGGCATGGTCTATCTGTCCGGCATCATGGCGCGCGACAAGTCCGCCGACATCACCGCCCAGACCCAGGACATCTTCGCCCAGATCGAGGGGCATCTGGCCGCCTGCGGCGTCGACAAGAGCCATCTGGTGCTGGCCAACATCTGGCTCACCGACATTGCCGATTTCGATGCCATGAACGCGGTCTGGGATGCCTGGGTGGATCCCGACAACAAGCCGGTGCGTGCCACGGTGGAAAGCCGTCTGGCCGGCGTAGGCGGCAAGGTCGAGATCATGGTCCAGGCTGTCCTCGCCAAGTGAGGCGCCGGCGGTCTCGGACCGCCATTGAGAACCGGCGGGGGCCGGCAACCCGGCTCCCGCATCGCCCCGCCAGCCGTCAGCTCATGTTGAGGTCGACATTCTTGAGCGGCAGATGGCGCACCCGCTTGCCGGTGGCGGCGAACACGGCGTTCAACACGGCGGGGGCCGCCACCGCGATGGTGGGCTCGCCGACACCGCCCCAGAAGCCGCCGCTGGGCACCAGGATGACCTCGACCACCGGCATCTCGTCGAGCCGCATCACATTGTAGCTGTCGAAATTCTCCTGCTCAATGCGCCCGTCCTTCACGGTGCATTCGCCATAGAGCATGGCGGACAGGCCATAGACGAACGAGCCGGCGACCTGCGCCTCCACCTGCTGCGGGTTGACCACATGGCCGGGGTCGGTAGCGGCCACGATGCGGTGGATCTTCAGCTTGCCCTTGTCCACCGAGACTTCGGCCGCAGCAGCCACATAGCTGCCGAACCCCATGACCTGGGCCAGCCCGCGATGCACGCCCACTGGCAGCGGGGTGTCCCAGCCGATGCCCTTGGCCGCCGCCTCCAGCACCGCCAGATGCTTGGGGTGCTTGGCCATCAAGGTGCGGCGGAAGGCGAGGGGATCCTGGCCGGCGGCCGCCGCCAGTTCATCGATAAAGCTCTCGAGATAGACCGCATTCTGATTGAGGTTCACCCCGCGCCAGGCGCCCGGCCGGATGTGCGGATTGCGCATGGCATGGTCGATGAGCAGGTTGGGAATGGTATAGCCGATCGCCATCTCGGCGCCGGTGGGCAAAAGACCCTGGAAGACGAAAGGGTCGCCGTTGGCGGTGACCGCCGCCGGATTGGTGAAGCTGGCGATCGACTGGCCAGCGATGCGCATGTGCAAGGCTTCCAGGTGGCCCTGCGCATCCAGAACGCCGCGCAGCCGGCACTGGGTGACCGGATGGAAGCGGCCCTGAACCATGTCCTCTTCGCGGGTCCACATCATCTTCACCGGCGTGCCGGGTACCTGCTTGGCAATCAGCGTCGCCATGCGCAGATAATCTGTTTGCAGGCGCCGGCCGAAGCTGCCGCCGATGCGCATGACATGGATTTCGCAGGCCTCCGGCGCCAGGCCGGCCGCCGTCGCCACGGCGGCGAGGGCCGCTTCGGGCACCTGGGTCGGGGCCCAGGCTTCGCAGCGCTCCGGCGTCCAGCGCACGGTTGCGGCGAGCACCTCCATGGGCGCGTGGTTCTGATAGGGGAAGCTGTAGTCCGCCTCGATCACGCGGGAGGCTTTATCCTGCATCGCCTTGGCCAGCACCGCTTTGGCATCGCCGGCGCGATTGCCCACATAAGGCGTGTCGGCAGAGAGGCCCTCGCGCAGCAATGCGGCGATGCTGTCGCTGGAGACCTTGGCGTTGGCGCCCTCCTCCCACACGATCGGCAAGGCATCAAGGGCGGTCTTGGCGCGCCAGAAGGTGTCTGCCACCACGGCCACGGTCTCGCTATCCACCTTCAGCACTTGCTTGACGCCGCGCATCTTCGACACTGCGGCCGCATCGAAGCTCTTCAACTTGCCGCCATGAACCGGGCAGGCCTTCGGCACCGCGACCAACATGCCGGGCAACGTGACATCCACGCCATAGACCAGCGAGCCATCCAGCTTGTCGGCGGTGTCGAGGCGCTTCACCGGCCGGCCGGCGATGGTCCAGTCCTTGGGATTTTTCAGCGGAACCGTGGCGGGCGGGGTGATCGCATTGGCCGCGCCGGCCACGGCGCCATAAGTGGTGGTACGCCCACTCCGGGCGTGGGTGATGATCCCCTTCGCCACGGTGCATTGCGTTGCAGAAACGCCCCAGCCTTGGGCGGCCGCCTCGATCAGCATGGCGCGCGCGGTCGCCCCACCCTTGCGGACATAGTCCTGCGAGCCACGGATGGCGCGCGAGCCGCCGGTGGACTGGGTGTTCCACACATTGCCGCGGCGCCTGTTTTCGCCGGGCGTCACCAGCTCGAACCGCACCTTGTCCCAGTCGCAGTCCAACTCCTCGGCCACCAGTTGGGCGAGGCCGGTGAGCGAGCCCTGACCCATCTCGATGCGGGCGATGCGGATGATCACCGTCTCATCCGGCTGGATCACCACCCACGCCCCCACTTCCGTGGCAGCACCCGGCGCCGCCGCACGGGCCGGCAGTGGTATGGAAAAGCCGAAGCTGAAGGCACCGGCGGCCACACCGGCGCCGGCGAGGAAGCCTCGGCGGGAGAGACGGGTACGGCCAGCCGGCATGTCGCTTTTTGTCTGGATCGTCATGGCAGCCTCCCTCACCCCTTGTTGGCGGTCATGCGCGCGGCGGCCAGCTTCACGCCGGCCAACACCCGCGGATAGGTCCCGCAGCGACAGATATTGGTGATCTCGGCCCGGATCTCGGCATCGCTCGGGCTGGGGTTCTGCGCCAGCAGCGCGGCGGTCGCCATCATCATCCCGACCTGGCAATAGCCGCATTGCGCCACGTCCAGCTCGGCCCAGGCCTGCTGCACCGGATGCGGCCGCTCGGCGCCCAGCCCCTCGATGGTGAGAATCTTCTGGTTCTCGCTCACCGCACTGACCGGCAGGACGCAGGAGCGCGTCGCCACGCCGTCCAGATGCACGGTGCAGGCGCCGCACTGGCCGACGCCGCAGCCATATTTCGTGCCCGTGAGGCCGGCCTGCTCGCGAATGGCCCAGAGCAGTGGGGTGTCGTCCTCCACGTCGAGCGCGAGGATCTTGCCATTGATGTTCAGTTTCGCCATCTCGCGCTCCCGGCTCGTGGGTGAAGAGGTGCGGCGTGGTCGCGGTCGTCCGGTCATGGCGGGCAGCAGTGCGGGCGCCAAGGGCGCGCGCCACAGCGAGACGCCAGACTGGTACACTCTGCGGTTGACGTTACCGCAAGTGCGCCCCGACCATGACTTCACAAGCGTGGCATAAGGCGCAGACGAAGCCCATGGCCGCGGTCCGCGCCGGCAGGGGCGCATCTGCCATCTTCATTAGCGGGACACCTACTCCACCCTATTCAGCGGAGATTCAAGTCAACGTCGCCATATCATAGACCGCTAGCAAGGTTGTCAGAATGCGCCATGAGGGGGTGTTGGGTAAGCGGACATCGTGATCTTCCATCTTGGCTCAGAAGCCGTCGTCACTCCCCAAAAGCCCCGGCCCATTTCTGCTGTGAATCGCAGGAGCGCCATCGATTCATAAAATGCGTTAGACGCCGCAGTCCCTCGTCGTGTTTCTGTTCAGCCATGAGCGATGAGACACCACTACTCGTGCTGCTGCACCGCATGGATCCGGGTCGCAATATGGCGCGATATTACGCCATGTCGGTTGAGACCACTCTGTTCGGAGGCAGTTCGCTGGTGCGGAACTGGGGCCGGATCGGGACGCGCGGACGACGCAAGATCGAACTCTTTGAAGACAAGGCCGCGGCGGAACACGCCATGCACCGACTGGTGAAAATGAAGTGCAGGCGCGGATACCTGCCCCCGCACTGTGCCTGAGGATCATCAGGCCGGATGGCGTACCGCCATGAGAGAAGCAGCGCGCCTATGCGCGCGCATCCGCGTCTTCGTCCTCCTCACCAAGCCAATCTCCCCTGCCCTCGCCCTCGTCGCCATCGGCCAGCACGGGAAAATCGC
Source organism: Azorhizobium sp. AG788 (assembly GCA_943369575.1). Lineage (GTDB taxonomy): Bacteria > Pseudomonadota > Alphaproteobacteria > Rhizobiales > Xanthobacteraceae > Azorhizobium. The sequence continues at coordinate 4,129 of CALRNP020000044.1, read as the reverse complement.
CCGCCAGCAGCTTGGCGGTGTCCAGCAGGCCGGCGTCTTCCAGCGCCTCGCGATCGGGCAGGTCGCGCAGGCTGTCGAAGCCGAAATGGGTCAGGAAGGCCTTAGTGGTCACATAGGTGTAGGGTGCGCCCGGCACCGGACTGCGCGGACCGGCGGCAATGAAGCCGAGGCCGCGCAGCACCCCGATCAGGTCGCGGCTGATCTCCTTGCCGAAGAACTGGCCTAGTTCGGCGCGGGTGATGGGCTGGAAATAGCCGATGGCCATCAGCACCAGGCCCTCCGTGGGCGACAAGGACCGCACCTCGGCGCCGAGGCCGGAGGCTGCGTGGATGGCATCGGCAAACCCTTTCTTGGTGCGGTGCTGCCAGCCGCCGGCCACCGCCACCAGTTCATAGGGCCGCCCGCGCAATTCGGCGCGGATGTCGGCGATGAGCAGGTCGAGATTGCAATCCCGCCCCACCACGCGAGCCAGAGCCGCGCGGCTCACCGGCTCCGGCGCGGCGAAGATCACCGCCTCCACCCGCCCCATCCATTCCCGCCAGCGCAAGTCGGGGGAGAGATCGGGCAGTTCGGTGTCGAGGGGGGCGCTGGCGCGCGGTCGGCGGCCCATGCTCACAGCCCGTACAGGCGAAAAGCCTGACGACCAGTGAGTTCGCGCACCGCGTCCAAAGCGGATAGGCGTTCGAACAGCCGGCGGGTCCCCCAGCGCGAAAGCTGTTCGGTCTGCAGGGTTCCGGGCACCGCATCATCCTGCAGCAGGCGGCGCACCGCCTCCCCTGCCCCCTTGGCGCGCAATTTCGGCGCGGCGGCCTCCAGCCGGGCCGCCCGCGGCGCGAGCTCGCCGGCCAGCCGGCAGGCGTCGGCGGCCGCTTGGGCCAGAGCAAGGCACAGCGCCCGCTGAAACGCCGCATCTCCGGGCCGCAGGCGCCCACCCCGCCCGGCGCCGCGGAACAGGTTGCTCTGCGCCTGGCTCACCAGCAGCGGTAGAGGGAACGCCCAGCGCATGCGCAGCGCGATCGCCTGATCCGCCATCCACCATGCCAGCAGGTCCGCATCGGGCCGGGCCGCATGGACGCACGCCATGACATCGGCGGCGATGAATGGCGCCGGACGCCCAGAATTCAGGAGGTCGGCAATCGGCCCCGGCACAAAGGCGAGGCCCTCACGTCCGCCGATCCCCAGCAGGGTGGCGACGGAGTTCACAGCCGCCGCATCCATCGTCGGGCTGCGGTCGGCGAGGCGCCGCCAGGCGGCCAGAATGCGCCCGGCGGGGCCGAGATCGTCGCCGGGCTGGCAGAGATACCAGGCGTCGCGCAGAGCCGCCCGGTCCTCGGTGCGCCCGGTCAGGCGAACGGCGGCGGCGGCTCCCGCCAGCGCCAGCCGTTGGCGCCAGGCGCCCGCCCAAGACGGGGTGGACCGCGCCAGATTATCTAATGACATCAAGGCGGCACCGGCATGAAATGCCGCTTCAGCCGCATCGCTCACCAGACCGTGCGGCACCGCCCAGCCCGCGACGGTCGGCGTAACCGATACGGAAGGTGGGGCCAAGGCGGTGCGCATCATGACTGAAGCCTAGATGTTTCGTGCGCTTTCAGCCAGATTTTTTGCGATAATCCGCACGCACCGTCTTTAAATAATAAAGAACGATAATCTTGCATTATCGCGCGTTTGTCGGGAGAGTGGGAACAGCGCACGCCCTCCCTTGTGGCGACGCCATTTTGCTCGCAGCGCGTGGGCTATTTGACCGCGGCAAGGGATTATTTTATTAAGCTAGCTTGTCTAGCTAGCGGGAGCGCCACATGGACTGGCCTTTGCAGGATGCCAAGAACCACTTCTCCAAGGTGGTTCAGCGCGCGCGCACCGAGGGACCGCAGACGGTGACCTTGCGCGGCGAGCGCGCGGCGGTTGTGCTCTCGGCCGACGATTACGATGCTCTGCGCGCCGGACGGCCCACCTTGGTGGACGATTTGCTCGCCGGCCCCGCCTGGGACGATACGTTCGCTGCGGCGGTGTCCGCGCGTGCCACCCGGCCCAGCCGGGATGCGGCCTTCTGATGTATCTCATCGATACCAATGTGGTCTCAGAAGCGCGGCGCGGCTCGCCACAAGCTACCGCCTGGCTGCGCTCCGTCGACCCGCACGGCATTCATCTCAGCGCTTTGACCCTCGGCGAGATCATGCGCGGCATCGCGCTCAAGCAGAAGTCGGACCCGAAGGCTGCCGGGCATCTGGCGGCTTGGCTGCGCAAGCTGCGCCACGATCATGCCGACCGCATCCTGCCGGTGGACGATCAGATCGCCGTCGAGTGGGGGCGCATCTCAGCCATCCGCCCGCGCGGCGATATCGATGGGCTGATCGCCGCGACGGCCATCGTTCATGATCTCATTCTGGTCACCCGCAACACGGCGGACTTCGACGATACCGGCGCCTCCGTCATCAATCCCTGGGATCTCTCTCCATGAGCGGTGCCGCCGAAGCCTCACGCCGGCCCCCTGCCCCACCCCGCCTGGCTATCGGGTCATGACCTCTCCGGATTCCGCCCCCCCAGCCACGCAAGATGCTGCCTCGCCCGGCGACAGCCTTCCCACTGTGCCGCAGGCGCAGTTTGACCTGCCCGCTCACCTCGTGCCGCTGGCAGACCGGGCGCGTGACTATGTGGAGGCGGCGGCTTCCGCCAATACGCGGCGCGCCTATGCCGCAGATTGGGCTCACTTCGGGGCCTGGTGCCGGTGTCAAGGGGTGCCCCTGCTCCCGCCGGATCCGCAGATGGTGGGCCTGTACATCACCGCTTGCGCTTCGGGCACGGCAAGCGGGGACCGCAAGGCCAATTCCGTGAGCACCATCGAGCGGCGGCTGTCGGCGCTCAGCTGGAACTATAGCCAGCGGGGCACCCCGCTCGATCGTCGGGATCGGCATATCGCCACGGTGATGGCCGGCATCCGCAACACCCACGGCCGCCCGCCGGCGCAGAAGGAAGCGGTGCTGCCCGAAGACCTCCGCGCCATGCTCGCCACTTTGGATCGCGGCAGCCTGCGCGGCTTGCGCGACCACGCCCTCCTCCTCCTCGGCTTTGCCGGCGGCCTGCGCCGCTCTGAACTGGTGGGCCTGGATGTCGGCCCTGACCAGACCGAGGACGGTCGCGGCTGGGTGGAAATGCTGGATCAGGGCCTCGTGCTGACCCTGCGCGGCAAGACCGGCTGGCGCGAAGTGGAGATCGGTCGTGGATCCTCCGACCTCACCTGTCCGGTGGTGGCGCTGGAGCTGTGGTTGCGCCTCGCCCGCATTGGCCATGGTCCGGTATTCCGCCGTGTGACCCACAAGGGCAAGGACGTGGGACCGGAGCGCTTGAACGACCAGGAAGTCGCCCGGCTGGTGAAGCGCACCGTGGTCGCCGCCGGCGTGCGCGGTGACCTCAGCGCCGGCGAGCGGCTGGCGAAATTCTCCGGCCATTCCCTGCGGGCGGGCCTCGCCTCCTCCGCCGAGACCGACGAACGCCACATCCAGAAGCATCTCGGCCATGCCAGCGCCGAAATGACCCGTCGCTACCAGCGCCGCCGCGATCGCTTCCGCATCAACCTCACCACCGCTTCGGGGCTGTAGCTGCGCCATTCTCTCGTAGGCGCCCCCGCGCTACGGCAGATGACCCGGTGCGCGGGGGCTGATCGCCATCGCTCTCTCCCGTGAGGATCGCTTCCTTCGACGCCGCCGACATCGGGGGGGAGCCCTTGGCCGCATCCAGCTTGGCCCGCAGCAGCGCCATCACCATGGGCCAGACGCTGAACTGCCCCTCCTTCGCCCGCGCCGTGAGGCTGCGCAAATAGCCGCCGCTGCTGCTGATGTGATCCACGCGCTGCAGGATGGCCGCGACCGTGATTGCCGCCTGCTCCTCGCCCATCGTTTTGCAGGCATCGGCCCAGGCGTCGGCACTGATCCCCACATAGGCCCGCGCTAACTCCGCCGCCGCGATGAAATCGCGCCACGTGCGGATCGGGCCGTCCGTGGTCAGCTCACCAAGCGCGGAACAGGCATCCAGAACCATACCCAGAGGCAAGTCCCGCTTGGGCAACGCATGGATGGTGCCGGCACGTGGAGCGCTGCCGCTCTCTTCCTCTTTTACCGAATAGCTTGGT
>CALRNP020000043.1:0-27388 GCA_943369575.1 Azorhizobium sp. AG788 | reverse complement strand
TGTCCGGGGCGCTCAATGCGACCCTGACCCTCGACACCGATGCCAACCGCCAGCGCATCGCGCTGAAGGCCGATGCCACCCGCCTCGGCGCGCCGGGCACCCGGCTGGAGCGGGGCGACATCGACATCACTACTACCGATCCCGCCCATTCGGTCACGCTCAGCGGCCGGGCGGTGCTCAGCGGCTTTGAGAGCCAAGGCCTGCGCATGGAGCGGGGAACGCTCACCGCCGCCGCCGTCGGCGCGGGCGCCACCGACCTGAAGCTGGACGGCATGGTGGAGGGCACCACTGTCGCCGCCGCCGGCCGGTTCACCGCCCAGCCGCGCGCCTACGGCCTGCGGCTCGATACGCTGCGGCTGGCGAAGGCGCCCACCACGCTCGCCCTCTCCGCCCCTGCCACCTTCACTTATGCCGATGGCGCCATCAGCGTGGACCGCCTCGCCCTCGCCAGCGGCGGCGGCACCGCCGTACTCCAGGGCCGGATCGGCGACCAGCTGAGCCTGAGCCTGGACGCCCGCAACCTGCCCCTGGCGCTGGCCGGCCTCGCAGTGCCGACGCAGGGCGTAACGGGCACCATCAGCGGCACCGCCCAGCTCTCTGGCCCGCTCGCCGCGCCCACTGGCCGCTACAGCCTGAGCGTGGCGCGGGCCAGCCAGCCGGACTTGCAGCGCTCCGGCGTCGGGCCGCTGGACCTCAAGGCGGATGGCGCGTTCGCCGACGGGCGGGTGACCATCCGCTCCACCCTCACCGGACCGGCCTTGTCCGGCGTAACGCTCAACGGCTCGGCGCCTCTGGGTGACGGCGCGCTCGATCTGGCGATCAAGGGCCAGGTGAGCCTCGGCATCGCCAATGCGGTGCTGGCGGTGTCGGGAGCGCGGGCCGCCGGCAATGCGATCATCGACGCCACCGTGCGGGGCACCCCGTCCAGCCCCAGCGCCGGCGGCACCGTGCGCATCTCCGGCGGGCGCTATGACGATGCGCTGAACGGCGTCACCCTGACCAATATCGACGCGACGCTGACCGGCACCGACAGGTCGGTGACGCTCTCGTCCCTCAGTGCCCGTACGCTCAATGGCGGCACCGTCACCGGGCGGGGCAGCGTCAACCTGGATCCGGCGGCGGGCTTTCCGGGCCAGGGCGAAATCACCTTGCAGAATGCCGGCCTCGTCACCAGCGAACTGATGCGGCTGGTAGTGGATGGCCGGCTGACACTGGGCGGAGCACTGGCGACCCGCCCGAGCGTGAGCGGGCGTATCGACGTGCGCAATCTGGACATCAATATTCCCGACCGCCTGACCTCATCCGGCGCCCAACTCAATGTCCGGCATGTGAATGTGGCGCCCGGCCGTGCGCCGACGCTGCCGCGGGCCGCCAAGGCGCGCGGCGCCCGCTCCGCCCGCAACCAGGGGCCAATGGTGGCCAGCCTCGACCTCACCATTTCCGCCGCCAACCGGGTGTTCGTGCGCGGCATGGGCATCGATGCGGAACTCGGCGGCGATCTGACCGTGCGCGGCACCAGCGCCGAGCCGGTGACGACGGGCGGCTTCCAGTTGCGGCGCGGCCGGTTCGACGTGCTGGGCCGGAGCCTGGATTTCAGCCGCGGCGTGGTCACCTTCAGCGGCCCGACCGATCCCGACCTCGACTTCATCGCCGAGAGCACCGCCAATGATGTGACCGCGCGGATCCAGGTGACAGGCCCGGCCTCGTCACCGGAGATCGTGTTCACCTCCACACCCACTCTGCCCCAGGACGAAGTCATCGCCCGCCTGCTGTTCGGCAAGGCCACCGGCCAGCTCACCACCGGCCAGGCGCTCCAGGTGGCGCAGACCGTGGCGCAATTCTCCGGCGGCGGCGGCGCCCTCAACCAGGTGCGGCGGCAACTGGGCGTGGACAGCCTGGATGTGGGCACCAACACCGAAGGCACCGGCGGCGAAGTCGGCTTCGGCAAGCGCATCAACGACAATGTCTATCTGGGCGTGCGCCAGGGCACCACATCCGGCTCCAGCCGCGCCACCATCGATGTGGACGTGACCAAGAACATCCGCATCCAGGGCGGTGCCGGGGCGGACGGCTCCGGCGAAGTGGGCATCGGCGCCCAGTGGGACTATTAGCGGCGACATGGAAGCCGCGATCACCGCAAAGCCAAGCCGAGGCTTGATTTTTCGGTTGGATCCGATGGGCTGCGGCGTCTTGAACAAGGCCGCCGCCACCCCCATCTCGTGCACATGAACACGAGCGACATGTCCAGCAATCCCATCGACTGGAGCGCCCTGCCACCCGATGAGCGGGCGAAGGCGCAGGAGGATGAAGCCCGCGTGCGCGGGGGCTTCTGGCGCAAGCTGAAGGGCGGGGCGGCGCGGGTGCCGTTCGCCAGCGATGCCCTGGCGGCCTATTACAGCGCCTTCGATCGGGACACGCCGCTGCGGGTGCGCGCCGGCTTCCTGGCGGCGCTGGCCTATTTCGTGCTGCCCATCGACGGCATTCCCGACATTCTGCCGATGATCGGCCTCGGCGACGACGCGCTGGTGCTGATGGGCGCCATGAAGATGCTGGTGGGCCACATCAAGCCCCACCACTACGCGGCGGCGGAAGCCGCTCTCAAGGCGGCGCGGGAGGGCTGAGGCCCTCCGTCCCTTCGTAACGGCGCTGGTGGGGTCATGCCCCCGTGGTCAGCACCACCTTGCCCTTGACCCGGCGGCCGGCGATTTCGTCCAGGGCCGCCGCGCACCGCTCCAGCGGGAAGGTGGCGTCCACATGGGCCGAGATGCGGCCGGCGCGGGCATAGGCCATCAGATCGCACACCGCGGCGGTGAGCCAGGCGCCATCGCGCCGGGCCTGGGTGCCGAAGGCGACGCCGCGGGCATCGCAATTCTTCAGCAGCAGCAAGTTCAGCGGCAGCTTGGGAATGTCGCCGGCGGCAAAGCCCACCACCAACAGGCGCCCGCACCAGCCCAGCGCCCGCACCGCCTGCTCGGACTGTTCCCCGCCCACGGGATCGAACACCACGTCCAGCCCCTCGGCCCCGCCCAGTTCCTTGAGCCGGATCTTCAGATCTTCCTTGGTGTAGTCGAGGCCAAGATCGGCGCCATGCTTGAGGGCGAAGGCGATCTTGTCGGGCGAGGAAGCGCAGGCGATGACGCGGGCGCCGAGGATCTTGCCCAGTTCCACCGCCGCCAGCCCTACCCCACCGGCGGCACCCAGCACCGCCAGGGTCTGGCCGGGCTTCAGTTCGCCGCGCTCGCGCAAAGCATAGAGGCCGGTGCCATAGGTGACGATGAGGCCGGCGGCCCGCACCAGATCCAGATCGTCCGGCACTACCGCGAGGCGATCGGCCCGCGCCAGCACCTGCTCGCGGGCGGCACCATAGCCGAGATAGCCGCAGACGCGGGTGCCGAGGGCCAGGCCGGTCACGCCGTCGCCAAGGGCCGAGACGATGCCGGCGAACTCGCCACCGGGGGAGAACGGCAGTTCGGGCTTCTGCTGGTAGAGGTCGCGGATGATGAGGGTGTCGAAGAAATTCAGGCCCACCGCCGCCACATCCACCCGCACCTCGCCGGGGCCCGGTTGCGGCGTCGGCAGATCGGCAATCTCCAGCGCATCGGCGGGTCCGTGGCGCACACACAGCACGGCCTTCATCGGGGGCGTCTCCGGGTGGCGGGGCCGGCGAAACCAGGCGCCCGAGTGATTCGAAACAGGCCCGGCCCCAGCGGCGACGAGCCGCTTGCGAACGGTGCGCATGTGCCGCTGCGGGCGGAACACCGGGGGAAAATGGCGTTCAACCCCGCAAACGGGGTCACATTAATGAAAACGGAAACCTTGTGTGTGCCATTTTTTAGTCAGCGTCCCCAATTACGGAGGCGCACTAGACTCAACGACCCAGTTGGCGGTTTCCCCGCGGACCGCATATCTCGTTCAGGAGAGCCCATGGCCCACCATCCTGCTAGCTTCCACCGGGCGCGCCTGGCCCTCATGACCGTGGCGCTTCTGGCATGCGCCGCCGCGCCCGTCGCGGCCCAGGGACAAGGTGCGGGGGCATCGAAGCCGGTTGAGCAGTACGGTGACTGGAGTGTCTACACCAGCACCAGCAATCCCAAGGTCTGCTACGCCATCTCCCAGCCCAAGGACCGCCAGCCCGGCGGCCTCAAGCGCGACCCCGCCTTCTTCTTCATCAGCACCCGCCCCAGCGAGAATGTGAAGAACGAGGTCAGCCTCACCATGGGCTTCGCGCTCAAGGAAGGCTCGGAGGCCAAGCTGAAGGTCGGCAACACCACCTTCGACCTCTACACCAAGGCCGAAGGCGCCTGGGTGCGGAACGTGGCCGACGAAGGCCGGCTGGTGGAAGCCCTGCGCAAGGGCAAGGACGTCACCGTCGTCTCCACCTCTCTCCGCGGCAACGCCACCACCGACAAATACTCCCTCAACGGCATCGTGCAGGCGCTCGACCGGGTGGCCCGCGAGTGCAAGTAGGCGCGGGCCGTAGCCTGGGCGGACCCGTCATGCGTTGTCGCGGTAGCGGGACGGCGCGGAACCACGTATGTAAGCGCCCATGATGCCCGCTTCCGAACCTGCAACCGCCCCCGTGGCGGCGCCCGTGCCATTGGCGACCCCCCTGCCGTCCCTCGCCGGTCTCGACCGTGCGAAGCTGGCGGGCGCCTTGTCTGCGATCGGCATTGCCGAGCGCGAACAGAAGATGCGGGTCAACCAGCTCTGGCATTGGATCTACCTGCGCGGCGCCACCGATTTCGCGGAGATGACCAACGTCTCCAAGCATCTGCGGGCGCAACTGGCGGAGCATTATTCGCTGGCCCGCCCGGAGATCGTGGTGGAGCAGGTGTCCAAGGACGGCACCCGCAAGTGGCTGCTGCGCCTGCCCTCCGAAACGCCCGGCGAGCGGCCGCACGAGGTGGAAGCGGTCTATATTCCCGAGCGGGACCGCGGCACGCTGTGCGTCTCCAGCCAGGTGGGCTGCACGCTCAACTGCTCCTTCTGCCACACCGGCACCCAGCGGCTGGTGCGCAACCTCACCGCCGCCGAGATCGTGGCGCAGGTGCTGGTGGCCCGCGACCGGCTGGGGGACTATCCCGGCCGCGACCGCGCCATCGGCCCCGGCCTGCCCACCGAGGGCGAGCGCCTGGTCACCAACATCGTGTTCATGGGCATGGGCGAGCCGCTCTATGCCTATGATTCGGTGGCTGAAGCAGTCGAGATCCTCGCCGATGGCGACGGCCTCGGCCTCGGCAAGCGGCGCATCACCGTCTCCACCTCGGGCATCGTGCCGGAGATCGAGCGGCTCGGCCGCGAGGTCGGCCCCATGCTGGCCATCTCGCTGCATGCGGTGCGCGACGAGTTGCGCGACGTGCTGGTGCCCATCAACAAGAAGTATCCCATCGCCCAGTTGCTGGAGGCGTGCCGCACCTATCCGCCGGCCTCCAATGCCAAGCGCATCACCTTCGAATATGTGATGCTCAAGGGCGTCAACGACAGCGCCGCCGATGCCCGCGCCCTGGTGCGGCTGCTGGAGGGCATTCCGGCCAAGATCAACCTGATCCCGTTCAACCCCTGGCCCGGCACCCAATATGAGTGCTCGGATTGGGAGACGATCGAGAAGTTCTCGGACATCGTGTTCCGCGCCGGCTATGCCAGCCCGGTGCGCACCCCGCGCGGCCGTGACATCCTGGCCGCCTGCGGCCAGCTCAAGAGCGAGACCGAGAAGCTCTCCGCCCGCGAGCGCCTTGCTTTGCGCGCCATGGCGGCGGCGGCCGAGTGAGCCGCTGAGCCGGCGCGCCCCCGCCGGTCTCCCGTTGGGGAGCCGGCCGCGCCGTGCCGCAACACCCCGTTCGCGAGAGACCCACGCCATGCTTGACCATATCGGCCTGACCGTCTCCGATCTCCCCCGCTCCAAGGCGTTCTACAGCGCCGCCCTCGCCCCCTTGGGCCTGCGCGTGGTGATGGAGATCAGCGCGGCAGAGAGCGGCGGCTATGCCGGCGCCGGCTTCGGCGATGCCGAAAAGCCCTATTTCTGGATCGGCACCAATCCCCAGGCGGTGGGCCCGGCCCATGTGGCCTTCGCCGCCCCGGACCGTGCGACGGTGGATGCATTTTATGCCGCAGCCTTGGCGGCGGGCGGCACCGACCATGGCGCTCCCGGCCTGCGGCCGCATTATCACGCCACCTATTACGGCGCCTTCGTCCGCGACCCGGACGGCCATAATATCGAGGCGGTCTGCCATGGGCCGGCGTGAGCGCCATGGATAGCGTCTTCCGCCTGCTGCTGCGGCTGCTGCTCATTCCGGTGGGCGTGCTGGCCGCCATCCTCACCGGCACCGCCGTGATCCTGTTCGGCCAATGGCGCATCGGCGCCGTCGCCGATCAGGCGCTGGAGCCGGAGGCCTTCATCGCCGTGATGCAGGCGCTGTTCACCGGCACTTTCCTCATCACCTTCCTGGTCTGCGTGATCTGGCTGGTGGCCTTGGTGGGCGTGCTGTTCTCGGAGACCTTTGCGGTGCGCTCGTGGATCTTCCACGCCGGCAATGGCGCGGTTTCGGCCTTCATCGGCGCGCGGCTGTTTCCCAGCGTCAGCGGCGAGACGGCGCCCTTGGCGGAGCCGCTCTATCTGCTGGCGGCGGGGCTGGCGGGCGGTCTGGTTTATTGGCTCATCGCCGGCTGGAGCGCCGGCTTCTGGAAGCCCATGCGCGCGCTCGCCCCGGTGCCCCGCCCCCCGCCCGCGCCGCCGGCGCCCACGGCCTGAGCAATTCGCCGGTGATTGCCGCGGCGCCGGTGGCGAAACGCCGAGCCGCCCCGGCCGCGACGCCACCGCCCCTTCGACATAGGCCGATGGCACCGACGACAGATTGGCGCCAGCTACGGCTGCCATCGTATGCGGACCGCATCGCGATTCGCGCGGAGGATGACTTGCCCGATCACAATCGCCTGCTCACGCGCCTGACGCTCATTTCCATGGGCCTTGCCCTGGCGGTGCTCTCCGGCAGCATCGTTGCCGCCTATGGCCTTCTCCTCGCCCCGCGGCCGTCCGTGGCCCATCAATGGATCGCCGACGCCGGCCTGGCGCTGGCCGCCCGCAACCCGCCGTTCATGATCCTGGTGGCCGCCGGCCTGGCGCAGGTGCTGACCATCTGGAAGCTGGCCCTGGTGGGCATCGTCGCCTCCGAAGTGTTCGAGATCCGCTCCTGGATATTCCAAGCCGCCAACGGCGCCGTCTGCGCCTTCCTGGCCTCGCAGCTTTATGGCCTGGGCCTGGCTGAAGGCATGGCCTTCATCAGCCCCGACAACATGCTCACCGCCGGACTGGTGGGCGGCACCGCTTATTGGGCCGTGGCCGGCTACAATGCCGGCTTCCGCGACCCCGAAGGCTTCGCCCTGCACACCGCCTGAATGGTGGTAGACAGCAGCAGCCGCATCAGCCCGCCGCAACCGCGGCGCTGAGCACCGCATGGGCGACCGCCTGCTTGAGGCGATCGTTGCCCCAGAACAATTCCCCGTCGGCGGTCACGAAGCTGGGGGCGCCGAACACCCCGGCCGCCCGCGCCCGCTCGGTCACGGCCTTGAGCGCGGCCTTGTTTTCCGGCGTCTCGGCGTCGGTGATCACGCTGTCGCAAAAATGACCAAGGCCAGCCAGCACCTGACGCACCACTTCGCGGTCGCCAATATCCCGCCCCTGCGCAAATGCCGCCTTGAACAGAGCGATGGTGAAAGCCGGGCGCGAAGCGTCATTGAGCTTCAGCGCCACCCGCGCGGCCAATAGACCATTGGCGGGGAAGGGTTCGGGCTGGGTGACATCTGGCAGCCGGTAATGCACCGCCAGCCGCTGCAGGTCGCGCCACATGTGCGCGCCCTTCAAGGGAAAGTCGTTAAAAGGCGAGGAGGTATAGCCCTGCTCGGCGAAGATCGGCCCCAGCAGGAACGGGCACCAGTTCACATGCACCCCGGCGGCTTCCGCCATAGGCCCGATGCGGGTGGCAGCCAGATAGGAATAAGGCGAGGCGAACTCGTAATAGAAATCGAGGGCTGGCCTTCTCATCGCCGTCTCCTGCGCGTAAATCGAGCGGGACTGTCCCGCTGATCGGTACCGCCCGCAAGGGTCGAGATCAAAAATCCAGCGGTACAGTCAAAGCTTAACGAGGCCGGCGGCAGAACCGCGCGGCGGGAGGACTGACGCGGTGCGGTGGCTGGTGTTCTTCGCTTTGGTGATGGGCGCCGCGGTGGCGATCCTGTTCGCGGTGTTTCCGGCCTGGGATCTCGCCATCACCGCCTGGTTCTGGGATGCCGGCAGCCGCAGCTTCGCTTTGGCGGGCACGCCCTGGGGGCGGCATCTGCGCTCCGCCGGCAACATCCTGCCCTGGCTGGTGGCGGCGCCCGCCTTCGTGGCGCTGGTGCTGAAGCTGATGTTTCCCCGCCGCCCCATGTTCATGCCCGCGCGTCCGGCCCTGCTGCTGGCGCTGACCATGGCCATCGGCCCCGGCCTGCTGGTGAACGGCCTCTTGAAAGAGAAATGGGGCCGCCCCCGCCCAGTGCATGTGGAGGAGTTCGGCGGTCCGAAGACGTTCAATCCCTGGTATTCGACCCAAGGCACCTGCCCCGGCAATTGCTCCTTCGTCTCCGGCGAGGGCGCGCTCGGTTTCTGGCTCACCGCCCCCGCCAGCCTGATCCCCGGCCCGCTGGGGGTGGTGGCGCTGGGCGCGGCGGTGGTCTTTGGCGCAGCGGCGGGCGGGCTGCGCATTGCCTTCGGCGGGCATTTCTTCACCGACGTGGTGTTTTCCGGCGTGCTGGTGATCCTGGTGGTGATCCTGGTGCGCTGGTGGCTCTATGACCGGCGGGGCGCGCCCACCAATGCCCAGGCGGAGACCTGGGTGGCCGAGATCGGCCTGGCGCTGCAGGGGATGGTGGGCCTGATCTGGCGCGCGGCGTTTGGATCGCTGTGTCTCGTGGGGCGCTTTGTCCGGCGCCTCTTGCCACGCCATCGCGCCGGCCTATAGTCCGCGCGGATTTTCGACCGGAAGCCGGGCCGTACCCTCTTGAGACCGGCGGCCGGTCTTCCGACCCCAACCCGGAGCGCGTTCCGACCCGGAGCCGCTCTAGCCTTCGAGAGACGAGTATGTCGCGCGACGTGAAGAAGGTGGTGCTTGCTTATTCCGGCGGGCTCGACACCTCAGTGATCCTGAAGTGGCTCCAGACCACCTATAATTGCGAGGTGGTGACCTTCACCGCCGACCTCGGCCAGGGCGAAGAGCTGGAGCCGGCGCGCAAGAAGGCCGAGTTGCTCGGCATCAAGCCGGAAAACATCTTCATCGAGGACGTGCGCGAGGAATTCGTGCGCGACTACGTCTTCCCCATGTTCCGCGCCAATGCGGTCTATGAGGGCCAGTATCTGCTGGGCACGTCCATCGCCCGGCCGCTGATCGGCAAGAAGCAGATCGAGATCGCCCGCAAGGTCGGCGCCGACGCGGTGTCCCACGGCGCCACCGGCAAGGGCAACGACCAGGTGCGCTTCGAGCTGGCCTATTATGCGCTGGAGCCGGAAATCAAGGTCATCGCCCCGTGGCGCGAGTGGGACCTGACCTCCCGCACCCGCCTCTTGGAGTTCGCCGAGACCCACCAGATCCCCATCGCCAAGGACAAGCGCGGCGAAGCCCCGTTCTCGGTGGACGCGAACCTGCTGCACTCCTCCTCCGAGGGCAAGGTGCTGGAAGACCCGGCGGACGAAGCCCCGGAATATGTCTACCAGCGCACCATCTCGCCGGAAGCCGCGCCGGATGTGGCCACCACCATCACCATCGCCTTCGAGAAGGGCGACCCGATCGCCATCGACGGTGTGGCGATGTCCCCGGCCACCCTGCTCGCCAAGCTGAACGAACTGGGCAAGGCCAATGGCATCGGCCGGCTGGATCTGGTGGAAAACCGCTTCGTCGGCATGAAGTCGCGCGGTGTCTATGAGACCCCCGGCGGCAGCATCCTCTTGGTGGCCCATCGCGGCATCGAGAGCATCACGCTCGATCGCGGCGCCGCCCACCTCAAGGACGAGCTGATGCCGCGCTATGCGGAGATGATCTACAACGGCTTCTGGTTCGCCCCCGAGCGGGAGATGCTCCAGGCCGCCATCGATCATTCCCAGCATTATGTCACCGGCGAAGTGACCCTGAAGCTCTACAAGGGCAACGTCAGCGTCATCGGCCGCACCAGCCCCTACTCGCTCTATAACCAGGATCTGGTGACGTTCGAGGAAGGTGCCGTGGCCTATGACCACCGCGACGCCGCCGGCTTCATCAAGCTCAACGCGCTGCGCCTGCGCACCTACGGCGCCCGCGCCCGCAAGGCTGGATAAAGCTTGGAGTTGTAGACCCGTACGTCTAGGGGCGCGGCCCCGGAGACGAGGACGGGTCCATGGGTCAGGTCTTGGACGCAGCCGATCAGGCGGCGCACAACACCCCAGATGAGCAAGACACCGCCGGCGGCCCCGCCGGCGCTCCCTCCCTCGTGCCGGCCGCCCAAGAGCCCGCGCCGGCCGAGGAAGAAGACGACCCATTCGACTTCGCCGCCAACAACCGCAAGCTCCGCGCCGCCGCCGAAGCCAAGGCAAAGGCGAAGGCCGCCGAGGCTGAGGCTGCCGCCGCGCCCGCGCCGGTCGCGAAGGCGCCCGAACCGGCCGAAGAAGAAGACGACCCGTTCGACTTCGCCGCCAACAACCGCAAGCTCCGTGCTGCCGCCGAAGCCAAAGCCAAGGCGAAAGCCGCCGAGGCTGAGGCTGCCGCCGCGCCTGCGCCGACCGCGCAGGAGCCCGAGCCGGCCACAGCCGAAGAAGAAGACGTCTTCGACTTCGCCGCCAACAACCGCAAGCTCCGCGCCGCTGCCGAAGCCAAGGCAAAGGCGAAGGCCGCCGAGGCTGAGGCTGCCGCCGCGCCCGCGCCGACCGCGCAGGAGCCCGAGCCGGCCGAAGAAGAAGACGACCCGTTCGACTTCGCCGCCAACAACCGCAAACTCCGTGCTGCCGCCGAAGCCAAAGCCAAGGCGAAGGCCGCCGAGGCCGAAGCTGCTGCCGCGCCCGCGCCGACCGCGCAGGAGCCCGAGCCGGCCGCTGAAGAAGACGACCCCTTCGACTTCGCCGCCAATAACCGCAAGCTCCGCGCCGCGGCCGAAGCCAAAGCCAAGGCGAAGGCCGCCGAGGCTGAGGCTGCCGCCGCGCCCGCACCCGCCGCGAAGGAGCCTGAGCCGGCCGAGGAAGAAGACGACCCATTCGACTTCGCCGCCAACAACCGCAAGCTTCGCGCTGCTGCCGAGGCCAAAGCCAAGGCCGCAGCAGAGGCGAAAGCCGTCGAAGCCACGCCCGCGCCTGCCGCGAAGGAGCCTGAGCCGGCCGAGGAAGAAGACGACCCGTTCGACTTCGCCGCCAACAACCGCAAGCTCCGTGCCGCCGCCGAGGCTAAAGCCAAGGCCGCAGCAGAGGCGAAAGCCGCCGAAGCCGCGCCCGCCCCCGCCGCCAAGGCGCCCGAGCCGGCCGAGGAAGAAGACGACCCATTCGACTTCGCCGCCAATAACCGCAAGCTTCGCGCTGCGGCTGAAGCCAAGGCAAAGGCCGCAGCAGAGGCGAACGCCGCCGAAGCCAAGGCAAAGGCCGCGGCAGCGGCGCCGAAGCCGGCAGAGGAGGCACCCGTCGCAGCACCGGCCGTGGCCGCACCGCCCGCCGACGAGGCTGCGCCGGCGATGGGTGAGGCCTTCGATCTGGCCACCCTCGCCGACGATGACGACGACGACGATCTGGCGGTGCCGCTGGTGCCGGAGGATGACGTTGTGCCGGCCAAGCCGGAGACGGCGCCCATCGCCAAGCGGCGCGCGCTGCCGCGATTCGGCTTCTCCTGGCTTCGGCTGCCCGGCTTCAAGCGGGGCGCCGGCAAGACGCCCAAGGCCAAGGCGCCCAAGGCCAAAGCGCCGAAGGTCAAGAAACCGCGGCGGCCGCTGAAGCTGCCGAAGGTCAAGCTGCCGAGCATCCCCGCCGATCCCAAGCGGCGCTGGCTCAAGCCGGTGATCATGGCCGGCATCGGGCTGGCGGTGACGGCGGTGGGGCTCGGGGTTGCGGCCGGTGTCGCCCGCTTCGTCCTGGCGGAGCCGGTGTGCGCCCATACCGGCGTGTTCTGCGCGCCCGATCCCATGGTGCTCGCGAACATGACCAGTGCCGAGATCCAGCTGGACGAGGTGCGCGATACCATGCGCGTCACCGTCAATGGCCAGTTGGCGGAGATCGCCGAGTCCAATCGGCATCCGCGCTGGGTGCCGATCCTGCGGTTGCTGAAGACGGGGGACAATACGGTCCTGGTTCAGATCGACAGCCGGACCAGCGCGCTCTGCACCGGCACGTTCAGCCTGCGGATCAACGGCACCGAGATCCACGACATGCACCAGCGCTGGTATCTCAAGCTGGCGGACGGCAAGCCGGGCAACTGCCTCACCAAGATGATGACGCTGTCGGTGAAATAGCCCTCACGCCCGTTTGCGAAACACCTGCGCCTCGATCTCGTCGCCGGCGGCGCCGATCAGGCCGGCCGGGTCGGTGGAGATTTCCAGGTCCGGCTCGCTGATCTGCGCGGTCTGCGCCCCAGGGCGCGGACGCAGCAGCAGGAAGGACATGAGGCCCATCACCGCCATGGCCGGCACCACTAAGGTAAAGGCGTCGCCCGGCACGGAGAAGGCGCTGGCCAGGGTGGTGCCCAGAAGGCCGCCGCCAATCTGCAGGAAGCCCATCAGCGCCGAAGCCGCACCCGCCATGTGCGGAAAGCCGGACAGGGCGCCGGTGGTGCCGCCCGGCAGCAGCATGGCGATGCCGAACGCCCACACCGCCACCGGCAGCATGGTAGCCACCGCCGAAGCGGGATAGATCCGTGTCGCCACCGCCATGGCTACGGCGGCCACCATCACCAAAGCCAAGCCGTAGGGGATCAGCGCATCCGCCTTGATCCGCCGCAACAGCCGGCCGGTGAGCATGGAGCCGGCCATGAACGAGCCGGTCTGACAGATCATGGCGATGCCGAACCCCACCGGCGACAGCCCCACCCGCTCGATGAGCACGAACGGCAGGATCGCGGCCAGGGTGTAGATGCCCCCCAGCGTGAAGCCGATCACCAGGCTCGGCCGCATGAAGCGGGCATCGCTCAGCAGCGTCGCGTAATTGCGCAGCGCCCGCCGGGGGTGGGCCTGGGTCCGGTCCGGGGTGTGGTTGGTCTCCGGCACGAACAGCGCCAGCAGCGCCACCAGCACCAGGCCGTAGATCACCATCACCAGGAAGATCGGCTGCCAGCCCAGCGTCGACAGGATGATGCCGCCCAAGGTCGGCGCGATCGCCGGCCCGATGGCCAGCATGGTGGCGATCAGGTTCATGATGCGGGCGGAGGGCTGGCCGGTGAACTGGTCGCGCACGATGGCGCGGGAGATGGCCGGCCCCGCCGCCACCCCGATCCCTTGCAGGCCCCGGCCCACGATCAACCAGGTGATGTCGGGGGCAAACGCCGCCACCACGCTGCCCACCAGATAGATCAGGAAGAAGCCGAGTGCGGTGGGCCGGCGGCCGAAGGCGTCGGACAGCGGCCCGCAGGCCAGTTGCGAGAAGGCGAAGCCGAAGAAATAGATGGAGAGGCTCAGCTTGAGCATGCCGGGCGTGGTGTCGAACGCCTGCACCAGCGCCGGCAAGGCCGGGGTGTAGAGCGACATGCTGATGGGGCCGAGCACCACCACCATGGCCCCGATCACCGCGGTGCGGGTCTCGCTCATCACCGGCTTCATGCATCCTCCAGCGGGCGCGCGACCCGAACCAGATTGTCCCGCATGTGCTCCAGGCTGGAGCGCAGCACGGCAATGTCGGCCTCGGGCAGGCCGGCGAGCACTTCGGCCCGCGCAGCGGTGGCGGTGGCGGTGATGCGTGCCACCAGCGGCGCGGCTGCGGGCGTAAGGTTCACCAGCTTGGCGCGTCGGTCGGTGGGGTCCGGCTCGCGCCGCACCAGTCCCATGGCCTCCAGCCGGTCGAGGGAGGCGACCAGCGTCATGGGTTCCACATTCATGGTTTCCGCCAGTGCGCCCTGGCGCAGGCCGGGGCGCTGGTTGGCATAAACCAGGGTGCGTGCCTCGCCTGAGGTGACGCCGAGCCCGGCCTGCTCGAACGCCCGCTCGGTGCGGGCCCGGTACAAGCGGGCCACTTCGACAAGGAGGAATCCCAGGGGTGTCTCGGACATGGCTTGCTAGACATACTATAAGCCTGCCTTACCATCTAGCCCTGATGAACCTGCCGTAGCGGTGGCACCCCATTTCCGGCCTGCCCTATTTGGGGTAGCACACTGGCTTGACGGAACCGCAAAGAGCCCGGACAAGGGGTTGGTTTCTGGCGATTGTCGGTTCGACCGCGCCCCTAGTTCGGACGGGAGAGAACGGTGCGAGAAGCCCTGCGGCATCGCCTGCATAAGCTCCAGGACAGCATGACCATGGCTCAGCAATTGAGCCTGCTCATGGGGGTTGTCTGCATCATCGGCCTCGGGGTTGTGGCCTTGGCGTCCGCCCGCCTCGGCAAGCAGGAGGTCACCGCCCGCATTCAGCAGGAGATGGCCAACACCGCCCAGACGTTGGCGGATCGCCTGGACAGCGACATGTTCGAGCGCTACCGCGAGATCAAGATCCTCTCCGGCATGCGGCCACTGGAGCGGGTCTGGGAGGGCGATCCGGCGCTGCTGCGCTCGGTTCTCGATCAGCTCCAGACCTCCATGCAGCATTTCGCCTGGATCGGCTTTGCCCTGCCGGACGGCACCGTGCGCGCCGCCACCCAGGGCATGCTGGAGGGCGCCTCGGTGGCCCAGCGCCCCTGGTTCAGGGATGGACTGAGCGGCGCAGCCGTGGGCGACGTGCATGAGGCCGTGCTGCTGGCCAAGCTGCTTCAGGCCACCCCTTCCAACGCGCCGAGCCGGGTCGTGGACATCTCGTTCCCGGTGCGGGACGCCAAGGGCGAACTGATCGGCGTGCTGGGCGCCCAACTGGCCTTCCGCTGGGCGGAGGGCCTGCGCCAGAGCGCCTTGCAAGGAAAGCCCGACACCGAGGTTTCGGTGCTGTCCAAGGACGGCAAGGTGTTGCTGGGCCCGGACATCGGCACCACCCCGTTTCCGGCCGCCCGCATCGCCGCCATGTCCCGCGCCGTCTCGGGCGCGTTCGTGGATGAGCAGAATGGCCATCGCATGTTGACCGGCTTTGCGGTCGCCGATGGCGAGCAGGATTATCCGGGCCTGGGCTGGATTGTCATCGCCCGGCAGCATTCCGGAGTGGCGTTCGCCTCCGCCAATCGTCTGGCTCTGACCATCATCGCGGTCGGCGCGGTGGTGCTGCTGGCCAGCGTGGGCATGGCGGCCTGGCTGGCCACGCGCATTGCCCGCCCGCTGGCGGCCCTCACCCGCGCCGCCGACGAGATCGGCCGCAACCCGCGCGTGACCATGCTGCCGCGGCTGCGGGGCAGCATGGAGGTGATGCACCTGACCGGCGCCCTGCGGGCGCTGCTGCGCCGCCTCGGCTCGCAGGAACAGCGTTTCGTGCAGTTTTCCCAGAAGCATGAGGAAGACGTCGCCGCCTTGCGCGAGCTGGCCGACACCGACCCGCTCACCGGCCTGATGAACCGCCGCTCCTTCCTGGCGGTGGCCGACGTGGCGCTGGAGAGCGCTCGCAGCCTCGGCGGCATCGGCATCCTCATGGCCGACATCGACCACTTCAAGCAGGTGAACGACACCTATGGCCATGCGGCCGGCGATGCGGTGATCCGCCATGTGGCCAATATCTTCGGCGGCGCCCTGCGCGTGCACGACCGGGTGGCGCGGTTCGGTGGCGAGGAATTCGTCGCTTTGCTCCAGGATACGGACGAGGCCGCCATGATGGCGCTGGCCGACCGCATCCGCAGCACCATCGGCAGTACCGAAGTGACCTTTGAGGACCATCGCATCACGGTGACCGTGTCGCTGGGCGCGGCGCTGGCCCAGGATCGCGACCGCGACGTGGACGAGATCATCGAGCGGGCGGACCTCGGCTTGTACGAAGCCAAGAATTCCGGCCGCAACCGCGTCGCCTTGGCCCGGCGGTCCGACACCCGCGCCGCCTGAGCACCGCCCGCGCGGCGGCGCCAGGGGCGCGCGCTCAGCCGGCGATCCTCACACCGCGTCGGCGAGGAAGGCGTTGGTGGCGCGCTCGTCGCCGATGCTGGTGACGGCGCCATGGCCGGGCAGGCACACGGTCTGGTCGCCCAAAGGCAGCAGCTTGCCGACGATGCCGGAAATCAGCAGCGCGTGGTCGCCGTAGGGAAAGTCCGTGCGCCCCACGGAGCCGCGGAACAGCGTGTCGCCGACGATGGCCACATGGCTGTCCTTGTGGTGGAACACCACATGGCCGGGGGTGTGGCCGGGCACGTCCAGCACATCCAGCACCACCTGCCCCACCGACACCGTGTCGCCTTCCTTGAGATAGCGATCGGGCGTCACCGGGCGGGCGCCGGCCATGTCGAACTTGGCCGCCGCCGCCACCAGGCCGTCCAATAGGAACTGGTCGGCCTCATTGGGGCCTTCGATGGGCACGTTCAGCGCTTCCGCCAGTTCGGCGGCGCCGGCAGCGTGGTCCATGTGGCCGTGGGTGAGCAGGATCTTCTCCACGGTGATGCCGGTTTCCGCCACCGCCGCGCGGATGCGATCCAGATCGCCGCCGGGGTCGATCACCGCCCCCTTCATGGTGGCGGTGCACCACAGGATCGAACAATTCTGCTGGAACGGGGTCACCGGGACCACGGCAATCTGGATCGGCTGCATGGGATCTCCAAGGCGGCGGAAGGCGAAGACATTCGCCCCGCCAGACAGGCATCTGGGCCTTTCAGAGCACGAAAGCGGCCATTTGAAAACCGCCGCGCCCGCGCCCCTGCGGCGCAGCTATGGGCGCGTGGCCGTCACCGGGCCGGCCGGTGAGAAGCCGATCTGGCCCGCCACCGCGTCATACAGAACCTTGTAATAGCGGAATACCAGTCCGCCGGAATTGAACCCCAGCACGCTGCCGTGCGGCGGCTCGTAGCGATAGCGGTTCAGCCAGGCCCTGCGGCCGCTGGTGACGGTCAATTGCATCACCCCGGCGACGCTGGTGGTGATGGTGCGCCCCGGCGCGATCGCCTTGTGCAGGCGGGCAGGATCCAGCCCCGGCGTCTGGAAGCTGCCGGCCCCGGCGCCGGTATCGAACACGGTGGCGAAACAGCCGGGCGGCCCGCCATCCACCGCAAAGCAGGTGGGGACGCTCTTGGTATTCCAGGCCTTCAGCCCCTCGGGCTGTTGGCCGCTGGCCGGCTGGAAGGGAGCGGTGGCAAAGCCGGCGCGGTTCTGCAGTGTCAGCCCCACCTCGATGCGCGGGTTCAGATTCGGATCGGTGCGGTCATTGGCGATGACGATGAAGCCGTTGCTCCAATTCCCCGGCAGTTGCGCCAACGGGTTGAAGACCGGCACCGGGCTATAGGCGACGCCCATCACCCCCACCTCGGTGGGCTTCCACTTGGGGCAGAGCGGCACCTCCGGCTTGCAGGTGATGGACTGCACCACCTGGATGGCAATGGGCTTGACTGTGGCCACTGCCGGGCTGGCGCCGGGAAAGGCGACGATGGCATAGCCGAGCACGCCATGCAGGACATTGCCGCTGGTGTAGGAATATTCGACTGGAATGTCGGTGAGCCGCACATCCGGCCCCAGCGCTTCCTGGCGCATGCGCAGGCCGGTGGAGCCGGTATCCAGCAGCACCGTGCCGCCCTGCCCGCCCCCAGCGGTTACCTGGACGAAATTGGTGAAGCCGCTGCGGTCGGGACGCGGCAGCAGGGGAATGGTGGCGGTCTGGGGCAGCGCCGCCGGCGCGACCGGCGGCTGCTGCGCCTGACCGGCCCCGGCGCCCAGCAGAACCACAAGCCCGCTCAGCAGGGCCAAGGGCCGCAGACGTGCCCACCGCCTCGGCCAGAGAGCGGACCCGATCCGCCCCACCCATTTCCGCCCAGATCGCGCGTGCTGCACAGGTCGGCTCCCGCTCCATGAGAGCGGGAGCCATAGCATGCCACCGCCCGCCTTCAACAGCGGCGGCGGCGGTATCCCGCAACATCACCCAGAGGCAGGCTCAGGCGGCCGGAGCGGCCGCGTCCTCGCTGGCGCGGGCCAGCTCCACCAGGCGCGTCACCATGGGCGAGGCCGGATCGGCCAGTTGGGTGACGATGCTGAAATGGTTGGCGCCCTCCACCACCGCGCTGTCGGCGGCGATGCCCTGCCCCGCCCAGGCGGCGGCGAAATCGCGGCTCTGACGCAGGAATTCGGAGCTTTCCTCGCCGCCCACGAAGGCCGAAAACGTCCGCCCCTGCGGCACGGTCCAGAAGGTGGGCGAGAGGCGATGGGCCTCCGCCTCGCCCAGCCGCAGCGCATCGTTGAGGCGCGTGGTCAGCAGCGGCTCCAATTCATAGACGCCCGACAGGCCGACGCCGGCGGTGACGATGTCGTCGGCGCCGCGCTCGTCAATGTCGTGCCAATGGGTGGCGGTCAGCGCCGCCGCCAGATGGCCACCGGCGGAATGGCCACTGACCACCATGCGCCGCTTGATGCGGTGGTGCAGGCACACCGCCGCCGCCCGCGCCTGGGCGATGATGGTGCTCACCGGCACGTCGGGCGCCAGATCATAGCCCGCCAGCGCCACCGCGACCCCATGGGCAAGGCAGCCCTGGGCGACGAAGGTGACTTCACGCGGATGCTGGCGCTGCCAGTAGCCGCCATGGAAGAACAGCGCCACCGGCGCCTGGCGGGTGGTGTCGGGCCACAGGATGTCGAGGATCTGCCGCCCGGACGGGCCATAGGGAATGCCGAAATCGGCGGCGGGCACATCGCCGCGCAGCCGCGCCGAGCGCGCGATCCAGTCGGCCACGATCTCGGGAAAAGCGGGCACGCGCGCCCGGTTGTCATATTCTGCTTCGTAATCCACGAAGTCCCCTTCCACGGTTGATGGAGCGGCAATGAAGAGCGGCGATGCGCAGGCGCAAGCGGGCGTCGACCGCCGGGGGCCGTGGGTGCCTGCGCCAGGGAGGCATGCCACGCCGCGACCTCCGCACAAGTCTCCCGCCCCGTATCCGGTTCCGCAAGCCGCGCGTCAGTCGTGCTCACCATGGGCGTTGCGGATGCGCCGCACCACCCACCACACCGCGAGAACCGCCACCGGCACAGCCACTGCGGTCACCGAGCCAGGGTCGATGTGGAACCCCATGCGTACGTCGGTCCCGCTAGCATGCAGGCCTTCCGCCAGCAGATGCACCAGGCTGACCACGTAATAGGAGATCGCCGCCACCGAGAGGCCCTCCACCGTGCGCTGCATGCGCAATTGCAGGCGGGTGCGCTCGTTCATGGAGGTGAGCAGGTCGCGATTCTGCTGTTCCAGCTCCACGTCCACGCGGGTGCGCAGCAGATCGGCACTGCGGGCCAACTTGGCGGAGATGTTCTCCTGGCGCTCCTCCACCGACTGGCAGGTGCGCATGGCCGGTGCCATGCGCCGCTCCAGGAACAATTGCCAGGTGGGAAAGCCCGGCACCACGGTCTCGCGGATGGTGGCAAGGCGCAGCCGCACGATCTCCTGATAGGCCCGGCTGGCGCCGAAGCGGAACAGCGAGGCGGTGGCCCCCGCCTCCAGCTCGGCGGCCAGCGCCACCAGTTCGTCCAGCAGCTTGTTGTTGGCGGCAAGGCCCACGGAGCGGGTCATCTCCCCCGTGGTCTGGGCAAGGCGCGCCTCGATCTTGGCGATGGAGGGCGCCAGCGCCTGCGCCTGCGGCAGGCCGAGCAGCGCCAGGGTGCGATAGGTCTCGATCTCCAGCACCCGCTGCACCAAGGCGCCGGCGGCCTCAGTGCCCAGGCCCCGGTCGCGCAGCAGGATGCGCACGAAGCCGGCGGGATCGGGCTTGAAGTCGGTGGCGATCTCTGCGGCGCCGTCATTCACATCGGAGCGGGCCAGGCTGGCGCGGTCGAACACGCCGTCCAGCTGCACGTCCTCCATGGAGTCGGTGACCATGTGCAGATCTACCGCCACCAGCAGCGGCCCCGGCTGGCGCACCTGCGCCAAGGGGCTGGCCAGAGCGGCGGCGGGCGGCTGGAACGGCAGCAGGCCGGCGGTGGCCTCCGTGGCGGGCAGGTCCCAGGTATACGTGGAGAATTCCGCGTGGGTCTCCCAGCGCAAGGTGGCGCCGCCGAAGGAGACGCGGTGATGCTTGGCGCCGGGCAGCGGGCCGGGGGCGCCGCGGCTGGTGCACAGTTCGGTCACCGCCGCCCGCTCCGCCGCCGCATCACCGGGCGCGGTGAGGAAGGCCACATGCAGGAAGCGCCGCGGCGTTTCCACCGGGAAGAACGGCCGTGCGTGCAGCTCGCCGAGAATGGCCGCCCGCAGCGGATGCGCCGCCAGCATCCGGCCCTCACCGATGCCCAGATCCGCGCCGCCGGGGCGCGTGCCCAGCGTGTCCTCGGTGGTCAGGCTGGCGCCCGTGTGTTCTGCGACCATCGAACCGTCTCCCCCTGGATGGTGCTGACATGAAGCATCGGGCAAGACAAGCGGCGCGCCGGTGCTACCGGAGGTCGCATCGCGGCGAAATCTCCGCCGTCGCCGGGAAAGCGCCCGCACATCCCCCAGCGTCACGCTCAAGGCTTGCGCAAACCACAGATGGTGCCATCGTTTCCAGCGTCACCGCGCGCAAGACGACGGGGCACGCAAGGGGATCATGGAGGGGGCGATGACCGAGGACGCGCGCACACCCATTCTCATCGTCGGCGCCGGCCCCACCGGCCTGACGCTGGCCATCATGCTGCGGCTCTACGGCGTGGCGGTCCGCATCATCGACCGAAACCCCGCGCCCTCGACGGTGTCGAAGGCCCTCGGCGTGTGGAGTGCCAGCCTGGAAGCGCTGGATGCCATGGGCATCATCGCCCCGTTCGAGGCCGACGGCGTGCGGCTGAAATCCCTGATCGTCGGCGACGGCCCCCGCCAGCTCGCCACCCTGGCGGTGGGCGACGGCATCGACAGCCCCTACCCCTTCCCCCTGCTGCTGGCGCAATCGCGCACCGAAGAGATCCTTGGCGGCCGCCTAGCGGAACTGGGCGCCACCGTGGAGCGCGGGGTGGAACTGGTCAGCTTCACCCAGGATGGCGCGGGCGTCACCGCGCATCTGAAGCACGCCGATGGCCGCGAGGAAGCCGCGCCCGCCCCCTATCTGGTGGGCTGCGACGGCGCCCGCAGCGCGGTGCGCCATGGGCTCGACATCGAGTTCGAGGGCTATACCGAGCCGCAGGTCTATCTGCTGGGCGACGTGAAGATCGACGGCGGCGACCTCGACCGCCGCAGCCTCTATGTCTGGTGGGGCGAGACCGGCACCGTCGCCCTGTTCCCGTTCGAGCCGGACATCTGGCGCGTGGTGGTCGCCCGCCCCGACGATACCGACCACAGCGAGCCGACGCTGGCCGAATTGCAGGGCCATATGGACCGCAACGGCCCGCCCGGCACCCGGCTGCGCGATCCCAGCTGGCTGTCGGCCTTCCGCATCAATGAGCGGCTGGCCAAGTCCTATGGCACGGGCCGGGTGTTCATCGCCGGCGATGCCGCCCACATCCACAGCCCGGCCGGCGGCCAGGGCATGAACACCGGCATCCAGGATGCCTTCAATCTGGGCTGGAAGCTGGCGCATGTGCTCCAGGGCCGGGGCGACGCCGATCTGCTGCTGTCCAGCTATGAGCCGGAGCGGCGGCCCATCGCCCATGACGTGGTGAAGAATGCCGCCCAGAAGCTGCATGTGGGCTATGCCACCAGCCGCGTCACCCGCCTCATCCGCGACGTGGCGGTGACCGTGCTCGGCAATCTGCCGGCGGCGCAGAAGAAGCTGCAGGTGGAGCTGTCCGAGACCACCATCACCTATCACGACGGCCCGCTGGTGGCGCTGGGGGCACCGCCACGCCACCCCCGCCGCACGGAGGTCGGCACCCGCGCCCGTGAGGCGCATTTCACCGATCCTACGACCGGCGCCCGCACCGCCTTGTGGCCGCTGCTGGGCGGCACCCATCACACGTTGCTGCTGTTCCCCGATGCTGCCCATCCCATCGACATCGGCCTGCTGGACGGCCTGGACGGCGCGGTCAGCGTGGTGGCGATCCCGCCCGCCAGCGACCCGGAGGGCACCGTGCGCAAGGCCTATGAGATCCACACGCCCGGCTGGGTTCTGGTGCGCCCCGATCAGGTAATCGGCGCCCGCGGCCGCGCCGACGACCTCGCGCCGCTCGCGGCCTATCTGGATCGGGTGGTGCGGCCCGCCACGAGTTAGGACGCCACGAGTTCAGGGGTTCAGCAAGCGGGGCGCATCCTGGCTCAAGGCGCGGATCAGGGCGCGGCGATCCCGTCCAGATGCGCGGTCTCGTTGAGGCGCAGCAGCTTGGCCTGTTCGCCGCTCACCTCCACCACGGTGAGGTTGCACGGCTCCTGCCCCAGGCGCCAATAGAGCGACAGCGGCATATCCAGCAGATGCGCCAGCAGCACCCGGTTGGAGCTGTCATGCCCCACCAGCACCACGGTGTCGCCCTTGTGGCGGGCCAGCAGGTCGCGCAGCAGATCCGCCGCCCGCACCATCACATCCTGGAGCGACTCGCCGCCGGGAAAGCGCACCCGCTGCGGCGTTGCATGCCATTGGGCGAACAGCTCCGGCGCTTCCGCCTCGGCCTCGGCATGGGTCTTCCACTGCCAGGAACCGTAATCGATATCCGCCAGCGCGTCATGGATCGCGCTCGGGCAGGCGGTGGCGGCG
Source organism: Azorhizobium sp. AG788 (assembly GCA_943369575.1). GTDB lineage: Bacteria > Pseudomonadota > Alphaproteobacteria > Rhizobiales > Xanthobacteraceae > Azorhizobium. The sequence goes on along the minus strand of CALRNP020000043.1, from coordinate 4,545 downwards.
GCGATGCGCGCGCCGGTGGCGACGCAGCGCCCGAGCGGGCTGGTATAGATGGCCGCGGGCTGCCAACGCGCGGCGATCCGCGCCGCCAATGCCGCCGCCTGGGCCTCGCCGGTGGGCGAGAGATCCACTTCCACGCGGCCGCGAAAGCGGGCGGGCGAAATGCCCGGCACATGGCCGTGGCGGGTGATGATCAGCGTGGTCACGCAAGCTCCTGGGTCAGAGACCGGCCAAGCTTAGAGCGAAACCGTGACCGATGCAGAACAGCGGGCGCGCATCAATCCGCCAGCGCATTCACCCAGCCATCCACCAACCGGCAGCCCAGCAGGAACTCCGACGACAGGTCCGTGCGCACCAGCGGCGCCAGCGACCAGCCATTGGCAAGGTCGGAAGCTTCCGCACGGCGGGCGGCCACCGCTTCGTCCAGGCTGACCGCGGCGAAATGGATCACCGTGCCCGGTCGCAGCTGCGCCATGCGGCCGAGGTCGGCGCCGATGATGGTGGCGATCTTCGGATAGCCGCCGGTGGGCTGGCGATCGGCCATCAGCACCACCGGATAGCCCTCGCCCGGCACCTGGATCGCCCCATGGGCGATGCCGTCGGAGACGATGTTGAAGCCGCCCGCATGGGTCAGCGGCGTGCCGTCCAGGAACGAGGCCATGCGATCGCTGCGCACGGAGATGGTCCAGGGGCCGGCGAGAAACGCGGCGATTTCGGCGGGCGAGAAATAATCGTCCTGCGGCCCCAGCACCACGCGGATTTCTTCGCCGCTCCGCGCCAAAAACGGCGCCAGGATTTCCATGGTGCCGCCGGGCAGCACCTTCGGCCCGGCCAGCGGCAGCACATCGCCGGCCGCCAGCGCCCGCCCCGCGAGCCCGCCGATGCCGGAGCGGGTATGGGTGGAGAGCGAGCCGAGCGTCGGAGCGATGTCGATCCGCCCGCTGGGGGCCAGATAGCACCAGGCGCCGACGCTGCCGGGGCGCACCTGCAGCTTGGCGCCGGGTTGAAGGCTCAGGCGGGCGGCGGCAGGCACCGGCTGGCCGTCGAGGGCGATGCGGAACGCGCCCCCGGCCAGCGCCACGGTGACCGGGGCGTCCACCGCTTCCACTTCCACCCCGCCCATGGAGATTTCCAGCGCCGCCGAGCCCTCCGGGACTTCGGCCACGCGATTGGCCAAGGCGAAGGCGAGCGGATCCATGGGGCCGGCGCCGGTGACGCCGAAGCGCAACAGGCCGTGGCGCCCCGCATCCTGGAGCGTGACGCCGGGGCCGGCGGAGAGGATGCGCAGCACGCCTTGGGCGGGCGTGGATGCGTGGGTCTCGCTCACGACACACCCTCTCGGCGCGCCACCACTTCGCCGGCCGCCGCGCGGGCGTCCAGGGCCAGGAAGGTGGCACGGTCGACGGGATCGAACCGCAATTCATCGCCCACGCCCACCAGGAAAGCCGGGTCGCGATGGGGGGAGAACATGCGTTCCGGCGTGCGGCCCATCAGCCACCAGCCGGTGGGCATGGAGAAGGTGGTGACGATGGCGAGCCCGCCGCCGATCAGCGTGGTGTTGGGCGGATGCGGCGGGCGCGGCCGGGTGCGGCGCGACACCGCCAGTTCCGGCGGCAGGCCGCCCAGATAGCAGAAGCCCGGCGCGAAGCCGTACATATAGACCCGGAACGTCGCCCCGGCGTGCAGGCTCACCACCTTCTGTTCGGAAAGGCCGGTCATGCGCGCGATCTCGCCGACGTCCTCGCCATATTCGGGATCATAGCAGCACGGCAGCGTCCAGCGGCTGGCGGGCGCGGCGGTGAGGGCGGCATCGCCTTCGATGGCCTCCACGGCGGCCACCAGCTCGGCGCGGCTGATGATCAGGGGATCGTAATGGATCATCAGCGAGCGATAGGTGGGCACGCTCTCGCGCACGCCGGGCACCTGCCGCAAGGTGAGTGCGGCGTCCAGCGCCAGCACGCGGCCATTGGTCTCCGGATCGACGCTGGCGCCGAACTCCACCACCAGCGCCGTCTCCCCCGAATTGAGGAAGCGGGGCGCCGGCCTGTCGCCTGCCCCGCTCATGGGGCGAAGGATGCGACGGTGATCCCGGCCTGCTCCAGGCGCGTGCGCACATGGCGGGCGGTCTCCACCGCATGCGGGCCGTCGCCATGGACGCAGATCGAGGCGATGTCGGTGGGCAGATGGGTGCCGGCGGCGGTGATGATGGCGCCGGCCTGGACCATGGCGATCATGCGGTCCGCCGCCACGTCGGGATCATGGATCATGGCGCCGGGCTGGCCGCGGGCGATCAGGCGGCCCTGCTCGCTATAGCCGCGATCGGCGAAGATCTCCGCCACCGCTCGCAGGCCGGCGTCGCGGGTGGCGGGGGCCTGCTCGCCCAAGGGGCCGGCGAGGATGGCGAGGCTGGAGTCCACCGCCTTCACCGCGCGGGCCACAGCCTGGGCGATCTCCGGCTCCTGCTCGGCGATGTTGCCCAGCGCCCCATGGGTCTTCACATAAGTGATGCGGTGGCCGCTATAGGTGGCGAGCGCCTGCGCCGCGCCCACCTGATAGGCCACCAGCCGCTCGATCTCGCCGGCGGTGAACGGCATGCGCCGACGGCCAAAGCCCCACAGATCCGGGAAGCCCGGATGGGCGCCCACCGCCACGCCCTTGTCCTTGGCGATGCGGAAGGCGGTGGCCATGATCTCGGGATCGCCCGCATGCAGGCCGCAGGCGATGTTGGCCGAGGTGACGACGCCCATGAGCGCCTCGTCGTCGGTCAGGTGCCAGATGCCGAAGCCTTCGGCGAGGTCGGAATTCAGGTCGATGGTCGGCATGGACACTCTCGCATCAGGGGCCGGCGCGTGCCGGGCTGGTCCTGCGGAACAGCATACCCCGGCGGCGGACCGCCGGGGCGTATCATCTTCTAGAGCCCGAGATAGGCCCGGCGCACGTCCGGATTGGCGCGGATCTCGGCGGCGGGACCGCTCATGGTCACGCGCCCGGTCTGGAGCACATAGGCCCGGTCGGAGATTTCCAGGCACTCGGTCAGGCGCTGCTCCACGATCAGGATGGTGGTCCCGGCGTTGCGGATCGCGGTCACGGCGTCGAAAATCTCATCCACCAGCTTGGGCATGATGCCCTGGGAGGGCTCGTCCAGCATCAACAGGCGCGGGCGGGTCATCAGCGCCCGGCCGATGGCCAGCATCTGCTGCTCGCCGCCCGACAGGGTATTGGCCCGCTGCTCCAGCCGCTCCGCCAGGCGCGGGAACAGCTGGAACACCCGCTCCATGGGCTGCTCGCGATCCTCCTTGGAGCGGTGCAGATAGCTGCCGAGCCGCAGATTGTCCCGCACTGACAGGCGCGGGAACAGCCGGCGATTCTCCGGCACATAAGCGATGCCGCGGGCGGTGATCAGATGGGGCGCGATGCCCACCAGTTCCTCGCCCTCGAAGCGCACGGCGCCGGATTTCGCCCGCTCCATGCCGGCGATGGCCTTCAGCAGCGAGGACTTGCCCGCGCCATTGGCGCCGGCGACGCAAACGATCTCGCCCGCCTGCACATCGATGGAGATGCCGGCGACGGCGATGAGGCCGGCATAGGTGACGGTGATGTCCTTGACCTCAAGCACGGTGGCGCTCCCCCAGATAGGCGCCGATGACGCGCTCGTCGCGCACCACGTCGGCGGGGATGCCCTGCGCCAGCACGGCGCCGAGGTTCAGCACCACGGCCCGATCCACCAGCGGCATGACGATCTCCATCACATGCTCCACCATCAGCACCGCCACGCCCTTGGCGCGCACCGCGCGCACCAGTTCGACGCCGGTGCGGGCTTCCGACGGCGTGAGGCCGGTCATCACCTCATCCAGCAGCAGCAGCTTGGGGTCGGTGGCCAAGGCGCGGGCCACTTCCAGCCGGCGCTTTTCCGGCGGGGTGAGTTCGAGGGCCGGCACATCGGCGCGATGGCCGAGGCCGGCGAACTCCAGCACCTCTTCCGCCTTGCGGCGGGCTTCGCGGGTGGAGGAGGTCCGCACCAAAGCGCCGACGATGACATTATCGGCCACCGTCATGCTGTCGAAGCTCTTGACCACCTGGAAGGTGCGGCCGATGCCGCGGGCGCAGCGCACCGGGGCGGAGAGCCCGGTGACATCCTGCCCGTCGAACCATACCGAGCCTTCGGTGGGCGGGCGCACGCCGGCGATGACGTTGAACAGAGTGGACTTGCCCGCCCCGTTCGGGCCGATGAGGCCGACGATCTCGCCGGGCTGGACCTGGAGGCTGACATCGCTGTTGGCCACCAGGCCGCCGAAGCGCTGCCAGACGTTGCGGACGTCGAGGAGAGGCGCGGGGCTCATGCGGCGCTCCTCTTGCGACGGTGGAACAGGCCCACGAGACCATCGGGGCGGGCGAGCGCGATCAGCATGATGAGGACGCCGTAGACGATGAGGTCGATGCCCCGGCCCGAGCCGCCCATGAAGGTGCGGGTCAGCTCGGTCATGGGAATGAGGATGGCCGCGCCCAGCGCCGGTCCCCACAGGGTGCCGATGCCGCCCAACACGGCCG
>CALRNP020000042.1:0-27449 GCA_943369575.1 Azorhizobium sp. AG788 | reverse complement strand
TCCGGCGCCGACGGCGGCCGCGGCTCCCGCCGCACCGGCCGCGCCTGCGGCCGCATCGGCCTCGCCATCCGTTCCGCCGGCGCCCGCCGCCGGCACTCCCGCCACGCAATGAGGAGCACCTTAATGCTTCGCGGCCGACTTCGTATCGCCTGTGTCCTGGTCCTCGCCCTCGGCGTTTCCGGCTGCGAGAGCCTGGAAAAGCTCAACCCGTTCGGTGACGGCAAGAAGCCGATCCAGGGCCAGCGCGTCCCGGTGTTCCCGGAAGGCGTACCCGGCGTCGAGGCCAAGGCGCCCGTGCTTCAGCCCAGCAATTCCAACGTTCCGCTCGGCGCCGCGCCGACCCTCAAGTCCGAGTAAGCTGCGGGCGCGCGCCCGCGATGAAAGCCGTTCCCATGTCCTTTACCCTGGCCATCGTCGGGCGCCCCAATGTGGGCAAGTCCACCCTGTTCAACCGCCTCGTGGGCAAGAAGCTCGCGCTGGTGGATGACCGCCCCGGCGTGACCCGTGATCGGCGCGAGGGCGATGCGCACCTCGGCGATCTGTCGTTCCGCATCGTCGATACGGCGGGGCTGGAGGAAGCCGATCCCGGCAGCCTGGAAGGCCGCATGCGGGCGCAGACCGAAACCGCCATCGGCGATGCCGACGCGCTGCTGTTCATGATCGACGCCCGCTCCGGTCTCACCCCCACCGACCATGCCTTCGCCTCCCTGGTGCGCCGGGCCGGCAAGCCCACCATCCTGGTGGCCAACAAGAGCGAAGGCCGTGGCGGCGAGGCCGGGGCGCTGGAGGCCTATAACCTCGGCCTCGGCACCCCTATTCCGCTCTCCGCCGAGCATGGCGAGGGCCTGTCCGACCTTTATGACGCCATCTGCGAGGCCCTGCCGGCGCAGACGATGCCCATGCTGGAGGAGGACGAGGACCCCGACGGCGAGCTGGACCCCAACCGTCCCATCAAGGTGGCGGTGATCGGCCGGCCCAATGCGGGCAAGTCCACCCTCATTAACCGCATGCTGGGCGAGAACCGCCTGCTGACCGGCCCGGAAGCCGGCATCACCCGCGATTCCATCGCGGTGGATGTGAACTGGAACGGCCGCCTGCTGCAGGTGTTCGACACCGCCGGCCTGCGTAAGCGTGCCCGCATCGACGACAAGCTGGAAAAGATGTCGGCCAGCGATGCGCTGCGGGCGCTGAAGTTCGCCGAAGTGGTGGTGATCCTGATGGACGCCACCTGCCCGTTCGAGGAGCAGGACCTGCGCCTGGCCGATCTGGTGGCGCGGGAAGGCCGGGCCATCGTGCTCGGCTACAACAAGTCCGATCTTGTCACCTCCGCCGCCTTCTCGCGGCTGCGCGAGGAAGCCGACCATTGGCTGCCGCAGGTGAAGGGCGTGCCGATCGTGCCCTTGTCCGGGCTGACCGGGCGCGGGCTCGACAAATTGGTGGAGGCCATCGGCGAGGCCCACGCGATCTGGAACACCCGCATCGCCACCAACCCGCTGAACAAGTTCCTGGAAAACGCCACCGACACCCATCCGCCGCCGGCGGTGTCCGGGCGCCGGGTGAAGATCCGCTACATGACCCAGCCGAAGGCGCGCCCGCCGACCTTCGTCGTCTTCTGCTCGCGGCCTGAAGCCATTCCCGAGAGCTACCTGCGCTATCTGACCAACGGCCTGCGCGAGGCGTTCAAGCTGCCGGGCGTGCCGATCCGGCTCATGCTGCGCGAGAAGGACAATCCCTACGCCACCTGAGGGCTGGGCGATCGGGAGCGGTCGTAACCGCACGTTTACCCTGCGGCCATAATGTTTCCCGGCGAATTTTGGCGGGGAGAACAGGCATGTCCGTGCGCGGCGTGGATCGGCGGGAACTGCTGCGGCTGGCCGCGGCCTTGGGCGGCGGTGTGGCGCTCGCAGCTTTCGGGCCGGTCCACGCGGCGGAAGATGCCGACGAGGCCGCGATCCGGGCGCTGAAGCCGGGCGAATATGTCTGGTATCCCGAGCGCGCGCCCCACGGCATGGTGGCGGTGGTGGTGGCGCTGCCGGAGCAGCGCTGCTTCGTCTATCGCAATGGCGTGCGCATCGGCGTCAGCGCCGTCTCCTCCGGACGCGAGGGGCACCTGACCCCCACCGGCGTGTTCACGATTCTGGCCAAGGACGTGGACCACCACTCCTCGCTCTATAACGAAGCCTCCATGCCCTATTCCGAGCGCCTCACCTGGTCGGGTGTGGCGCTGCATGCGGGCGGGCTGCCCGGCTATCCGTCCTCGCACGGCTGCGTGCACCTGCCGCTCGCCTTCGCCAAGCTGCTCTATGGCGTCACCGAGGTGGGCACGCCGGTGATCATTTCCGACGGCCACACCGGCCCGCAGGATGTGCTGGACCCCGGCCTGATCCTGCCCCCTGACGTCACCGCCACCTTGGCCACCGTTAAGGATGAGAGCGCGCCCGTTCCCGGTCCCAAGCCGGTGTCCATCGTCGCCAGCGGCGCCGACCGGCGGATCATCGCCCTGAAGGGCGGCGTCGAGGTCCTGAACGGGGCGATTTCGATCCAGGACCCGGCGCGGCCGCTGGGCAATGTGGTCTATGTGCTGACCGAGCAGACCACCGGCGCGCCGCCGCGCTGGAGTGCCGTGAGCTATGAAGGCAATGGTGCTAAGGGCGGCGAGGCGCAGACGGCGCTGTCGCGGCTGATCGTGGCCCCCGCCATCAACCAGCAATTGGCGGCCCTGCTGATGCCCGGCGCCACCTTGCTGGTGACCGAACTGCCGGCCAATCCCGACACCCGGTCCGGACGGGACTTCGTCATCCTCAATCCCCACGGCGACGTCTGATGCGGCCGGTCGCGCGCGACGCCGCTTCCCACGCCCTGCGTCTCGCGCTCGTCGCCGGATTGGCCTTCGGCTGGGCCGCCCCTTCCCTGGCCCAAGGCGCCTCAACCCCGGCCAAGGAATTGTTCGGCGCCGCGGCAACGCCGGCGCCGTTGGCGGCCCGGTCCATCGGTTTCTATTCCAAGGGGTGCCTGGCCGGCGGCGTGCCGCTGCCGGCGGACGGACCGGCGGCGGGCGCGGCCAAGCCAGCGGGCACCGGGCCGCTGTGGCAGGCCATGCGGCCCTCCCGTGACCGGGCCTGGGGCCATCCCGACCTCATCGCCTTCCTGGAGCGATTCGCCGCCGAGGTGCCGCAGGTGTCGCGCTGGCCGGGCCTGCTGGTGGGGGACATGTCGCAGCCGCGGGGCGGACCCATGCGCACCGGCCACGCCTCCCATCAGGTGGGGCTCGATGCGGACATCTGGCTGACCCCGAGCCCCGGCCGCGCCTTGTCGCGGGCAGAGCGGGAGAGCCTGTCCGCCACCATGATCGTGCGGCCCGACCGCCTGGACGTGGATGCCAAGGTCTGGACCCCGGACCATCTGGCGGTGATCCGCGCCGCCGCACGCGATGCCCGCGTGGAACGCATTTTCGTGAACGCCGCCATCAAGAAGGCGCTGTGCCGGCAGGCGGATGCGGATCGGGCATGGCTGTCCAAGGTCCGGCCCTACTGGGGGCACGATTATCACATGCATGTGCGCCTGTTCTGCCCCAAGGACAGCCCCGACTGCCGCCCCCAGGAGCCGCCCGCGGCCGATGATGGCTGCGGCAGTGATCTCGCTTGGTGGTTTACGGATGAAGTCCTGCATCCCAAGCCGTCCACGAAGCCGGAAAAGCCCCGCCCGCCCTTGGTTCTCGCCGACCTGCCGCCCGCCTGCGCCGCCGTTCTCGATGCCCGCTGAAGCTTGAGCTGGCTCATGGGTACCCGCCGTCCGGTTCCGCCTCATTTGCATGAATTCCAGGTTGCGAGTATCGAAGGGGCGATTTTGAAAAGCGCGCGTCGGGGCGGCGAGCGCACAAGGCATGGGTCTTGATGGGCCGTCTCGATCGTTACATCTTCTCGACCGCCGCGGTGGCGTTCGTCGGCGTTACCGTTGTGCTCGCCGGAATGATCTGGGCGACGCAGGCGCTACGCCAGCTCGACCTGGTCACCAGCCAGGGCCAGACCATCCTGGCCTTTGTCGCCATCACCTCTTTGACCATGCCGACCCTGGTGCTGGTGATCGCGCCGGCGGCGCTGTTCATCGCCACCGCCTACACCTTGCTGAAGCTGAACGGCGACAGCGAGATCGTGGTCATGGCCTCCGCCGGCATGAGCCATTGGCGGGTGCTGCGCTCGCTGATTCTGCTGGCGGTGATGGTCTCCCTGTTCTGCTCGGCCCTGGCCATCGACATCGTCCCGGCCAGCCTGCGCGGCTTCCGTGACCAGGTGTCGCGGGTGCGGGCGGATGTGGTGTCCTTCGTCGCCCAGCCCGGCCGGTTCGTGAATCTGGCGCCGGGCCTGGTCTTCCATGTGCGTGACCGGGCCAAGAACGGGGTGATGCGCGGCGTCTTCATCAATGACGCCCGCGAAAAGGAAATATCCACTTATGTGGCCGATCGTGGCCAGATCGTTGAAACCGAAAGTGGCATTTTCCTCGTGTTGGAACAGGGTTCGATCCATCGCCGCGTCCCGGGAGCCGCCAGCAACGGCTCGGTGGTGGAGTTCCAGCGCTATGCGTTCGATCTCTCGGCCTTGACGCCCGGCGGTCAGAGCGGCGCCGACATCCGGCCCAATGAGCGCTCCTTCGCCTACATCACCGAGCCGGACAAGAAGGATCCCTATCTGCTGATGCAGCCGGGCCGCTTCCGCGAGGAGTTCCACAAGCGCCTGTCATCCGGCCTTTATCCGTTGGCCTTCTTCGCCGTAGCGGCGGCGGCTTTGGCGCTGCCGCGCACCACCCGCGAAAGCCGCGGCCTGGCCCTGGCCGCCATCATTCCGATCATGACCGCGCTGCAGATCGCCAATTTCGCCGTAACCGGCCAGTTGCGCACGGCCAGCTGGGCGGTGCCGGTGGTCTATCTGCTGCCGGTGCTTTCCATCATCCTGGCGGCGATGGTGCTGCAAGGGTGGGTCAGGCTCTCTCTGCCGGGTCCGGTGGCGCGGCTGTTGAACAGCCTGTCCCGCCGTGTCGCGCGCCTTTCGGCACCGTGAGCGCACATGATCGGTCGCACGCTCGGGTTTTATTTCGCACGGCGGTTCCTCTCCGCCGTCGCCATGATCTTTCTGTCCTGCGTCGCCCTCATCATGCTGGTCGACTTCCTGGAGATGAGCCGGCGCGTGGCCGACCGCGACAGCGTCGGTACGGCGGCGGTGGCGCTGCTGACCATCTATCGGGCCCCCGCCTTTACCGAGCAGTTGCTGCCGTTCGCGGTGCTGTTCGGTGCCATGGCCACCTTCGTGACGCTTTCACGCAAGCTGGAACTGGTAGTGGCACGGGCGGTGGGCCTTTCGGTCTGGCAGTTCTCGTTTCCGCCCATCTTCGTGGCGTTCCTGATCGGGGTGTTCGCCACCTGCGTCTTCAATCCCGTCTCCGCCGACTTCAAGGAGCGGGCGAACCGTATGGAGGCTGAGATTTTCAACACCGCCTCCGGCCTGTTCGCGCAGGGCTCCGCCGGCTTCTGGATCCGTCAGCAGAGCGTGGACGGGCAGGCCATCATCCAGGCGGCCGCCTCCCAGCAGGGTGGGCGGGTGCTCTCGGGCGTGACAGTGTTCGAGTTCGATCGCGCCGGCCTGCTGCTGGAGCGCGTGGAGGCGCGGTCCGCAACCCTGGGTGACGGGGTGTGGTCGCTGGCGGATGCGCGGGTGGTGGTGCCCGGCTTCGATCAGCAGACGTTTGCGACCTACCTCATCGCCACCAAGCTGGACCCGAAGCAGATTCAGGAAACCCTGGTCTCCCCCGAGACCGTGTCATTTTGGCAACTGCCTGATGCCATCCACAGCGCCGAGCAATCCGGCTTCGGCGCGACGCGCTACCGCCTTCAACTTCAAAGTCTTTTAGCGCGGCCATTCTTGCTGATTGCCATGGTGCTGATTGCCGCAGTGGTTGGCTTAAGGGTGTTTCGCTTCGGCGGTGTGGGGCAGACGATTCTCGGTGGCGTGGTCGCGGGCTTTCTGCTTTATCTGGGAACCAAGCTCGCTGAGGATCTTGGCGAGGCTGGTGTGGTCCATCCCGTTGCTGCTGCATGGTTTCCAGCAGTCGCCGGCATCTTCTTGGGGGTATTGATCCTGTTGCATCGGGAGGACGGATGACGGTCGGGTTCCACCCCTCCGTGGCCCTAGGCGGGACTGCTCTGCGCACCATCGTGCGCGGGATCGGCACCCTTGTGGCTACCGGCTCCCTGGTGCTCGGGCTTGCCCTGGCCAAGCCCGATGCGGCGCTGGCGCAGGCGGCGCCCTCCGGGCTCACCAGCGGCTTCGGCGTGGCCGGGGCCAAGCCAGATCCCAATGCCAAGATGCTCGTGACCGCTGACCAGCTGGTCTACGACTACAAGAACGACACCGTTGCCGCCGTCGGCAATGTGCAGATCTATTATGACGGCCAGTCGGTCGAGGCCAAGCGCGTCACCCTGTTCCGCAAGACCAGCAAGCTGCGGGCGGAGGGCGACGTGCGCCTGAAGCAGAAGGACGGCAAGATCGTCACCGCCGACAACCTGGAGTTGTCTCAGGACCTTAAGGAAGGCTTCCTGAACTCCCTGCGGCTCGACACGCCGGACAAGACCCATTTCGCCGCCACCCGTGCCGACCGCACGGACGGCAACATCACCGTCTTCCAGAATGGTGTCTACACGGCCTGCGAGCCGTGCAAGGACAAGCCGGAAAAGCCGCCGCTGTGGCAGATCAAGGCGGCCCGGATCATCCATAACGAAGACGAGAAGATGATCTACTACCAGGACGCGACGCTCGAGTTCTTCGGGCTTCCGTTCGCTTATTTCCCTTACTTCTCGTCGCCGGATCCCACGGTGAAGCGCAAGACCGGCTTCCTGTTCCCGGAATTCTATTCCTCGAGCATGGTCGGCTACGGCGCCAGCATTCCGTTCTTCTGGAATATCGCGCCGGATCGCGATGTGACGCTCGATCCCATGTATTTCACCGAGCAGGGTCTGCTCATGCGCGGTGAATGGCGCCAGCGCCTGGAGAACGGCTCGTACAGCATCCGCGCCGCGGGCATCAACCAGCTCAACAAGGATGCCTTCATCAATAACGGCGTCCAGCCGGGCTATCGCGACAATCGCGGCATGGTGGAGAGCCACGGCCAGTTCGCCATCAACCAGAACTGGACCTTCGGCTGGGACGGAACCGTGGTTTCGGACCGCACCTTCCTGCGCGACTACGGCATGGTGAATGCTGGCGTCACCGAGCGCATTTCCCAGGGCTATTTGGTGGGCCAGGGCGACCGCAGCTACTTCGATCTGCGCGGCATGTACTTCCTTGGCTTGTCGCTGACCGACGACCAGAGCCGCCTGCCGGTGGTGGGCACGCTCGACTACACCTATGTCTTCGGCAAGCCGATCTGGGGCGGCGAAGCGGGCGTCAACGTCAACTTCACCGCGCTGCACCGCGACACGTCCGACTTCATCAGCACCTCCGCCACCACCGCCAATGCGGGCGCCATCGGTGTCCCGGCGGGTTCGTGCGCCCTGAGCAATCCCAATCCGACCCAGTGTCTGCTGCGCGGCGCCGCCGGCGATTACACCCGCCTGTCCGCGGAGCTGTATTGGAAGCGGACCATCGTCGACAGCGCGGGCCAGATGTGGACCCCCTTCGCTCAGGTGCGCGTGGATGTGGCCCAGGCCGACATCAGCACGCTGCCCAGCAACTATGCCACCGGCTCTACCCTTGCCGGACAGAACGTGTTGCAGTCGGGCAATGAGAGCCTGATCCGCGCTATGCCGGCGGTGGGCCTGGACTACAAATATCCCTTCATCGCCGTGGAGAGCTGGGGCACCCAGACCATCACGCCGCGGGCGCAGCTGGTGTTGCGGCCGAACGAGACCAGCATCGGCAAGTTCCCCAACGAAGATGCGCAGAGCTTGGTGTTTGATGACACCAACCTGTTCTCCGTGGACAAATACTCCGGCTATGACCGGGTGGAAGGCGGCGGCCGCCTGAATGTGGGCGTGTCTTATACCGCCGCCATCCGCGGCGCCGGCACCATCAGCGCCTTGGTGGGCCAGTCCTACCATTTGTTCGGGGTGAACTCCTTCGCCGAAGGCGACATGGCCAACACCGGCCTGGAGTCGGGGCTGGACACCGATGTGTCCGACTACATCGCCCGATTCAGCTACTCGCCCACGGACAAGCTGGAATTCATCAGCCGCTTCCGCTTCGACGAAGCCAACGGCTCGCTGCAGCGGCTGGAACTGGAAGGTCGGACCCAGATCGATCGCTGGACAGTTTCCGCCATCTACGGCCGCTACGCGCCGCAGCCGCTGCTTGGCTATTATGATGATCGGGAAGGCGTCTACACGACAGTCGGCTACAAGCTGAACGACAACTGGTCCCTCAATGGCGGCCTTCGCTACAACATCGCGCAGTCCGGGTTCGATTATACGATGGCCGGTGTGAGCTATGCGGATGACTGCTTCACGCTCGCCCTGCAATATATCTCCGATTACACCGCCAATGGGGCCGGCGGCACGCCGAACAACAGCATCCTGCTGCGGATCGGCCTGCGGACCTTGGGTGAAACCGGCATCAAGGGCAGCATCGGAAGTTCCACCTCGTCGAATTAGTATTGACGCGGTGGGCGGCTTGGCCCCATTGCCGCCACAGGAACAGGGAACATGAGGCGCGCTCATCCTGACGACCTTTGCGGTGGTCGGGCGCAATTTCCGGGATGAACGATGAATTTCTGGCGTCGCCTCTGTCTTCTGATCGCTGCCACCGTGGCTGTTCTCTCGCCCGTGGCCGCCATGGCGCAGGTGCTGGTCATGGTCGCCGGCCAGCCGATTACCTCCAATGACGTGAACCAGCGGATCAAGCTGCACCAGCTGATCGAGCGCAAGTCGCCCTCCAGCAAGGAGGTGCTGGAAGAACTCATCGACGAGCGCATCAAGATCCAGCAGGCCGCGCGCTTCACCATCACGGTGGATGACGACGAGGTGGACCGCATGTTCTCCAGCGTCGCCGAGCGCTCCGGGCGCACCGCCGCGCAACTGACCGCGGGCTTCGCCCAGTCCGGCCTCAACGCCCAGACCTTCAAGGACAAGCTGCGCGCGGACTACGTCTGGAACCAATATGTGCGCGCCCGCTCGCCGGTGGTGAATGTGCGCGATTCCGACGTGGTCGCCGCGCTGAACCAGAAGGACGGCCCGCAGGCATTCGTGGCGACGGAATATACCTTGCGGCCGATCGTGCTGGTGGTGCCGCGCAACGGCAATAATCTCGGCGCCCGCATGCAGGAGGCCGCCGCGCTCCGCGCCAAGTTCAACGGCTGCGACGAAGGTATGGCCCTGGTGAAGAGCATGAAGGAGACCGTCATGCGCTCGCCGGTCAGCCGCCTGTCGTCGGAGATGACCGAGCCCATGCGGCAGATCCTGGACAAGACCGAGGTGGGTCGGCTGACGCCGCCGGAGGCCTCCCAGTCCGGCGTCGAACTGTTCGCTATCTGCGCCAAGCGCGAGGTGAAGGGCGAAAGTTCCAAGAAGCGCGACGTCAAGGACCAACTGGTCAGCACGCAATTTCAGGCCGAATCCAAGAAGCTGCTGGCCGAACTGCGCAAGACCACGCTGATCCAGTACCGCTGATGGCTGCGCTTTCAGCGCCCCTGGCGCTGACGCTCGGCGAGCCGGCCGGCATCGGCCCGGACATCACGCTCATGGCTTGGCAGGCGCGGCATGCCGCCGGCCTGCCGGCCTTCTTCGCGGTGGGTGATCCCGAACTGCTGGCGGATCGTGCCCGTGCCCTCGGTCTTGCGGTTCCGCTGCAGGTGGTCGAGCCCGGAGCGGCGGCCTCCGTGTTCGAGACGGCCTTGCCGGTGGTCCCGGCCGGCCCTCGCGCCACCGCTGCCCCCGGCCGCCCGGATCCGACCAGCGCCGCCGCCGTGGTGGCCAGTCTCGACCATGGGGTCAGTCTTGTGTTGGCGGGCGTCGCGGCAGGCCTCGTCACCGCGCCGCTGCACAAGGCGGTGGTCTATGGCGCCGGCTTTCCGTTTCCCGGCCATACCGAATATCTCGCCGCCCGCTGCACGCCGCCGGGTGGGCAGGCGCCACGTCCGGTGATGATGATCTGGTCGGAGCAATTGGCGGTGGTGCCGGCCACCATCCATGTGCCGCTGGCGGATGTGCCCGGCCTCGTGACCAAAGACCTGCTGGTGGAGACCGGCCGCATCGTGGCCCACGACATGGCAGGGCGCTTCGGCCTCTCCCATCCGCGCCTGGCCTTTGCCGGCCTCAATCCCCATGCGGGGGAGGGCGGCACCCTGGGGCGCGAGGACGAGGACGTGGTGCGCCCCGCGGTCGCGGCGCTGCGGGACCTCGGCATTGCGGCGTCCGGCCCGTTTCCCGCCGACACCCTGTTCCATGCGGACGCCCGCGCCGGCTATGACGTGGTGATCGGCATGTATCATGATCAGGTGCTGATCCCGGCCAAGACCCTGGCCTTCCACGATGGGGTCAATGTCACCCTCGGGCTGCCCCTGGTGCGCACCTCGCCGGATCACGGCACCGCCTTCGATATCGCCGGCACCGGCCGCGCCAATCCCTCCAGCCTGATGGCGGCGCTGCGCCTCGCCCGCCGGCTGGCGGATGCGGATGCCGCCGCCTAGCGATCTGCCGTCACCAAACCCCATGCGTTGGCGAGAGCGAGCGTGTAAGCAGGCGCAAACCGGATTTGCGCAGGAGACGCTTCGGCCGTGAGTGCCATCGACAATCTGCCCCCGCTGCGCGACGTCATCCGCGACCATGGCCTCTCAGCGCAGAAGTCCCTGGGCCAGAACTTCCTGCTGGACCTCAACCTCACCTCCCGCATCGCCCGCGCCTCCGGCCCGCTGGAGGGCGCCACCGTGGTCGAGGTGGGTCCGGGGCCGGGTGGCCTGACCCGCGCGCTGCTGGCGGGTGGCGTGGACCGCGTCGTGGCGATCGAGCGCGATCACCGCTGCGTCGCTGCTCTGGCCGATGTGGCCGCCGCCTATCCCGGCCGGCTGGAGGTGATCGACGGTGATGCGCTCAAGGTGGACGTGGGCCCGCTGATCGCCGGTGCCGCCCCCGGCAGTGTGCGAGTGGTGGCGAACCTGCCCTATAATGTGGGCACGGTGCTGCTGGTGGGCTGGCTCTCCACCGATCCCTGGCCGCCGTGGTTTTCGTCCCTCACCTTGATGTTCCAACGCGAGGTGGCCGAGCGCATCGTGGCGCAGCCGGGCGACAAGGCCTATGGGCGGCTGGCGGTGCTCACCGGCTGGCGGGCGAGCGCGCGCATCCTGTTCGATGTGGCGGCCTCCGCATTCGTGCCGCCACCGAAGATCACCTCCTCCGTGGTGCATCTGGTGCCGCGCCCCGAGCCGCTGCCCTGCGCGCTGGCCCATCTGGAGCGGGTGACCGAGGCGGCGTTCGGGCAGCGCCGCAAGATGCTGCGCCAGTCGCTGAAATCGCTCGGTGTCGATACGGCGGCGCTGCTGGAGCGCACCGGCGTCATAGAGACGGCGCGGGCGGAGGAGATCGACGTGGCGGGCTTCGTGCGGCTGGCGAACGCCTATGCCGCGTTGAAGGGCGCCGGCCGTCCCGCAAAGGAGGCTTGAAAGCTGCGGCGGGAGGCGGTTTATCACTACCGCTTGTCTTCGCTGGATGCCTCTGATGCCGATCCGCCGCCGTCTTGCCGCTCTGATCCGCCCCGTGGCCTGCCTGCTCGGGGCGGGCACGCTGCTGGCCGGTGCCAGCCCGAGCTTCGCGGCGGCCGATCTCACGCTGGAGCGGGTGGTGCTGGTGCAGCGCCATGGCGTGCGCGCCCCCACCCAGTCGCCGCAGGAGCTGGCCAGTTGGTCCAGCCGCGCCTGGCCCCACTGGCCGGTCAAGCCGGGCATTCTCACCCCCCATGGCGCACAGGTGGTCGGCCTCGTGGCGGGGGGTATGCGCGCTTATTTCGTCCAGGCAGGGCTGCTGCCGGCCACCGGCTGTCCGGGCGGAGCGCTGGTGTTGTGGGCGGACGGCCATGACCAGCGTACCCGCGAGAGCGGCCGCATGATGGGCGAGCAATTGGCGCCCGGCTGTGGCGTGACGCCCGATTTCATGAAAATGGCGCCCAACAAGAAGAGCGACCCGGTCTTCAACTCGGTCGGCGGCGCCTGCGTTTTCGACAAGGCGGAGGTGCGCCGCGCTGTGGATGCCGCGATCGCGACCCCACAGGGGCCGCGCCTGGTGGATCCCGCTTCGGCAGAGGCCATCGCCAAGGTGCAGCCCATCCTGAAGGCGCGCGAAGCGTCCGCTACGCTTGCACCCTCCCAGGTCACTCTGCACAAAAGCGGCGTGCGCCTGACCGGCGCGTTGGAACTGGCTGCCGTGGTGTCGGAGATCTTCCTGCTGGAATACGCCGAGGGCATGCCCCTGAACCAGGTGGGCTGGGGCGCCGCCGATCCGAGCCAGATGGGCGTGATGCTGGCGGCGCGGGCGCGGCAGGTGAGCTTGACCCGTGCCTTGCCCTATCAGGCCCGCCGCGAAGGGGCGCTGATGGCCCGGTTGTTCCTCGATACCCTGGCGGGCAAGACCCGCGCCGCCGCCCCGGCTGTGGGCGCGGATGTGAAGGTGCTGGCGCTGGCGGGCCATGACGACAATCTGTCCAACATGGCCGGCGTGTTCGGCGTGAACTGGAACCTGCCGAACCAGCCGGACGCCACCGCCCCGGCCACCGCCTTCACCCTGGAACTGTGGCGGGACAAGGCCGGCGCCCGCAGCGTCACGGCCACCATCTGGTATGCGGAGCTGGAGGGGATGCGGGCCCTGAACCCCGCCGCGGTGCATTCCGTGCGCGTGCCGTTTCCCGGTTGCACCTCGGCCACGCCGGGCGCCTGCACGCTTGAGGACCTCACCCGGACGGTGCTCGCGACCATCCCCGACACCTGCGGACGATAAGGCCGGGGGCGGGGGAGGGGCTGATCGGATCGGGCGCTACAGCGCGTCGCGCAGATCCTTGACGAAGCTGGCGAGGCCGGTGAGGCGGCGGCGCTTGAGGCGCTCGGCCTGGAGGATGGCTTTGAGCTTGGCGAGGCTGTCCTCCACATCCTGATTGATCAGGATGTAGTCATATTCAGTGAAGTGGCTGATCTCGTCCGACGCCTTGGACATGCGCTGGTGCACCACCTCTTCGCTGTCCTGGGCGCGGGTCCGCAGACGCTGCTCCAGGTCGGCGGCGGAGGGCGGCAGCAGGAACACCTTCACCAGATCCTGGTCGGCGCTCTGGTCCAGTTGCTGGGTGCCCTGCCAATCGATGTCGAACAAGACGTCGCGGCCGGCGGTGAGCGCCGCTTCCACCGCCTGGCGCGGGGTGCCGTAGAGGTTGTTGAAGACGCTGGCGTGTTCCAGCAACTGGCCATTGTCGCGCAGCTCCGCGAAGCGCTCCGCATCCACGAAGAAATAGTCCTTGCCCTCCACTTCACCCGGACGGGGCGGGCGGGTGGTCACCGACACCGACATGGTGATGCGGTCATCCTCGGCCAGCAGCTTGCGCGACAAGGTGGTCTTGCCGGCGCCGGAAGGCGAGGACAGCACCAGCATCAGGCCGCGACGGGCAAGGGCGGACTTCGAGCCCGGCTTCCAGCCCGGCTGGGCGAAATGGGAGGTGGAGGATGCGGCCATGGTGGGCTCGGTCTCTATTCGATGTTCGCGATCTGCTCGCGGAACTGATCCACCAGAAGCTTCAGGTCAAGCCCGATCTGCGTCAGCGTCACCGCATTGGACTTTGAGCACAAGGTATTGGCCTCGCGATTGAACTCCTGGGCGAGGAAATCCAGCTTGCGGCCGACGGGGCCGCCCTGGGCCAGCAGGTCGCGGGCGGCGGTCAAATGGGCGCCAAGCCGATCCAGTTCCTCGCGCACATCGGCCTTGGTAGCCAGCAGGATGGCTTCCTGGTGCAGCCGCTCGGGGTCGAGGGCCTGATGGCTGTCCGCTAGCAGGCGCACCTGTTCGGCCAGACGGGCCTGGATCGCCTCCAGCTTGCGCTCCGGCAGGGCCTCGGCGGCGGCAGCAAGGCGGGCGATGCCGTCCAGGCGTTCGGTCAGCACGAGCCGCAGGGCGGCGCCCTCGGCGAGGCGCATGGTGGTGAGATCGGCCAAGGCCCGGAGAAAGCCGGCCAAAGCATCGGCGGCGATGGCCTCGCGGTCGGCCTCGGTCTGCTGGGCTTCCACCACGTCCACGATGCCCTTCACGCCCAGCAGGGCATCCAGGCTCGGCGGTGCGCTGCCGAGGGCGGCGGCGGCCTCCGTCGCAGCGGTGTAGAGGGCGGTCAGGGCCGGACGGTTGAGGGCGACCGCAATGCTGTCACCCTCGCGCGCCACGGAAAAGGTGGCGGAGACCGAGCCGCGCGACAGGGCCTTGGTGGCGGCGGCGCGGGCCGCGGCGTCGAGCCCGTCGAAGCCGTTCGGGAGGCGCAGCCGCAGGTCCAGCCCCTTGGCATTGACCGAGCGGACTTCCCAGCTCCAGCGCCAGGCGCCGGTGAGGCCGTGGGCGCGGGCGAAGCCGGTCATGCTGGCGAGGGACATCGGAGCCTTTCTGGGCGCCGGGGCGCCGGGTCTTAGTTGTTGGGCTTGGGCGGGGCCGGGGTGGCGGGTGCGGCTGGAGCAGGAGCGGCAGGCGTCGAGGGTGCCGGTGTGGTCGCGGCAGGCGTCGCCGGAGCAGCCGCCGCCTTGGCCTTGGCTTCGGCTTCGATCTCGCGCCAGCGGGCGACGTTGCGATTGTGCTGGTCCAGGGTCTCGGCGAAGACGTGGCCGCCGGTGCCGTCGGCGACGAAATAGAGGTCCTTGGACTTCATGGGATTGGCCACCGCCGCCAGCGAGCTCTTGCCCGGATTGTCGATGGGGCCGGGGGGCAGGCCGTCGATGGCATAGGTGTTGTAGGGCGTCGGCGTGGAGATGTCGGCGCGGGTGATCGGGCGCCCGAGGCTGCCCTTGCCGCCGACGATGCCATAGATGATGGTCGGGTCCGATTGCAGCCGCATCTTGCGGTTCAGGCGATTGATGAACACCGCCGCCACATGGGCGCGCTCGTCCGATTTGCCGGTCTCCTTCTCCACGATGGAGGCGAGGATGACCATGTCCTCGGGCGACTTGAGCGGCAGGTCGGGGGCGCGCTTGGCCCAGATGTCGGCCACCACCTTCTGCTGGTCGGCGCTCATGCGCTTGATCACGTCCTGGCGCGGCTGGCCGCGCACAATCGCATAGGTTTCCGGCAGCAAGGTGCCTTCCAGCGGCACGCGGGTGGGGCCGGAGAGCAGGTCGCTGTCGTTCAGCCGATCCACCACCTGCTGGCTGGTGAGGCCCTCGGGAATGGTGATCTGATGCTGCACCACCCGGCCTTCGACCATGGCATCGAGCACCGCCGGCATGGTGACGCCGGGCTTGAAGATATATTCACCCGCCTTGAGCGCCTCGCCGCGATGGGTGAGTTGCTGGCCGATCACGAATACCAGCCAGTTGCGGATGACGCCTTCGCGCTCCAGCAGGTCGGAAATGTCGCGCAGGCCCTGGCCGCGGGGAATGAGGACGTTCTTCTCCACCTGGAGCGGGCCGGGGCCTTCGAAGGCCTGACGGCCATACCAGGCAGCAAGGCCGCCGCCCACGGCGAGGAACAGCAGCAAGGTGAAGACGGCACTGCCGATGGCCACCGCCGGGTGGTTGGCGCCGCGGCTGCGCCGCTTCGGCTTCGGCTCAGTCTGCGCCATTGCGGTGTTCCTCGGGGGTTGCGCGGGGATCGGCTCCGCTCAGACGGCGCTTGGCCTGCGCTGATGCCGGGCATCAGCCGGCTGCGGATGTCACCGGCACCCGCGCCAGAGACCATGCGCGCCAGAGGCTAACGCGAAATATGGCGGCAGCACGTCGCCCGCTCAACCTTCAGCCCCGGAGCTTCCGTCGGGGCGGGATGAGAAGGCCCATCCCGCCGTGAAATCAGGCGTCGTGGCGCTTGAACACCAGCGAGGCGTTGGTGCCGCCAAAGCCGAACGAATTGGACAGCACCACGTCGATCTTGCGAGCGCGCGGCGTGTGCGGCACCAGATCGATCGGCGTTTCCACCGAGGGATTGTCCAGATTGAGGGTCGGCGGGGCCACCTGGTCGCGAATCGCCAGGATCGAGAAGATGGCTTCCACCGCTCCGGCGGCACCCAGAAGGTGGCCGATGGAGGATTTGGTGGAGGACATGGAGGTCTGCGCGGCGGTGTTGCCCAGCAGGCGTTCCACCGCGCCCAGCTCGATGCCGTCGGCCATGGTGGAGGTGCCGTGGGCGTTGATGTAGTCCACATCGCCCGCCGTCACGCCCGCCCGCTTCAGCGCTGCGCTCATGCAGCGGAAGGCGCCGTCGCCGTCCGGCGAGGGGGCAGTGATGTGATAGGCATCACCCGACAGGCCGTAGCCGGTCAGCTCGGCATAGATCTTGGCGCCGCGGGCTTTCGCGTGCTCCAGCTCTTCCAGAACGACGACGCCGGCACCTTCGCCCATGAGGAAGCCGTCGCGATCCCGGTCATAGGGGCGCGAGGCGCGGGTGGGATCGTCGTTGAATGCGGTCACCAGTGCCTTGCAGGCGGCAAAGCCGGCCAATGCGAGGCGATTGACCGGGGATTCCGTACCGCCGGCCACCATCACGTCCGCATCGCCCAAGGCAATGAGACGGCCGGCATCGCCGATGGCATGGGCGCCGGTGGAGCAGGCGGTGACCACCGCATGGTTCGGCCCCTTGAGGCCGTGGGTGATCGAAACATAGCCGCCGGCCAGATTGATCAGGCGACCGGGGATGAAGAAGGGCGACACGCGGCGCGGGCCCTTTTCCTTCAGCACCAGCGAGGTCTCGGCAATGCCTTCGATACCGCCGATGCCGGAGCCGATCAGGACGCCGGTATTGATCTGGTCTTCATAGCTGGTGGGATGCCAGTCGGCATCGTCGAGCGCCTGCTTGGCAGCGGCCATGGCGAAGACGATGAACTCGTCCACCTTGCGCTGTTCCTTGGGCTCCATCCACTCATCGGCGTTGAAGCTGCCGTCGCTGCCATCGCCACGCGGCACGCTCGCCGCGATCTTGCAGGGCAGATCGGAGACATCGAAATGCGAGACCCGGCTTGCGCCGCTCTCACCCGCCAGAAGCCGCCGCCAGGTCGGCTCGACGCCGCAGGCGAGCGGCGTCACCATGCCGAGGCCGGTGACGACAACACGTCTCATGAGGAGAACTCCGGAACCATCGTCACGACGGTCGCGGACGCAAAGCGCCCGGCGACCGCCTGCACCTTTCGGGCAACCGTCAAGCGGCGTTCTTTTCCAGGAACTTGATCGCGTCGCCCACCGTCAGGATGGTTTCGGCGGCGTCGTCCGGGATCTCGGTGTTGAAGGCCTCTTCGAAGGCCATCACGAGCTCGACGGTGTCGAGGCTGTCGGCGCCGAGATCGTCGATGAAGCTGGCATTCTCAGTCACCTTCTCGGGCTCAACCCCGAGATGCTCCGCGACGATCTTCTTCACCCGCTCGGCGATGTCACTCATCGATGCACCCTCATTGTCTGAATAGAATTGCCGTCCGGCGGCTGGAGGACGGCATAATGCCTTTCAGCCGCCGTGCCCAGCCCCCCGCGCACGCAGCTTTGATAAACCGCGCACAGATGGGCCTTGCATTAAGAGACCCGTGCCCACCGCCCGGATCGGTTCGAGCGGCTCGTAACACACTTCCAGAGCCTTTGCCAGCGAACCGCGCGTTGCGGCAAACCCCTGGAAAATCCGAGGCGTGGCCTCAGATCATCGCCATCCCGCCGTTCACGTGCAAGGTCTGTCCGGTGACATAACCGGCTTCATCGGAGGCCAGATAGACGCAGGCCGCCGCAATATCTTCCGGCGTACCCAATCGGGCGGCCGGAACGGACTTGAGGATGCCCTCGCGCTGCTTCTCGTTCAAGGCGTCGGTCATGGGCGTGGCGATGAAGCCGGGCGCGATGCAGTTCACGGTGACGCCGCGGCTGGCCACTTCCTGGGCCAGCGACTTCGACATGCCGATCATGCCCGCCTTGGCGGCGGCATAATTGCCCTGGCCGGCATTGCCGGTGACGCCGACGATGGAGGTGATGGAAATGATGCGGCCAGTGCGCCGGCGCATCATGGAGCGCACCGCTGCCCGCGACAGGCGGAAGGCGGAGGTGAGGTTCACGTTCAGAACCTGCTCCCAGTCCTCATCCTTGAGGCGCATGAAGATGTTGTCGCGGGTGATGCCGGCATTGTTGACCAGAATGTCGAGCACGCCCATGGCGGCTTCCGCATCCGGCACCAGCTTTTCCACCTGCTCGGCCTCGCCGAGATTGCAGGGCAGCACATGCACCCGCTCGCCCAGCGTGGCGGCGAGCGCATCCAGCGCCTCGCGGCGGGTGCCGGAGATGGCCACGGTGGCGCCCTGGGCGTGCAAGGCGGTGGCGATGGCGCCGCCGAGGCCGCCGGTGGCGCCGGTGACGAGGGCGGTCTTGCCGCTCAGATCGAACATGGTGGATCCTTCAAAAAACGAGAGGGAGGCCGCTCAGGCGGCCGGGGCCGCCTTGGCGGCGATGAAGGCGGCGACATCCTCGGGCGTGCCCACGGCGGTCGCGGCAATTTCCTTGACGATGCGGCGCGACAGGCCGGACAGCACCTTGCCGGCGCCCACCTCGACGGTGCGGGTCACGCCGGCGCCGGCCATGTAGATCACCGATTCGCGCCAGCGCACGGTGCCGGTCACCTGTTCCACCAGCAGGCGGACGATTTCCACCGGGTCGGTCACGGGGGAGGCGCGCACATTGGACACCACCGGCACGCAGGGCGCGTTCACTGTCGCCTCGGCCAGGGCCGCCGCCATGATCTCGGCGGCGGGCTCCATGAGGCGGCAATGGAAGGGGGCGGACACCGGCAGCAGGATGGCGCGCGAGGCGCCCTTGGCCTTGGCGATTTCCAGCGCCCGCTCCACGGCGACGCGATGGCCGGACACCACCACCTGGCCGGTGGCGTTGTCATTGGCGGCTTCGCAGACGTCCTCGCCTGCAGCTTCCGCGGCTACGGCCACCGCCTGGTCGTAGTCCAGGCCCAGCAAAGCGGCCATGGCGCCGACGCCCACCGGCACGGCATCCTGCATGGCCCGGCCGCGAATGCGCAGCAGGCGGGCGGCATCGGTGATCGACAAGGCGCCGGCGGCGGCCAGCGCCGAATATTCGCCCAGCGAATGGCCGGCCACGAAGGCGGCGTCGCGGGCGAGGTCCAGGCCGGCTTCCGCTTCCAGCACCCGCAGCGCCGCCAGCGAGGTGGCCATCAGCGCCGGCTGGGCGTTGGCGGTGAGGGTGAGTTCCTCCAGCGGCCCCTCCCACATGATGCGGGTGAGGTGCTCGCCGAGCGCCGCGTCCACCTCGGTGAAGACGGCGCGGGCGGCGGGGAAAGCCTCGGCCAAGGCCTTGCCCATGCCGACGGCCTGGCTGCCCTGGCCGGGGAAAATGAAGGCTGTGCTCATGGGGGCGCTCCCTGCCGTTTAATTTGGCGAGGGGAGAGACACCGCGCGGCCGGGGAAGTCAAGGATCGGTGCGGCACGGGCGCGCGCCCAGCACTGTGCGAGCCCGCCCGAGGGATAAACCCCGCGTTTGGCTCAGCGGAGGTTTTTATTTCTCCTGAATGATAATTCGGATAAACTTGCTCTGGAAAGCGACCGCGTGTGCCGCGCGGCGGCAAGCAATAGGACCGAGCCCGCACCATGCCTCAGGGTTTGTCTCTCTTTCCCGGCGCTGCCCCCCGCCCCGAGGCGGGTGCGGTGGTGACCAAGGCAGTGCTGCGCGCAGCCGAAGGGCTGGGGGTGACGGCGAGGGCGCTGGCGGAAGTCATCGGCGTGTCCGAGGCCACGGTCTCGCGCATGCGCAGCGGTCAGCACGCGCTGGAGGCCGGGTCCAAGCCATTCGAACTGGCGGTGCTGTTCGTGCGTTTGTACCGGGGGCTGGATGCCATCGTCGGCGGCGATGCCGCCGCTGCGCGGGCCTGGATGGCCGCGCACAATATGGCGCTGGAGGCGGTGCCGCTCGAACGCATCCGCACCGTGACGGGACTGGTCGATGTCATTGCCTATCTGGACGCCCGCCGCGCTCGGGTCTGAACTGCGACCTTATTCCCGGCGCGTCTGGCGGCTGGTGGAGGCGCAGCATCGGGTCTCCACCCTGAAGCTGGTGGATACTCTGGCCGAGCAGGCGCTGCTGGAAGATGTCATCGAGGCGACCAAGCCGCGCATTCCGGCCGAATGCACGCATCTGCCCTATCTGCTGGCCTCGCCCTTCCGCTACGAGCCGCCCTATCCGCAGGGCTCGCGCTTCCGCCGCGCCGGGCGCACGCCGGGCGCACGCCGGGCGTCTATTATGCGGCCGAGACCCCGGAGACGGCGGTGGCGGAGATGGCTTTCTACCGGCTGCTGTTCTTTGCCGAATCGCCCGGCACCCCCTGGCCGCGCGATCTGGCGGACTACACCGCCTTCTGCACCGCCATCGCCAGCGATCACGCCCTGGACCTGACTGCGCCGCCGTTGGTGGCGGATGCGGCGGCGTGGACCGACCTCACCGACTACGGCCCCTGCCAGACGCTGGCGGAGGCCGCCCGCGTGGCGGGTGCGCAGATCCTGCGCTATCGCTCGGTGCGCGATCCGGCCGGCGGCCGCAACGTGGCGGTGCTGACCTGCGCCGCCTTTGACGACGCGCAGATCGGCGAGCGCCAGACCTGGCGGATGCGGCTGAGCCCGTCCGGGGTGCAGGCGGTGTGCGATTTTCCCGATCGCCGGCTGGATTTTCCGCCGGACACCTTCGCCGAGGACCCGCGCCTGGGCGCGCTCATCTGGCGCCGCTGAGACGGGCGCGGCTCAGTAGCCGCCGATTTCCTGGCCCATCCAGCGGCCCATGGCGTCGGGGCAGAAGCGCATCAGCATGAAGGCATTGCTGCGCTGGGCCGGGTAGATCTCCATGTAGCGACACGGGCGCGGCCCGCTGCGCAGGCGGGCGCGCACCACGTCGCCGCTGGGCCGTTCTTCAATCACGTCGGTCTCATCCGGCTGGCGATCCAGCGCCCGCACCAGGATCTCGATGGTGCGGCCATCGAGCCAGCGCACCTGCTGGATGACCCCCGGCGGCACGCCGAGCCGCTGCGGCAAGGGCAGGCTGGAGCGCGGTGGCTGCGGCTGAAGGGCGGCCATCAGCGCCGGGTTTGGCGCCTGTTGCTGGGCAGCGGTCGCGTCGACCGGCGGGGCATCCGCACTGGCCGGGCGCGGCACAGGCAGTGGAGCCGGCGACAACGGCGCCGTGGCCGCGATAGCGGTCTCGCCGCCGGTTTCCGGCGCGGGGGCGGTGGCGGAGCCGGCGGGTTGAGAGGGGGCCGCTGCCGGCGGCGTCGGCGTAGGGGGTGCTGCAGGCGGGGTCACTGCAGCCGGAGTTGCGGCAGCGGGCGCTGCGGTCGGGGCCGGCTGCGTTGCCGCTTCCATGGCGCTGCTCGGGCGCACCTGGGCCGCCTGCTCCACCTTGTCCGACTCTGCGGGAGCCCGTTTCGGCTCGTGGAAGATTGCCACCCAGGCCACGGCCACAGCCACAACCGCGAGGGACGCGGTGACGACGTTGAACAGGAACAGCCAGGACAGAGGACTGCGCCGTCGCGGGAAGGCCACCGCCTGAGTGGGTGCGGTGACGGGCGCGGTGCCATCGCAGATCGGGCAGGGGCCGGGCACGTGATAATGCCCCGCCGGACAGCGGACCAACTGGATGGGCAATGCCGCGTTTGATTCCTCTGGTCCGCTCATGGCTGGCGCCATCCATTCCTCTGCTTGCGACGCGCCGCCGCCGCTCTCACCCAACGGCGCATGCATCCTACAACCGCGACACGCCGCATACACGCTCTATCAGTCTTGAGGCGGTACCGAGGCCAGCCGATGGCACTTTTCGGCATCCCTAGGCGTCGTGGCCGTGCTGAGGCTGGTGCCGCCATCCTGGCGGGCGCCGGCGGCCTACTCAGGCGGTGCCGGCAGCGACGGCGCGCTGGTAGAACAGCAGATCCAGCTCGGGCGCCGTGCCGGTCATGCCGGTCAGCATGGCGTGCACCTGTCCGCGATGGTGGGTCTGGTGATTGAACCAATGGGCGAGCACCGGCGCCAGGTCCTGCTTGAATATCTCCGGCGTCGAGGCGCGGCGATAGCGGATGGTGCCAGCCAGCGCCGCCGCATCAAGGCCGGCGATGTAGGCGAGGATGCGTTGGTCCTCTTCCTCCCGCGCTACACGCAGTTCGGCACAGGTCTCGAAAAGGATCGCGTCCAGCCGGT
This sequence comes from Azorhizobium sp. AG788, assembly GCA_943369575.1. Taxonomy (GTDB): domain Bacteria; phylum Pseudomonadota; class Alphaproteobacteria; order Rhizobiales; family Xanthobacteraceae; genus Azorhizobium. The sequence goes on along the minus strand of CALRNP020000042.1, from coordinate 5,085 downwards.
CCGGTGCCGTGCCGAGGCCGCTGCACCGCTTCAGCCAGATGCGGTCGGTGACCAGCAGATGGTTCAAGGTGCCGTGCACCGATTTGAAGAACACGCCGCTATCGGCGCGGTATTGTGTATCGGTGAGATCGGCGGCGGCGGCAAAGAGGCGAGCGTTGGCCCAGGCATTGTAGCCGGCAAACATCCGGAAATGATCGAGCATCGTCCCCCCTCCTGCGGCACCTCGGGGCGGCGTGCAACCCCTGCCGCAGCCTGCGTGGTGCCATGGGTCGGGGGGGCGGGTAAAGCGGGCGCGCGCCTTGCGTTTACGTCAGAAGCTGCTATACGCCCCGCTTCCGTTGCCCCGGCCGGGGGCTGAACGGACGGTTGCCTGTTGCCCTAAGCGAAAGCGGATGGCGCAGGTGATAGGGTCGCAAGATCCGTCGTCCCGTGTCCCCGCCTTCCGAGCAAACGAGCCTTTCCTTAAGGTTCGAAAGGGCTTGGCGCCGGGGGCGGATGAACAGGAAAGGCATTAGAACACATGTCGCTCTATGAGCACGTGTTCCTCGTGCGCCAAGACGTCACGGCGCAGCAAGTCGAGGAACTGACCACCCGCTTCAAGGGTGTGATCGAAGCGAACGGCGGGTCCGTCCCCAAGGTTGAGTCCTGGGGTGTGAAGACCTTGACCTATCGCATCAACAAGAACCGCAAGGCGCACTTCACGCTCATGAACATCGACGCCCCCCCGGCGGCGGTTCAGGAGATGGAACGCCAGATGGGCATCGACGAAGACGTCCTGCGCTTCATCACCGTGCGCGTCGAAGAGCTGGAGGAGGCCCCCTCCGCCATGCTTCAGAAGCGTGACCGTGACGATCGCGGCGACCGTGGCGATCGCGGCTTCGGCGGCGACCGTGGCTTCGGTGGTGGCGGCGGCTTCGGCGGCCGTGACCGTGATGACCGCCCGCGCCGTCCGCGCGACCGTGAAGAGACCCCCAGCGAGGAGACGGTCTGATGGCTTTCGCTCAAGCTGGTGGGGCCGGCGGCCAGCGCCGTCCGTTCTTCCGTCGTCGCAAGACCTGCCCGTTCTCCGGCCCGAATGCGCCGAAGATCGACTACAAGGATGTGCGTCTCCTGCAGCGCTACATCTCCGAGCGCGGCAAGATCGTGCCGAGCCGCATCACCGCGGTGTCCGCGAAGAAGCAGCGTGAACTGTCGACCGCCATCAAGCGGGCGCGGTTCCTCGGCCTGCTGCCGTTCGTCATCCGCTGATCGCCGTCCGCCGCAAGGCGTGACGTTGCACCCGCCCCGGCAACGGGGCGGGTGTTGTTGAATTCGACGCGTCGCCGGGACTGATCCCCGCGGCGTCTGCTGGGGTGGACCTCGATCCGCCTCTAACCGCACCAGCGGGACAGCTTGTCCATGGGACCGCATCTTCTGATAGGCATCGCCGCGGGCGCCACGTCCGCGCTCCTCGTCGCGGGCGCCCTGTTCGCGCTCGCCACCGGCGTTGCATCGGGATCGGCATCGGTGTTTGCCGTCTCCTTAGTCTATCTTGCCCCGCTGCCGCTGATGTTCGCCGGCCTCGCCTTTTCCCATGTCTCCGCCGCCATCGGCGTGGTGGTGGCCTGTGTCGGGCTGGGCCTGATCTATGGCGTGACCTTCCTGCTGGCCTATTTCATGGGCATCGGTCTGCCGGCCTGGGCTCTGGCCTATTGCGCCCTGCTGGCCCGCAGCGATCCGGCGGCCCGCGATGGCCTCGCCTGGTTCTCCATCGGCAATCTCATAGCGGTGGGCGCCGCCCTGGCGACGCTGAGCGTCACGGTGGCGCTGTTCTCGCTGACAGGCGGCTACGAGACCTATCGCGACGCCATCGTCATCGCCTTCAACGCCTTTGAGAAAGCCCAGGGGGCCTCGCCTCTGGGGCCGGTGCCCGTCAGCGGCGACCCCGCTGCCATGGGCACCATGGTCGCCGCCATCCTGCCGCCCACCGCCGCCTCGCTGATGCTGGCCACCCAGTTGGGCTGCCTTTATCTGGCGGGCCGGGCGGCCAAGCTGTCCGGGCGGCTGGCACGGCCGTGGCCGGACCTGGCCGCAACGCGCCTGCCCGCGGCCACCCCGGTGGTGCTGGCGGTGCTGGTGGCGGGCGCCATGCTGCCGGGTTTGCTCGGTCTGTGCGCCGCGGCTGCGGGCGCCACCTTGATTGTCGCTTATGCGGCGGCAGGGTTCGCTGTGCTGCACTTCCTGACGCGGGGACGGGCGGGGCGGCCCTTCATCCTGACCGGGGCCTGGGTGCTGACGCTGGCCATCGGCTGGCCGGCGCTGATCATCGCCCTTGTGGGTGTGCTCGACGCCATGTTCGACCTGCGCCGGCGCTTCGGCACCGGCGGCGGCCCGCCGGCCGCCAACGATCACTGACACCGGCGAACCTGTTCGCCTTTCTCATCCTCGACACCTGAACACACAGATAAGGAGCTTAAAATGGACGTCATTCTTCTGGAGCGCGTGGCCAAGCTGGGTCAGATCGGCGACGTGGTGCGCGTGCGTGACGGCTACGGCCGCAACTTCCTGCTGGCCAACGGCAAGGCGCTGCGCGCCACCAAGGACAACCGCGCCCGGTTCGAGACCATGAAGGTCCAGCTGGAAGCCCGGAACCTGGAACTGAAGACCGAAGCCTCGGCGGTTGCCGCCAAGCTGGACGGCCAGAGCGTGGTGATCCTGCGCCAGGCTGGCGATACCGGCCAGCTCTACGGCTCGGTGTCCACCCGCGACATCGCCACCGCCTTCGAGGCCGCCGGCTTCACCGTCGATCGCCAGCAGATCGTGCTGAACCACCCGATCAAGACCATCGGCCTGCACACCCTCCCGGTGGCGCTGCACCCGGAAGTCGAAGTGAAGGTGATCGTCAACGTCGCCCGCAACGCCGACGAAGCCGCTCGTCTCGCTCGTGGCGAAGAAGCCCGTCGCCCCGGCGACGAGGATGAGGACGAGGTGGAAGTCGCCGCCGAAGCCGAGGCAGAAGACGCTGAGGAAGTGGAAGGCGAGACCACCGAGGCTTGAGCCTCGATTGGTATCTGACTGCTTAGGAAAGCGCCCGGCCTTGTGCCGGGCGTTTTTCGTTTCTGTAGTTGACGTAAAGGCATATTGCCGGAACGCCGCCAAGATGCTGTCATTTGCCTGCAGGGCGGAGTCTTGGGCGCAGACCCGGACCAGGAGGAGCAAAGGATGGTTCTCTGACGGAGGCTGTGTGATGGAGGGATTACTTGAAGTGGTCTTGCGTCGCGTAGTGACACGCGGCAGCTTGGGCGTTACGACCGCCGCCGGCCGCACTTATGTGGTGGGCGCCGGCACGCCCAAGGTCCGGGTTCGGTTTACCAATGCGGCGGCGGAGTTGCGCCTGTTGTTCGACCCCGAGATGCAACTCGGGGAGACGGTGACCGACGGCAGTCTGGTGGTGGAGCAGGGCACCATTGCCGACCTGCTGGACGTGCTGATGGCGCAGCCGGGCGCCACTACGCCGACGCTGACGGCGCGCCTGATGCTGTGGCTGCGCATGGCCGGCCGGCGGCTGGCGCAGTTCAATCCGCGCGACCGTGCCCGCCGCAACGTCGCACACCATTATGATCTCGACGGGCGGCTCTATTCGCTCTTTCTCGATTCCGACCGACAATATTCGTGCGCCTATTTCGAGTTTCCCGGCCAGTCCCTGGATGATGCGCAACTGGCCAAGAAGCGGCATCTGGCGGCCAAGCTGGCGCTGGACCGGCCCGGCTTGCGGCTGCTGGACATCGGCTGCGGCTGGGGCGGCCTCGGGCTCTATATGGCGGAGGTGGGCGGCGCGCAGGTGACCGGCGTCACCCTGTCTCAGGAGCAACTGGGGGTGGCCACCGCGCGGGTGCGGGAGAAGGGGCTGGAGCGCCAGGTGGACTTCCGCCTTCAGGATTATCGCGACATCACCGAGCGGTACGATCGCATCGTGTCGGTGGGCATGTTCGAGCATGTGGGCATCGACCATTACGCCACCTTCTTCCGCAAGGCCCGCGACCTGCTGGACGAGGATGGGGTGATGATGCTCCACGCCATCGGCCGCTCCGATCCGCCGGGGGTGACCAATCCCTGGATCGCCAAATACATCTTCCCCGGCGGCTATATTCCCGCGCTCTCCGAGGTGCTGCCGCATATCGAGAAGGCAGGGCTGGTGGTGACGGACGTGGAAATTCTGCGCCTGCATTATGCCGAGACCCTGAAGGCATGGCGGGAGCGCTTCCTGGCCCATCGCGCCGAGGCCCTGCAACTGACGGACGAGACGTTCCTGCGGATGTGGGAATTCTATCTGGCCGGCTCGGAAATGGCTTTCCGCCACCAGGGCCTGATGATCTTCCAGATCCAATTGGCCCGGCGGCAGGATGCGGTGCCGCTGACCCGCGACTATCTCGCCGCCGCCGAGGAGCGGCTGCGGGCGGCGGAATATGGCGTCCAGGCCGCGCCGATGCGGCTGGCGGGGGAGTAATCCCCACGCATCTGCGTGGTTACCGCGCGCCCCGGCTGGGCCAAGCGCGAGAATCGCCAAGGCGTCGCGGCACCTCGCAAGCGGCCGCTCCGAGTCGTCCCCGTAATTCTTCACAGGGGACAGGGATCAGCTGCGACGGGCTGCGGCCCGCCGCAATCTGTTACAACAGGACACCGCACCCCGAACCAGAATGTGACCGATGCTCGATATTGCCGCGTCGCAGGATGATCTGCCTGCCTACCGTCAGGCGCCCCACAATGTGGAGGCGGAGCAGGCGTTGCTGGGCGCCGTGCTGGTGAATAACGAGGCCTATTACCGGGTCTCCGACTTTCTCAAGCCCGAGCATTTCTTCGAGCCGCTGCACGCCAAGATCTATGAATTGATCGGCTCGCTGGTGCGGGCGGGCAAGATCGCCACGCCGGTGACGCTCAAGACCTTCCTGCCGCCGGATCTCGACATCGGCGGCCTGAATGCCCCGCAATATCTGGCGCGCCTGGCGGCGGAAGCCACCACCATCATCAATGCCGAGGATTACGGCCGCGCCATCTATGATCTGGCCATCCGCCGCGACCTCATTCGCATCGGCGAGGAGATCGTCA
>CALRNP020000041.1:0-27808 GCA_943369575.1 Azorhizobium sp. AG788 | reverse complement strand
CGGCGCGGCCCGGAACGGGGCCGCGCCGTTTCTGTTTAGCGGCCGATGGCCGGGCCGGCCGAGAAGTCGGTGGCCGAGATGATCTGCTTCAGCACGCTCAGTTCCTCGCCGCTGGTGGGCGTGGTCTGGGTGACGAAATCGAACACCTTGCCGTCCTTGAGGCCGTAATTGGCGATCCGGGTCACCCGGCGATCCTTACCGAAATAGACTGCCAGCACGCGCTGGTCGGTCACCTCGGGCTTGAGGAACGCAATGCGCTTCTCGGTCTGCGAAATGTAATAGAAGGTATCGCCGCTCACGGTGGAGACCGTGGAGGGCGTGCCCAGCACCAGCAGCACCTGCTCCTGGCTGGAGCCCACCGGCACCTGTTCCAGCGCGCCGTCGCTCAGCACATAGCCGCGCTGATACGTCCGAACCACGCCGCTCACGCCGGTTCCGGTGGTGACAGGCATGCCGGCGCATCCGGCCAGCGTCGTTGCGGCCAAAGCCAAAGCCAAAGCTGCGCGGGGGCGTCGTGCCGCCGCATGGCTGAAGGCAAACCCATTTGCAGACCGTCCTGGTGCCACGCTGTTCCCCTCGGTTCCAGCCACTGCCAAGAGCCTTATCCGATCAGGCTGACACACCTGATCGGATAAGGCCCCATTGATACGCGCCACTCTTCACCCGATCTGACACTCATGTGGCCTGATCGTCATCCGCCGCGCGAATCGCCCTGGCACCGGCCTGGGCGGAGGGCGCGACCCTCGTCCTTATCACGCCGTGCCGGCGAGGCACCCTTGCCAGGGCGCGCGTCGCAGGTTACGCCGCTGGTCAATCCACGCGTCTGGTATCATGACCGTCGCACAGACCCGCAAAACATCATGCTGAAACTGTTCCGTCGATCCGAGACGCGCGCGACCATTGAGCGGCTGTATGGCGCGATCGTGGCGCAGGCGCGGCAGCCGGCGTTCTACACCGACTTCTCCATACCGGATACGGTGGAAGGGCGGCTGGAGGTGCTGATGCTGCACATCTTTTTGGTGTGCCGTCGCCTCAAGGACGAGGCTCCGGAAGGGCGCGCCGTGTCGCAGGAGGTGTTTGACGCCTTCCTGGACGACATGGACCGCACCCTGCGCGAGATGGGTATTGGCGACCTGTCCGTGCCCAAGAAGATGAAAAAGATCGGCCAGGGCTTCTATGATCGCACCGCCGCCTATGACGCGGCGCTGTCAGAAGCGGGCGAGGCTTTGTCGAAGGCTTTGGCCCGAAACATTTTCGCCCGTTATGAAGGCGTGTCTGCGTCGCAGGAGGGGCCGGTGGCCACCGACGCGCTGGCCGCCTATGTCAGGGCCACGGCGGCAGTTCTTGCCGCGACACCGACCGCAGAGTTCGCACGCGGCGAGGTGACGTTTCCCGCGCCGCTCACCGAGGAGAAGTGAGGCCGTGTCCGATCTGCCTTATTCCCATTTGATTTCCGTCGATGCCATTCCCGCCCAGGGTCTGGAGCTGTCGTTCGCCCCCGGTCCCGAAATCTGCGATGCCCTGGCGCGCCATCTGAACGTGCCCAAGGTCGAAGCCCTGACCGCCCGTCTGCACGTGGCGCCGGAACGTTCCGACGGCGCCCATGTGATCGGCGAGATCCGCGCGCGCATTGGCCAAGTCTCGGTGGTGTCGCTTGAGCCGTTCGATACCGACGTGGTCGAGCCGGTGGACGTGCGATTCGCCTCGGCGGAGACCATTGCCCGCATCATCGCCAATGCGCCGGAGGACAGCGAGATTGATCCGCCGGACCTCATTGTGGACGGCGCCATCGACCTCGGCCTGCTCATCACCGAATTTCTGGCGCTGGGCCTGGATCCCTATCCGCGCAAGCCCGGAGAGGTGTTCGAGCCCCATATAGAGAACCTGGAGAGCGATGCGCCGGTCTCGCCCTTCGCGGCTCTGGCGCGGCTGAAGGATCAGACGTGAGCCACCTGCGCAGTTGCGATGGCGTGGTGAGCGGCTATTGTCCGGCGGCCCACGCGAACATCATTCCACGCGCGGCGTATTCGGGACCGAAGGGCCGATGACTGTACCTGTTCGTATCGCCATCGACGCCATGGGCGGCGACCACGGCCCGGAAACCATCCTGGCCGGTGTGGAACTGGCACGCGTGCGTCACCCCGACACCAGCTTCGTGCTGTTCGGCGATGAGGCGCGGGTGCGGCCGATCCTGGCCAAATACCCGAAGCTGGAAGCCGTTTCGCGCATCGTCCATACCGATGTGGTGGTGGGCATGGACGACAAGCCCAGCCAGGCGCTGCGCCGCGGGCGCTATCGCTCGTCCATGTGGCGCGCCATCGACGCCGTGAAGGTGCATGAGGCCGATGCGGCGGTGTCGGCGGGCAATACCGGCGCGCTGATGGCCATGGCCAAAGTCAATCTGCGCACCATGCCCGGCATCGGGCGCCCGGCCATCGCCGCCATCTGGCCGACGCTGCGCGGGGAAAGCATCGTGCTGGATGTGGGCGCCTCCATCGGCGCCACCGCCCAGAGCCTGATCGAGATGGCGATCATGGGCTCGGCCATGGCGCGCACGGTGTTCGACATTGAGCATCCCACCGTCGGCCTGCTCAATGTGGGCGTGGAAGAGATCAAGGGCGTCGAAGAGGTCAAGGAAGCCGGTCGCATCCTGCGGGAGGAGGGCGTGCCGGACGTGCGCTACTTCGGCTTCGTGGAAGGCAACGACATCGGCGCTGGCACTGTGGACGTGGTGGTGACGGAAGGCTTCTCCGGCAACATCGCTCTGAAGACCGCCGAAGGCACCGCCAAGCAACTGGCCGCCTATCTGCGTGCCGCCATGGGGCGGACGCTGCGGGCGCGCCTCGGCTATCTGCTGGCCCGCGACGCCTTCGCGGTGCTGCGGCAGAAGATGGATCCGCGCCGGTCCAACGGCGGCGTCTTCCTCGGTCTCAACGGCGTCGTGATCAAAAGCCATGGTGGCGCCGACGCAGAAGGCTTCGCGGCGGCGGTGGACCTGGGCTACGACATGGTGCGCCACCGTCTCCTGGCGCGCATCGAAACCAGCATCGTCAGCCGGCCCGCGTCCGTTGCGACCATCGGCGCCGAGGCGGCGGAAGCGGAAGGGCAATCGTGATCGGCATGCAGTCTGTGGTTCGCGGCGTGGGGTCCTACCTTCCGCAGAAGGTCCTCACCAATGCCGAATTGGCTCATATGGTGGATACGTCGGACGAGTGGATCGTCCAGCGCACCGGCATTCGCGAGCGGCACATCGCTGCGGAGGGGGAGTTCACCTCGCACCTCGGCCTCAAGGCGGCCCAGGCGGCTTTGGACGACGCCGGCCTGACCGCCGCCGACATCGACCTGATCGTGCTGGCGACGTCGACGCCGGATCAGACCTTTCCCGCCACGGCGGTGACCATCCAGAACGAACTGGGCATCACCCGCGGCGCGGCATTCGATCTGCAGGCGGTGTGCTCGGGCTTCGTATTCGCGCTCTCCACTGCCGATGCGCATCTGAAGACCGGCAGTTTCAAGCGGGCGCTGGTGATCGGCGCCGAAACCTTCTCCCGCATCCTCGACTGGACCGACCGCGGCACCTGCGTGCTGTTCGGCGACGGCGCCGGGGCGGTGGTGCTGGAGGCGGTGCCGCAAGCCGAGGCCGAGGGGCGCGGCATCCTCACCACCCACCTGCGTTCCGACGGACGTCACCGGAGCAAATTGTTTGTGGATGGCGGGCCGTCCTCAACCCAGACCGTCGGCCATCTGCGGATGGAAGGGCGGGAGGTCTTCAAGCACGCGGTCGGCATGATCACCGATGTGATCACCGATGCCTTCGCCGCCACTGGCGAGAGCGCGGAAACCATCAAATGGTTCGTCCCGCATCAGGCTAACCGGCGCATTATTGATGCAAGTGCCCAAAAGTTGGGCATTTCTCCGGGAAAAGTGGTGATGACCGTGGAGTCGCACGGGAATACCTCTGCGGCCTCCATCCCCATGGCGCTGGACGTGGCACGCCGGGACGGACGCATTCAGCGCGGCGATCTGGTGCTGCTGGAGGCCATGGGCGGCGGCTTCACCTGGGGCTCCGCGCTTTTGCGTTGGTAAATAAAGCATAAAGAGCGTTGACCGTGCTTGCTCCGAGTGGCTAGGGTCACGCATTGGTGTCCTCGAGGGGCCGGGAAGACACATGGCTGGACGGACCGTAACGCGTGCCGATTTGTGCGAGGCCGTCTACCAGCAGGTAGGCTTGTCGCGCACCGAATCCGCAGCGCTTGTGGAAATGGTACTGCGCGAAATTGCCGACTGCCTGGCGACGGGTGAAACCGTCAAGCTGTCGTCTTTCGGGTCCTTTGTTGTGCGGAGCAAAGGCCAGCGGGTTGGACGCAATCCCAAGACCGGCGAGGAGGTTCCCATCGAACCGCGCCGGGTGATGGTGTTCAAGCCGTCCAGCATCTTGAAGAATCGCATCAACGGGCGCACAGGGAAGGTCGCAGAACGCGATTGAAGGAGCCGCGAGGCACGTGGTTGACGCGAGGCACCTCGACAAGTCTCCAGACGCCTTCCGCACCATCAGCGAGGTGGCAGACGACCTTGAGCTGCCCCAGCACGTCCTGCGCTTCTGGGAAACCCGCTTCACCCATATCCGGCCGGTCAAACGGGCCGGGGGGCGCCGCTATTATCGCCCCGATGATGTGGAGCTGCTGCGGGGCATCCGGCACCTGCTGTACAGCGAAGGCTATACGATCAAAGGCGTCCAGAAGATCCTGAAGGATCATGGCGTGCGCCACGTGCAGGCCATCGGCTATGACGATGGCGAGTCGATGCAGCCGGCACCCGTCCGCCCGGCCGCGCCACCTCCGGCGCCGGCCAGCGACGAGGGCGGCGGCTTCGGCGGCCTGCTCGGCCTGCTGCCCCGCCGCCGGCCCCGCTCCGAGGCCACCGATCTTGGCGTTCCCTCGGCCTATGACGAGCCGCCGCTGCCGTTTCCCGATTTCGCCAGCTTCACGCCACGCAGCGAGGATGTGCCCGAGCCGCCGCCGCGCGCGAGCGCCGCGCGTCCTGCCGCTGCCAAAGCCCCGCCGCGCCAGGCCGCGCCCGCCCAGCGAGCGGAGCCGGTGTTCGATGCGGATGAGGACGAGGAGGATCCGTACCGGCCTGCGCCGATGCGCCAGGACCCTTCGTTTGATGCCGCGCCTGCCCGCCGCCCGGTTGTCCCGCCGCAGCGTCCCAGCCGGGGACCGGCCTCGCGCCTGCCGGAGCCGCCGGCGGCGCGCGAGTTGGAGGATCCGCTGCTGCCGTTCTTCGATGACGAACTGCCGCCGGCCGAACAGATTTCCGAGCCCCTGGATGCCCGCATCCGGCGGATGAAGGACAATGCCCCCCCCGCGCCGCCGCCGCAGCCCGGTCCGCCGGAGGAATATATCCCCGCCCGTGCGCGCAAGCGTGCTGCTCCCGCCGACCGCGCGCCCTACCGTGAGGCGGCACCCGAGCCTCGGCGCCAAGATCCGCAAGATCCGCGCGACTATGCTCCGCGCGGGCGGACGGATATTGACGACGAACTGGCCGGGCAGGGCGACCTTTACGCGGATGCCGATACCGATTGGCGGCGTCCGATGCGTGGCGCCGGCGCGGCGCGTCCGGCCGATGATTTTGCCGCCGACGACTTCGAGGATGATGATCGCTTCGCGCCCCCACGCATGCCGCGCCCACGGGGCCCGGTGAGCGACGCCCCCTCTCGCGGCCGCGAGAGCGAGCCCTATATGGAGCCGCCGAGAGCGGCCCAGCCGCGCGACCGTATGCCACCGGCGCACGAGCCGGAATGGGGGCCGCCGCCGGCCGCCCCGGCTGGACGTGGGCGGTTGGACCGCCCCGCCGAGCGCAGCTATGGCGGGGCGCCGCTGCCGCCGCTGAGCGGCCAGCGCAGCGCCCGAGACCCGTTCTTCGACCCACCGCCGCCGGTCCAGGCGCCGCTGGTGGCGCCGCCGCGCCTTGGCCCGTTCCTCGGCCCCATGGAAGAGTATGACCCGGACGAGCCGGAGACCCACGCCACCTATCGCGCCGAGCTCGGCGACCGCCGCGCCGCCGAGCGCCACATGGAGCGCGAGCCCCGGCGCGGATCGCGCGACGAGCGGGATTATGCCCCTGAGCCGAACCGGGAGCCGCGGAGCCGCGGCCGGGATGGATGGGACGAGGACGAGGATGAGGCGATGCCGGCGCGTGTCCACCGGGAGAGCGGGGAGGGCTGGCGCGAACAGCCAGACGATTATCTGCCGCCGGAGCCGCTGCGTCCGGGGCCGCCCGAGCAATATCTGCCCCCGCATCTGCGCTCGGAGCCGCGCATGACCGGGGCGCCCACGCCGCCGGCGCCGGTGCTGTCGCGCGATGACATCAGCCGACTACAAGCCACACTCTATGAATTGACCGAATGCCGTCGCCTGATGGCGGCTGTGCTCGCGGGAGAGGCGCCCGACACCGAGGGCGTGTAGGGGCGTGTTAAGCGGCCACCTTGGTATTTGTCAGTAGATGGCTGAGCCTGGGGCTGGAACCCACCACGCTTGTCTGATGCGGCTTTCAGAGGGTCGTCATCTGATTTACCGGCGTATCTCTCGCCAATTTTCGCGGCAGGGCCGTATCGATGCCGCGGGCATGCCTGCCATCTTCGAAGGGCATTGCGAAACGGGCACGGCGACAAAAGGTGGAACCTTCCGCCGCGCGCGCCGTTTTCAGGACGATCTGGCGGCAGGTCAGTCCACGACTGCCAATGCCACCTTAGTCAGCCCGCTGCCGTGAAAGCCCAACTCTGAAGCGGCGGCGCGGGAAACGTCGATGATGCGGCCGCGGACAAAGGGGCCCCGGTCATTGATGCGGACGACGATTTCGCGTCCGTTCTTGAGGTTGGTGACGCGAACCTTCGTACCGAAGGGAAGCGAGCGATGGGCTGCCGTGAGGGCATTTGGGTTGAAACGCTCGCCACTGGCTGTGCCGCGCCCCTGCCAATAATAGGACGCGACGCCGGTCTGTTTGGGCTCCGCCATAGCGGGTGTCCCCAGGCCGGCCATTGTCAGTGCTAGCGAACCAAGCAGAAATCCCTTTCGGATCTCCATTCCCGCAACCTCCATGATTGTTGATGGAGATCCGCCAATGGCCACGTAATGCGGCGAGAATGTCACCCGCCAGGGGCGAGACAAGGACAAACTCAACCTGGAAGGTATGTGGCGATGGAATAGCCGCACTTATCCCCAGGCGTGTGACCGAAGTGTCACGCCTTTGTCTTGACAGATTTTTGCGATTTTCGCGCGGGCGGGACGCGGCTCTCAGCCTATTCCACGGCACCGGCAATGCGACTGGAGAGTAGTTCACCCTCACGCTCAAGCACAGGATAGGCGGTGCCGCTGACCAGATGGGCATTGATGCGTTTCAGGTCGCGGACAACGTCGAGATGCAGCGTGCTGGTCTCTGCCGACTCGATCTGCCCGGCGCGCATGCGGTCGAAATGGTTCTGGGTGGCCTTGGTTTCCAGGTCGCGGAACACGGCCTTTTCTGCTGCCAGCTGGCGGGCGGTCTCGGGATCATTGGTCATGAACAGGGCGCCCGCCGTGCGCAGATTGGCGATCACCCGGTCGATCATGGTGGCGATGTCACTCTGCCCCTCGGCAGAGAAGGCCAGGCCGCGCTTCAACCGCTTGGCAGCCAGCGGCAGCAGCGAGTTGTCCAGCACGTCGCCGGCATGCTCCATGTTGGTGGCGAAGGCCAGGATCTCATCCATGCGCCGATGGTCTTCGGCGCTCAGCGTCTCAGGATCCAGGGTCATGAGATAGGCCTGGATGGCCGAGTTCAGCCGATCCAGAACATCGTCCATGCGCTGCGCCTCGATCATGCGGGCGCGGTTGTCCTTCTCCAGCGCATCGCGGGTGCAGGACAGCATGGTTTCGAGAATATCCGCCAGCCGCAGGGCTTCGCGGGCAGCGTTGCCCAGAGCCACAACCGGAGTGCTGGAGGCGAGCGAATCCAGATAGAGCGGGCGCGCCGGGTCGCTTTCCTGCGCCCTCACCGGGAACAGCGCCCGCAGCATGTTGGCGAACGGGTTCAGCACCGGCAGGAAGAGGACGGCCAGCACGAGATTGAACAGCGTGTGGAAATCCGCCACCGCGCGCGCGGTGTTCGGCTCGAACGCCAGCAGCAGGCGGGTGAGGGGATCCAGCAGCGCCAGGCCCAGAACGGTGCCCACCAGCCGGTTCATCACATTGCCGAACGGCAACCGCCGCGAGGCCGGATCACCGGCGGAACTGGCCTCCAGCAGCGGGTTCAACGCGCTGCCCAGATTGGCCCCGATCACCAGCGCCAGTGCCGCCTCCGGCGCCACCACGCCCTTGGCGGCCAGCGACATGGCCAGCAGCACGATAGCGACGCTGGAATGGGCGATCCAGGTGAGCACCGCCGCCACCGCGATGGCGACCAGCGGCTCAGTGGAGACAGCCCCCATAAGCATGCGCAGGCTCGGCGCATCCTCATAGGGGGTGATCAGTTCGATCAACTGGTGCAGCGACAGCAGCATCAGCCCGAGCCCGATGGCCACCTTGCCCACATCGCGCGGCGTGGGGCTGGCGGCGCGGCGATACATCATGACGCCGATCAGGATGAGGGCGGGCGACAGCGGCGAGATGTCGAACGACAGCACCTGCACCACCAAGGTGGTGCCCACATTGGCCCCCAGCATCACCGCCAAGGCGGGAACGAGATCCACCAGGCCGGTGGCGGCGAACCCTGCCACCATCAATCCGGTGGCGGTGCTGCTCTGAAGGATGGCGGTGACGCCGAGCCCGGCCAGGAAGGCGTGAAAGCGGGTTTTCAGCGCCCCGGCGAGAAAGATGCGCAGGCGCGGGCCGAAGGCGCTCTGAACGCCGCTCTGCACCATATGCGTGCCCCACAGCAGCAGGGCGATGCAGCCGGCAAGGTCCAGGAGAGTCACAGGAAAGGTCACACGCGCGCTCCCGGTGTCGGTCACCGGCGCGGAACATCGCATGGCAGCATGGGACGTCAAGCCAAAGCTGTGAGCCGGGGAAAAGTCGGATTATGGCTTGTCGGCTGAGAACCGATGGTCTAACAGTCCGCCTCAAGTCGGAGCGTAGCGCAGCCCGGTTAGCGCACTAGTCTGGGGGACTAGGGGTCGGAGGTTCAAATCCTCTCGCTCCGACCATTCCACCCCACCGGCACCATCCCATCATCTTTGCAGCACGCGGTGGCGCCGGTTTCGGTGGCCCATGGCGCGGTCGTCGACCCGCCTGTCTGCGTGCCTGACGCTGCATGAGGGAAATTAGCCCGGGGCTCCACAGGGGCTCCATTCGCATGCTGCGCCGGCGATAACCGGCCACCACAAGCTCTCCGCTTGGGCAAACGCGCGATACCGCCCCTAAGGCTGCGCGCGGCGCACGCCAGGGCGCCATCCCAATTCACCGCTGATAGCGGCGGTCACCGCGGTGACCCGCTCTGCCAATGCCGCCATGCGTGCATCGTCCATATAATGCGAGGCGCTTGACACGCTGATGGCGCCCACGGTCTGGCCGACCGCGTCGCGGATGGGCGCCGCCACGCACCGCACGCGCGGTTCGTTTTCCTCCAGATCGAAGGCATAGCCCCAGCCGGCATAAGAGCGCATGCGCTCCATCCACGGCGAGCGCTCGCTGTCGCGATTCGGCCCCAGGGCGGTACCGATGGCGAAGAAGCGCTCCCACAGTGCCGCGTCGCCGTCCAGAATCAGCGCCTTGCCGAGGCCGGTGGACCAGACCGGGTGGCGCTCGCCCACCTTGGATGAAATCTCGAATCGGCGGCGGCCGGGGATCTTGTCGAGATAGAGCGCCCAGTCGCCCTCCAGCACGCCGAGATGCACCGTGTCCTCGGTCTCAAGCGCCAATTGGTCGAGATAGGGCCGGGCCACCCGCGTCAGCGGACGCTGGGTGCCGGCCTGCGCGCCCAGCTGGATCAGCTTCGGGCCGAGCGAATAGCCCTCGCCAGGGGCAAACCGCAGATAGCCGCGCGCCACCAGCCCGCTGGCCAAGCGATGCGCCGTGCTGCGGGTCAGACCCACCGTTTTCGCCAGACGCATGAGATCGATGGGGCCATCGGCCGCCGCCTCGATCACATCCAGCGCCCGCATGACCGCCTGGCTGCCGGCGGGCGGCGTAGCGGCGTCTTCGGGTCCCTCAACAGCCGTTTTGTTTGTCGAAGCTCCAAGCTCGGCCATGCGGATTGACTCCCCCCAAAGGCTTCAATATCAGATCATCCTACATAATAAGATGAAGTACCACAATATGGTACTCGCTCCTGCAGACTTCAAGCCCCTGAGGAAATGCCATGGTGGATAATCCGACCCTTGACCGGGCGATCGCGCGCACGCGCCGTCGGCTCGTGCCCTTCCTGCTGCTCATGTATGTGCTGTCGTTCCTCGACCGCGCCAACATCGGCTTCGCCAAGGATGCCTTCCAGGCGGCCACCGGCGTTTCCGCCGCCGCCTATGCGCTTGGCGCCGGCCTGTTCTTCCTGACCTATGCGGCGTTCGAGGTGCCCAGCAACCTGATCATGCATCGGGTCGGGGCCAAGGTCTGGATGTGCCGGATCATGGTCACCTGGGGCCTGGTCTCAGCCGCCACCATGTTCGTCACCGGCGAGAACTCCTTCTACGCCATCCGCCTGCTGCTCGGCGCGGCGGAAGCCGGCTTCTTCCCCGGCGTGATCCTGTACGTGACCTATTGGTTCCCGCAGGCCAAGCGCGGCCAGATCCTCGGCCTGTTCTATTTCGGCGCGCCTCTGTCCTTCATCCTCGGCGCCCCGCTCAGCGGCCTGCTGCTGGAATTCCACGGCGCCTTCGGCCTTGAAGGCTGGCAGTGGATGTTCCTCATCGAAGGCCTGCTGGCCAGCGTGGTCGGCGTGTGGGCCTATTGGTATCTGGACGACAAGCCGCAGGACGCCCGCTGGATGCCCGCCGACGAGCGCAAGGCCCTGGCCGATGCCATCGCAGCCGAGCAGAAGGCCAAGGAGGGCGCGGGCCACGTCGGCCTCAAGGCCGCCTTCGCCAATCCGCGCATCCTGCATTTCGTGCTGATCTATTTCCTGATCCAGATGAGCGTCTATGGCGTCATCTTCTACCTGCCGACGCAGGTGGCTGCCCTCCTGGGCAAGAAGGTCGGGCTGGAAGTGGGCCTGGTGACCGCGATCCCGTGGATCTGCGCCATGGCCGCCACCTTCTTCCTGCCCCGTCTGGCCGACCAGACCGGCGCCCACCGCATGATCGCGGCGGCAACCCTAGCGGTCTCCGGCCTCGGCATCGCGGTGTCGGCGGGCAGCCCCCCGGCCATCGCTCTGGTGGCCCTGTGCTTCGCGGCGGCCGGCTTCATCGCCGTGCAGCCCATGTTCTGGACGTTCCCCACCCGCTATCTGGGCGGCGTGGCGGCGGCGGCGGGCATCGCCTTCATCAATGCGCTCGGCGCGCTCGGTGGTTTCTTCGCTCCGAATGTGAAGAACTGGGCCGACGCTTCCTTCGGCGCCCCCACCGGCCTTTATGTGCTGGCCGGCACCACCTTTATCGGCGTCATCGCCATCATCGCGCTCGGCACGGCGCGTAGCCCTGAGGCCAGCGTCACAACCGGCGCGGCATCGAACCCCAAAGCGCGAGGAGCCCGTTGATGACTGTCCCCACCATTCGTGAAGTCCGCGCCTTTGTGGTGCGCGGCGGCGGCGGCGATTATCACGACCAGACCGGCAAACACTGGATCGACGACCACATCGCCACCCCCATGTCCAAGTATCCGGCCTATCGCGAGAGCCGCCGCACCTTCGGCATCAACGTGCTCGGCACGCTGGTGGTGGAAGTGGAGGCCTCCGACGGCACCGTCGGCTTTGCCGTGACCACCGGCGGCGAGCCCGCCGCCTGGATCGTGGAGAACCATCTCGCCCGCTTCATCGAGGGCGCCAAGGTCACCGACATCGAACTGATGTGGGACCAGATGTATCGCTCCACCTTGTTCTATGGCCGCAAGGGCCTGGTGGTGAACACCATCTCCGGCGTCGATCTGGCGCTGTGGGACCTCTTGGCCAAATGGCGCAAGGAGCCGGTGTTCCACCTGCTGGGCGGCGCGGTGCGTGACGAACTTCAGTTCTACGCCACCGGCGCCCGGCCGGACCTGGCCAAGGAAATGGGCTTCATCGGCGGCAAGATGGCCCTGCACCATGGCCCGGCGGAAGGCGAGGAGGGGCTGAACAAGAACCTCCAGATCCTCGCCGACATGCGCGACAAGGTCGGCCCCGACTTCTGGCTGATGCAGGATTGCTGGATGGCGCTGGACGTCAACTATGCCACCCGCTTCGCCACCGAGGCGTGGCATGAGATGGGCCTGAAGTGGATCGAGGAGGCGCTGCCGCCGGACGATTACTGGGGCTATGCCGAACTCAAGCGCGACGTGCCCAAGGGCATGCTGGTCACCACCGGCGAGCACGAGGCCACCCGTTGGGGCTTCAAGATGCTGCTGGAAATGGGCTGCTGCGACATCATCCAGCCGGACGTGGGCTGGTGCGGCGGCATCACCGAGCTGATCAAGATCTCGGCTCTCGCCGACGCCAAGGGCGCGCTGGTCGTGCCCCACGGCTCCAGCGTCTACAGCTATCACTTCGTCATCACCCGGCATAACAGCCCGTTCGCCGAATTCCTGATGATGCACCCGGTCCCCGACCAGGTGGTGCCCATGTTCACGCCGCTGCTGCTGGACGAGCCGGTGCCGGTCAACGG
Organism: Azorhizobium sp. AG788; assembly: GCA_943369575.1. Lineage (GTDB taxonomy): Bacteria > Pseudomonadota > Alphaproteobacteria > Rhizobiales > Xanthobacteraceae > Azorhizobium. The sequence goes on along the minus strand of CALRNP020000041.1, from coordinate 15,048 downwards.
CCGCCTCAAGCTGCCCGAGACCCCAGGCTTCGGCGTGCGCCTGAACCCGGAGTGCAAGCTCCACCGCCCCTATACGCACTGACCGGAAGGCACTGTCATGAAACTCCTGCGCTTTGGCCCTGCGGGCCAGGAAAAGCCCGGTCTGATGGCCGATGACGGCACCATCCGTGATCTGTCCGGCGTCATCTCCGACATCACCGGCGCGGTGCTGGCCCCCGAAAGCCTCGCCAAGCTGGCGGCGCTCGATGTGGCCAGCCTGCCGGTGGCGGACGGCACCCCGCGCTATGGCGCGCCGGTGGCCGGCGTGCCGAAGTTCATCGCCATCGGCCTGAACTTCTCCGACCATGCGGCGGAATCCAACCTGCCGATCCCCGCCGAGCCCGTCGTGTTTATGAAGGCCACCTCCTGCATCCAGGGGCCCAATGACGACGTGGTCATTCCGGCCGGCTCCACCAAGACCGACTGGGAAGTGGAACTGGGCATCGTCATCGGCAGCCGCGCCTCCTACGTGGAAGAAGCCGACGCCCTCGACCACGTGGCCGGCTACGTCTGCATCAACGACGTGTCCGAGCGCGAGTATCAGATCGAGCGCGGCGGCACCTGGGACAAGGGCAAGGGCTGCGACACCTTCGGCCCCATCGGCCCCTGGCTGGTGACTAAGGACGAAGTGGGCGACGTGCAGCAGCTCGGCATGTGGCTCGACGTCAATGGCAAGCGCATGCAGACCGGCAGCACCGCCACCATGATCTTCGATGTGAAGGTCATCGTCAGCTACCTGTCGCGCTTCATGACCCTGATGCCCGGTGACATCATCACCACGGGTACGCCTCCGGGCGTCGGCCTGGGCATGAAGCCGGTGCCGGTCTATCTCAAAGCCGGCGACGTCATGACGCTGGGCATCGACAAGCTCGGCCAGCAGAAGCAGACCTGCGTCGCCTGGGAGAAGAAGTGATGGTTGATACGACACGCTTTTCCGGCCGCGTCGCGGTCGTCACCGGCGGCGCGGCGGGCATCGGCCTCTCCGTTGCCACCCGCATCGTCGCCGAAGGCGGCAAGGTGGCGATCTGGGACCGCGATCCCACCGCCATCGCCGCCGCCACCGCCACGCTGGGCGCCAACAGCCTCGGCGTGCCGCTGGACGTGTCCGATTGGGACTCGGTCGATGCGGCGGCCAAGGCGACGGTCGCGGCCTTCGGCGGCATCGACATTCTGGTGGCCAGCGCCGGCATCACCGGCCCCAACACCAACACCTGGTCCTACCCGGTGGAGGAGTGGCGCAAGGTGATCGACGTCAACCTCAACGGCGTCTTCTACTGCGACAAGGCCGTGGTGCCTTACATGCTGGAGAAGGACTACGGGCGCATCGTCAATATCGCGTCCATCGCCGGCAAGGAGGGCAACCCCAATGCCCCGGCCTACAGCGCCTCGAAGGCCGGCGTGATCGGCCTGACCAAGTCGCTGGGCAAGGAACTGGCGAAGAACAAGATCACCGTGAACTGCGTGACGCCTGCGGCGGTGCGCACGGCCATCTTCGACCAGATGACCCAGGCCCATATTGATTTCATGCTGTCCAAGATCCCCATGGGGCGCTTCGGCCAGATCGAGGAAGTGGGCGCGCTGATCTGCTGGCTGGCGTCGGAGGAATGCTCCTTCACCACCGGCGGCGTGTTCGACGTCTCGGGCGGCCGCGCCACCTACTGAGCATTCTGCTTTCCATATCCGGTGCCGCGCGATGTGCGGCACCGGCTCTCACTTAAAAATCCGCATGCGCCAAATGGACCGCTTGCCACAGGCGCGGCGAGGGCGCCAAAGCGGGGTGAGACGGATGCTGCACCAGTCGCGGCCTCCCCCCACTCACTGCCTATTCTATGGAGGGCCAAATCGATGGCGCCCGTGACCTGCATTGCGGACCTGCGCAGCATCGCGCAGCGGCGTATTCCCCGGGCGATCTTCGAATATGCGGATCGCGGCTCCTATAGCGAGAGCACCCTGCACGATAACAGCGCCGCTCTGGCCGCGCTCAAGCTGCGCCAACGGGTGATGATCGATGTCTCCGAGCGCAATCTGGCCACCACCATGATCGGCCAGCCGGTCTCCATGCCGGTGGCCATCGCGCCCACCGGCCTGACCGGCCTGTTTCACGCCGACGGCGAGATCCTCGGCGCCCGCGCCGCCCAGGCGTTCGGTGTGCCGTTCACGCTCAGCACCATGTCCATCTGCTCCATCGAGGACGTGGCGGGCGCGGTCGGCAAGCTGTTCTGGTTCCAGCTTTATGTGATGCGCGATCGCGGCTTCTCCAAATCCCTGGTGGAGCGGGCCATCGCCGCCAAGTGCTCGGCTTTGGTGCTCACGCTGGATCTGCAGATCCAGGGCCAGCGCCACCGGGATATCAAGAACGGCCTCAGCGTGCCGCCGAAGCTGACGCTGGCCAACATGCTCGACGTGGCGACCAAGCCGGCCTGGGCGCTCAAGGTGCTGCGCGGCAAGCGCCGCACCTTCGGCAATCTGGCCGAGCGGGTGCCGGGAGCGGACAACCTCTCCACCCTGTCGCAATGGATCGCCGGACAGTTCGACCCGTCGCTGTCCTGGAACGATGTGGCCTGGATCCGCAACATGTGGCCCGGCAAGCTGATCCTCAAGGGCGTGCTGGACCTGGAGGATGCCAAGATCGCCGCCGATACCGGCGCCGATGCCATCGTGGTTTCCAACCACGGCGGGCGGCAACTGGATGGCGCGGCGGCTTCCATCACCGTGCTGCCGGCCATTGCCGAGGCGGTGGGCCACAAGACCGAGATCATGTTCGACGGCGGCATCCGCTCCGGCCAGGACGTGCTGAAAGCCATCGCCATGGGTGCCAAGAGCTGCATGATCGGCAAGTCCTGGCTCTATGGCCTCGCCGCGGGCGGCGAAGCGGGCGTGCTCCAGACGTTGGAGATCATCCGCCGCGAGATGGATGTGAGCATGGCGCTCACCGGCACCCGCGACATCCGGGCCGTGGACCGCTCAATCCTCTACCCCACCGCCTGATACCAAGGTGCAGGGATGCTGACGCATCCGCAGCTTGAAACGCTCAAGCGCCGCGCGGTCTCGACCAAGCCGGGATGAGTCAAACTCATCGCGACTTGGTATGACCCGCTCCTGAGCGGGCCGGCATACGGGACGGCAGGGTGTCACGCCGTCCCGCTTGCCGGAGCCAGGGCCGGGCCGTCGCTCTCCAAAGCCGGGGCGGTCGGCGCCGCGATGCCCGAGGCTTCCAGCCGGTCGGCGCGCGCCATTGCCAGCGTCGCGGCCAGCGCGTCCTCAATGGAGGTGGCGCCGGCATCGCCGACTTCGGCCAGGGCCGCGCGGGCGTTGCGATTCTCTCCCAAGCCCCAGCCGCCCAGCAGGATCGGCACATCGGGAACGCGCCGCCGCAGCCGGCGGGCGAGATAGCGCAAGGGCGCCGTGCTGCCGATGTCCAAGGACGAGACGATCACCAGTGCCATCTCCTCGTCACCCAGTGTGGTGGCAAGATTGGTGCGCTGGAGACGGCCGGGGCCTTCCACCCGCGTCGGCAGCCCGTGGGCGGTGAACACCAGCGACAGCAAAAGGCCGGCGGCTTCATCCAGGCCCGTGCGGGCGCTGATGCACAGGATCGGCACCGGCGCGGACCAAGGGGCCGGCAAACTGCCGCGATCCAGCCGGGGATAAACCCGTCGCTGCGTGGCGCCACCGGCGGGCTCCAATTCACCCAACGCTTGCCGCTCGGGCGCCACCATCGGATCTTCGGCCGGGGAAAGATTGTCCACCAGTTCGCCGACGCTGGTGCGGATGCGCTCGATGCGCTCCTCATCCAGAGCCCCGCGCGCCGAATCGCGCTGCGCCAGGCGCAGGGCCGGCAGAGCCACCTCGTCCACATAGGCCAGCAGCGCGTGTTCCTTGAGATATTCCTCCGCCTTGGTGGTGGCCTCGATGGGATCGCCGGCCAACATGCGCTGATAGAACAGTTCCGGCGCGCTCAGCGCCGGGCGATCCCCCAGCATCACGTCCAGGAACTCCAACTGGTCCACATGCCGCCCCAGCACCACGAGGCACAAGGTCAAAGGCGTCGCCAGCACCAGCCCGATCGGTCCCCACAGCCAGGTCCAGAAAGTGGCTGAGGCGATCACCGCCACCGGCGACAGCCCAGTGCTGCGGCCATAGAGCAGCGGCTCGATGATGTGGCCGACCAGCGGCTCGACCACCACGAACAGCGCCACCGTCCAGATCACCATCGACCAGCCGGGATCCACCGCCAGCGCCAGAGCAGAGGGCAGGACGGCGGCGATGATGGCGCCCACATAGGGGACGAAGCGCAGCACCGCCGCCAGCAGTCCCCACAGGATGGCGCTGGGCACGCCGATCAGTCCCAGCCCGATGCCGATGACCGCGCCGAAGCCGGCATTGAGCACCACCTGGGTCAGCAGGAAGCGCGACAGGCGTCCGCCCGCATCATCCAGCGCCGCCGTGGTGCGCTGAATATCGTGGGCGCCGGCAAGCCGGATGAATCGGTTCCTTAGATCCTCGCGCTGGAGCAGGATGAAGATGAGGAAAATGAAGATGATGCCTGTGGTCGCCAGCGGATGGATCAGCGGCGAGATCACCGAGCCCATCATGCCCAGCGTGCCGGGCTCCGGCGGGCGAATTTCCACCGGGATCGGTTTTTGCACCGCAGTGGCCGGAGGCAAGGCCGTGGCGTCGGCCGGCTGCGGCCGGTTCAGCTCGGTGGAAAGGTCCTGGAGCATATTGGCCACGCGCTCCAGGCTGCCGGAACCGGCGGTGGCGCCTTTCAGCGAGCGGATCTTTTCGTGGAGGTTGGCCTGGTAGCGGGGAAGATCGATGGCCAGTTCGGCGATCTGGCTTGCAACCACCGCTCCCAGCGTCGCCAGCCCGAGGAAGGTGACCAGCACCACCGTGACCACCGACAGGGTCCGCGGCAGCTTCAGCCGGCGCAGCACCCGCAGCACCGGCGACAGCACGAAGCTCAACAGGATGGCGAGGGCCACCGGCACGAACACCTCGCGGCCGAAGAACAGCACGGCGATGATGGCAATGGCGGCGATGAGTTCCAGAACGCGCGCCTCCGGGGAGACTGGTCTCGTCATGCGGGCGAGGCCGGGATCGTCGAACATGGTGGGGTCCTGGACCAGCGGGGAGGGGCGCGTCGTCCGTGATCACTCACTCGGCCGCGTTCTTAACCCACCAACGCCAGGGCGCAGCGAAGGTTGCCGATGGCGAGCGGCAAAGTTTAACCCTGCGTCAGACGGGCGGCGGCGCGCGCCTCGGGTTTCTCCCCCTTGGTGAATCCCCATCGCCCGCGCTAAGGGTCGTGACCGCCTGCGCTGGCGCCTGAAGCGAGTCTCTCCTTATGACCCTCACATTCACGATCCTCGGGTGTGGTTCCTCCGGCGGCGTGCCGCGGGTGGGGCAGGGGTGGGGCGCCTGCGATCCGCTGGAGCCGCGCAACCGGCGGCGCCGCTGCTCTCTGCTGGTGCAGCGGCACGGGCCGGGCGGCACAACCACCGTGCTGGTGGACACTTCGCCGGACCTGCGCGAGCAATTGCTGGATGCCAATGTCACCGACCTCCAGGCGGTGCTGTTCACCCATTCCCATGCCGACCACACCCACGGCATCGATGACCTGCGGCCGCTGGCGATCCTTCACCGCCGCCGCCTGGACGTGTATGCGGACGAGGAAACGTCGGCGGCGCTGCACCTGCGCTTCGACTATTGTTTCGAAACGCCCCGCGGCAGCAGCTATCCGCCGATCCTGACCGACCACCGCTTCCGAGAGGGGAGGGAGATCACCATCGCCGGGCCGGGCGGGGAGATCGTCGCCATGCCGTTCCGCCAGCACCATGGCGACATCGACGCCTTCGGGTTTCGGTTCGGTGATGTCGCTTATTCAAGCGACGTGAACGGTTTCCCGGCCAACACCTTGTCGCATCTGGACAATCTCGATGTCCTGATTCTTGATGCATTGCGTGACAAACCGCACCCATCTCACTTCAGCCTGGTAGAGGCGCTCGACCATATCGCCCAGATCAAACCGGCCCGTTCTATACTGACCAACCTCCATACGGATCTGGATTACCAGCGTTTGGTCCGTGAGCTGCCGCCGGGGGTTATTCCCGCCTATGACGGCATGACGTTCGAAGCGTGAGGCTGACATGCAGCGCAAGGTAGTTCGCACAAGCCACTGACTTCCGGGTAAAAGTGCTTCGCCCTTAAACCATTTTCTGAACGCTCGCCGACGGATAGCTGCACCTGAGCGTTGACGGCAATTCCGGTATTATAGTAGCTTGCGGCGGTGTATGGTGGGGGCCAGCCGTGAGTTCAGACGCATTCAGGCGCGTGCTCAAAGAGGCGCGGCAGATCCGTTGTGGCGCAAGCTCGGCCGTATCGAGGGGCGCATCTGTTTTGCTGGCGGCCCTGGTTCCGCTCGTCATCGGATCGGCGGAAGCCGCGGACCTTCCCATCGGCTTTTATACCGACGTCACCGGCACCCTACGGCTCGGAATTACCATCGGCATCGGCACGGGCGCGCCCAAGCTCTACATGCTGGACACGGGCTCGAACTCGTTCAACTTCGCCTATAATCCCAGCTGGGTTCCACCGCCCAGTTCGACCATCGTGTCCAACGTCCCTTATCTCTATGGGGACGGCACTTACGGCTTTCTGCTCAGCCAGGGCGCCTATCCGTCGCTGACCTATTACGACACGACCGGAACCAAGGTCGCGTACACGCAGAGCGCGTCGGCATCGAATTTTCAGATGTCGCAGGGCGTCTATATCACCACCGGCGGCACGGGACCGGCGCTCTACACCAACAGCTCGGGCGTCTCATTCTACGAAGGCACCGCGTGGTCCAATGCCCTTGCCGCAGGGACTGCCCCGATGCTGGGCACATTCTACGGCATTTTCGGCATCGGCCCCTTCGTGACGCAACAAGGGAGTGCGATCGCGAGCAACGTCCTCGCGCAGGGGCTTGGGAGTGCCTCAGTCGGGGGAGCAACGCCCGGAGGCTATATCGTCGCCGCCAACGGGCCGACGGGGGCAGGGCTGCCGTGCAGCCCATGCGTCATTTACGGCCTCACACCGGAGTTGCGTGCCCAGTTTACCACCCTGATTCCGTGGACGACCCAAGGTCCCAGCGTGCCCGTGTCCGGTGCCAACAGCACAGCGGAATTTGGCCTGATGTTCTCATACAGCCTTAGCGCGCCCAATATTGCGACGGTCACCTGGACATACGGGACGCTTCTGGACACGGGGACCGGCGTCTTCAACCTCAAAAGCAACCAGTCGGTGGCCGCTTATCTCGTTCCAGGCTCCACCCTGGTGACGTCGGGCAGCACCTTGACCATCACTCCGACCACACCGGGCGCGGCGGCGTTGACGGTCACGCCGCAGCCCAGCGGTCCGAACCAGGTGTGGATAAGCGTTCCGTCCAATACTGACATCGGCAGCGTGCTCGGCATTTCCTTCTTCCAGCAGAACTCCGTGTTGTTCGACATGGACAACGGTCTGACGGGCTACACGTCGAACTTCGTCACCGATATTCCGGTCACGGCGCCCTGGACGGTGGGCCCGAGCCTCGGTCCGATTGGCATGGCGGGCGTGGTGTCCGGCGCCGGGCCGCTGGCGGTTCTCTCCGGCGGCAGCCTGACCTTGAGTGCCGCCAATACCTACACCGGCGCGACCTCAGTGGCGGCGAACGGCGTCCTGGCGCTGGCAGGGCCGGGGAGCATCGCCACCTCCTCCGGCGTCACCGTGGACGGGACCCTGGACATTTCCCGCTCCAGCGCCGGTGCAGCCATCACCACGCTGTCTGGCAGCGGCACGGTGGCCCTTGGCGGCCAGAGCCTGACCATCACCGCCGGCTCCGGCGTGTTCGCAGGCAGCCTGACCGATGGCGGGATCGGCGGCGGCAGTACCGGCGGCCTGATCATTGCCGGCGGCACCGAGACACTCACCGGCACCAGCACCTATACCGGCGGAACGGCGGTGGGCCAGAACGCGACATTGGTGCTTACAGGCACCATCGCTGGCCACTTGGCCAACCAGGGCACGGTCTCGAACACCGGCACCATTGGCGGATCCGTCTTCAACTATGGCAGTATGGCCAATAACGGCGTCATCGGCGGGTCGGTGCAGAATGTCGGCCTGCTCACCGGCAATGGCCGCATCGCCGGGGTGCTTGTCGTCAACGGCACGGTCGCCCCAGGCAACTCCATCGGCCGCATGACGGTGGACGGCAGCGTCTTCTTCCAGGCCGGCTCGACCTATCAGGCAGAAATTGGCGCCGCCGGCAGCAGCGATCTCATCGTCTCTCACGGCAGCATCGCCGTCGATGGCGGCATCCTCAGCCTCCAGCCAGTGGCGGGCTTCACGCCCACGCTGGGCGCCACCTACACCTTGCTGACCGCCGACCGCGGCATTTCCGGCGCCTTCACCCTCGACACCACCTATCTGGGTGCGGCCGGCTCCGTGCTGCCGTTCCTGGGCGCCGCCGTGACCACCGGCGGCACCTCCAGCAGCCTCACTTTGGTCCGCAGCTCCGTGCCCTATGCTGCCTTGGCGCAGACGCCAAACCAGGCCAACGTGGCCACGGCGGCCGATAGCCTCGGCACGTCCGCGCCGCTGACCGGCATCCTGGTGGCCTTGACCGGGGGCGCTGCGCCAGCTGCCTTCACGGCGCTATCCGGCGACATCTACGCCTCGACCCAGAGCGTGCTGCAGGCCCAATCGTCCTATGTCCGCGAGGCTGTGAACGGGCGTCTGCGGCAAGCGACCGGCCGCGCCACCGACATCGGTCCGCGCAACGCGGCGATGGGGCAGGGCGATATGGTGCTGTGGGGACAGGCCTATGGCGGCTGGGGCCACCTCTCCGGCTCCAGCAACACTGCGGCCATGGACAGTTCCATCGGCGGCTTCCTGATGGGGCTGGATGGTGCAGCTGCGGATTGGCGGATCGGACTGGCAGCGGGCTATTCGCAGTCGGACTTCTCGCCCAACAGCGGCTTGGCCTCCGGTTCTGCCGATACCTATGATCTCGCCGTCTATGGTGGCCGCAGCTTCGCATCCGGCGGTCCGGGAACCTGGTCGCTGCGGCTGGGGGCAGCCTACTCCTGGCACGATCTCCAGATGCAGCGGACTGTCGCCTTGCCCGGTCTCGTCCAGGCGTTCGCGCCGGGCTATGCCGCCCAGACGGCGCAGGCCTTCGGTGAACTGGCCTATGCCATGGCGCTGGGCGCTGGCCCGGCCCCGGTGACTTTGGAGCCGTTCGCCAACCTGGCCTATGTGTCCGTCACCACCAATGGCTTCTCCGAAGGCGCCGGCGCTGCGGCGTTGTCCGCCCGATCCAGCCAGTCGGGCATCCTGAACAGCCGGCTGGGCGTGCGGACGGAGGTTCCGCTTCCGGTGATCGCCGGCGTGCCGACCACAGCCTCGGCATCGCTCGCCTGGCAGCACGCGGTGGGCGATCTGACACCGCAGTCGACGCTGTCCTTCACCAGCGGCTCTCTGCCGTTCACCGTCGCGGGCGCGCCGCTGGCGGCCGATGCGGTGGTGGTGGGCGCCGGTCTTTCCGGGCGTCTCGGCGAGGCGGTCGAGGTCAGCCTGTCCTATGCCGGCCAATGGGCGGCGAATGCCAACGAGAATGCGGTCAAGGGCGCCTTGATCTGGCGGTTCTGATCCGGTTCGATCCTTTGCCGTCACAGTGCCGGCTGCCACTCCCGGAAGCGGCCAAGCCTCATCATACCGCCAAGGCTCGCAATCGGCTCGTTCACGGAATAGGTTCCATAATATCTCTTCTACGTATTCTGGATATGTGGGAGCCAGCCAATTGCTTTGGCCTTGCGGCTGTCCCCGAGAACTCCGGATGTCCCACAATCCTGCCCGCCTCCCGATGAGCGGACACCAAGCAACTGCGGGCCCCCGCCCCTGCGGCACGCGCTGCCGGCGCCCGGCCGCGGCTTAGCCCGGGTCAGAGGCCGTAATGCTCGCGGTACCAGGCGACGAAGGCCGGCACGCCCACGCTCACCGGGGTCGCCGGCCGGTAGTCGATCAGCGCTTCCAGCAGCGCCGCGGAGGCATAGGTGCGCGGCACGTCGCCGGGCTGCATGGGCAGCAGGCGGCGGATCACCGGCCGGCCGATGGCCGCTTCCACGGTATCGACGAATTCCAACAGGCCGATCGGCTCACCGCCGGCAATGTTCACGACCCGGAACGGCGCCACCGCCGAGAGCGAATCCAAGCCGTCTGGCCCCACCGGCTGCCCGTGGCACGGCACCACCGGGATGAGGCGCACCACGGCCTCCACCAGATCGTCCACATAAGTGAAGTCACGCGACATCTGGCCCTGGCCGTAGATATCGATGGGCTGGCCCGCGAGCGTTGCCGCCACGAACTTGAACAGCGCCATGTCCGGCCGGCCCCAGGGGCCGTAGACGGTGAAGAAGCGGAACGCGGTGGTCGGCACGCCGAAGAGATGGGCGTAGGAATGGCCCATCAATTCCATGGATTTCTTCGTCGCCGTGTAGAGCGTCATCGGCGCGTCGGTGCGGTCATTCTCGGCGAACGGCACCTTGTCGTTGGCGCCATAGACCGAGCTGGTGGAGGCCAGCAGCAGATGCGCCGGCTTCAGGCGCCGCGCCAGCTCCAGCACATTCCAGGAGCCGTTGAGATTGGCATCCACATAGGCCTTGGGATTTTCCAGGCTGTAGCGGACCCCGGCCTGGGCGGCGAGATGGATGATGACGTCCGGCTGCGCCACCTCGGCCGCCTGGTCGAGCGCTTCGGCATCCTCCAGCATGCCGATGGCGGCCGTGAACTGGTTCGATCGCTCCAGGATCGCATGCCGGGCGCGCTTCAGCGCCACATCATAATAGGGGGTCAGGCCGTCGAAGCCGACCACCACATGGCCGTCCTCCAGCAGGCGGCGCGCCAGATGGAAGCCGATAAAGCCGGCCGTGCCGGTTACAAGGAAACGCATAGATCACCGCAAAACGCCACGAGGGCGGCCATGGAGCCGCCCTGCCCCCAAACCTGTGGCGCGAAAACGCGCATAATTATGGCACCATGGTACGGCCTATCAGACGCCATGGCGATTTTGGCTACCCCGGTCCACTTCGCCGCGGCCGACGCTCTCATAGGCAAAGCCCAGCGCCGCGATCTCGTCCGGGCGATAGATGTTGCGCAGGTCCACGAGGATGGGTTGCGCCATCACATCGCGCAGCCGTGCGAAATCCAGGGCGCGGAAGGCATCCCATTCGGTGATGATGACCAGGCAATCGGCACCCTTGGCGGCCTCATAGGCGCCGCTGGCATAGTGCACGCCCGCCGGCAGCACCTTCTTGGCTTCCTCCATGCCCTCGGGATCGAAGGCCTGGATCTTCATGCCCTTGTCCAGCAAGGCGTGGATGATGGAGATGGCCGGGCTCTCGCGCATGTCATCGGTATTGGGCTTGAAGGTCAGCCCGAGCACGGCGGCGGTCTTGCCGCGCACCTCGCCACCCAGGGCGCTGATGACCTTGCGGGCCATGGCCAACTTGCGCACGTCGTTCACGGCCACGACCGTCTCGACAATGCGCAGCGGCGTGCCGGCTTCCTGGGCGGTGCGGGTCAGCGCCAGCGTGTCCTTGGGAAAGCAGGAACCGCCATAGCCAGGCCCGGCGTGCAGGAATTTCGAACCGATGCGGTTGTCGAGGCCGATGCCGCGGGCCACGTCCTGCACATTGGCGCCCACCTGCTCGCATAGATCGGCGATCTCGTTGATGAAGGTGATCTTCAGCGCCAGGAAGGCATTGCCGGCATATTTGATCAGTTCGGACGTACGCCGGCCGGTAAAGGCCATGGGCAGGCTGTTGAGCGCCAGCGGGCGGTACAGCGCCGTCATCACGTCGCGGGCGCGTGGATCATCGGTGCCGACCACGATGCGGTCCGGGCGCTTGAAATCCTCGATAGCAGCGCCTTCGCGCAGGAATTCGGGGTTGGACACCACCGAAATCTGGGCGTCCGGCCGGGTCTCGCGGATCACCCGCTCCACCTCGTCGCCGGTGCCCACCGGCACGGTGGATTTGGTGACCACCACCGTATAGCCCTCGGCCGCGGCAGCGATCTCGCGCGCGGCGGCATAGACATAGGACAGGTCCGCATGGCCGTCGCCGCGCCGCGACGGCGTGCCCACCGCGATGAACACCGCGTCGGCTTCCCGCACCGCCTGGGTGAGGTCGGTGGCGAAGTCCAGGCGGCCGGCGGCGCGGTTGCGGGCGACGAGGTCATCCAGACCCGGCTCGAAGATCGGGATCTCGCCGCGCTCCAGCATGGCGATCTTGCCGGCGTCCTTGTCCACGCAGGTCACGTGATGCCCGAAGTCGGCGAAACAGGCGCCCGACACCAGACCCACATATCCCGTGCCAATCATTGCGACGCGCATGGCGTTCCCACCTCTTCCAACATCGAGACGCGCTATCTCGCACTTCGCCGTGAGAAAATGAAGACACTTCCGCCACTGGCCCGTCCATGGCAGGAGGCTTGCCAGCACGCGGTCCCGCCAATCCTGCACGAACGCAGGGGCAGCCGCGTCACTTGTGCCCAGCCGAGGACCCATGGCGTTCGAACTCACCTGTGTCGCTTTGCTGGCGGAAGCTGGAATCGGCTATCCGCAGCGGCTGTTTGCGGTGATGAAGCATCCCGTCGTCTGGGCCGGGCGCCTGATCGCGGTGCTGGACCAGCGGCTCAATCAGGAGCGACTCAGCCCCGCCCGCCGGCGCATCCGCGGGGTTCTGGCCGTGGCGGTGCTGCTGGCATGCGCCATGGTTCCGGCGGGGCTTCTTGAGGGCGTGCTGGGCGCCCTGCCCTTCGGTGTCGTCCTGAGCGGACTGATCGGCAGCAGCCTGATCGCCCAGCGCTCGCTTTATACCCATGTCGCGGCGGTGGCGGCGGCGCTGGAACGCGACGGGCTTGAGGCCGGGCGCGTGGCCGTGTCCCATATCGTCGGGCGCGATCCCCAAAGTCTGGATGTGGCCGGCGTCACCCGCGGGGCCATCGAGAGCCTGGCGGAGAATTTTTCCGACGGCATCGTCGCGCCCACCTTCTGGATGCTGGTGGGCGGATTGGCGGGCGGGGCGAGCTACAAGGCGCTCAACACCGCCGACAGCATGATCGGCCATCGCACCCCGCGCCATGAGGCGTTCGGCTGGGCGGCGGCGCGGCTGGATGACGTGGTCAACCTGCCCGCCTCGCGCCTGTCCGGCCTGCTGATCGTGGCCGCCGCCGCTTTGATGCCGCGGGCATCCGCCGCCGGGGCCTGGGCGGCCATGTGGCGGGACGCCCGCCATCATCGTTCGCCCAATGCCGGCTGGCCGGAAGCGGCGATGGCTGGGGCGCTCGGCATTTCCATCGCCGGGCCGCGCTCCTATGGCGGTGTTCAGGCCAATGCCGCTTACATGGGCAACGGGCGCCGGGACATCGACGCCGCCGACATTCGGGCCGCTCTGCGCCTCTATCTGTGCGCCGATGGCCTGATGGTGGCGCTGGTGGCCGCCGTCACGCTGGCGTTTATCGTGCGAGGCTGAGCAGGCGGTCGAGATCGATGTGCGCGGCCAGATGGGCGGCCAGAGCATCGAGCGTTTCTTCCACCTGATGCTCGTAGGACACCTGCACCGGGCCGCCACCGAGCAGGCCCAGCAGAGCCGCCCGCTGGGCATCATCGGCGAACAGGCCGTGGACATAGGTGCCCATGACGCGGCCGTCCGCAGAGACCGCGCCCTCACAGAGGCCGTCGCTGAACCGAGCGAACGGGCGGGCACGATCAGCGCCTTCGGTGGCGCCGATATGCATCTCGTAGCCGGCAAATGATCTGCCGAGCTGGGTGGTGCCTTCCACCGCCACCAGACGCTTGTCGCCGGTCATTACCGTGTCCACCCGCAGCAGGCCGAGGCCGTCCACGGTGCCGGCGGGACCTTCGGCGCCATCGGGGTCGGCCAGCGTTTGGCCCAGCATCTGATAGCCGCCGCAAATGCCTATCACCCGGCCGCCTTTGCGAGCAAACGCAAGGATATCATGGTGCAAACCGCTGCGCTTCAGCGCCGTGAGATCAGCGATGGTGGCCTTGGAGCCGACCAGCAGAACCATGTCTGTGTCCGGCGGCAGTGCGTCATCGGGCTTCAATCGGCGAATCTCTAGAGCCGGCTCTGCATCTAAGGGGTCGAGGTCGTCGAAATTGGCGATGTGGGGCAGGATCGGCACCGCGATCCGCACCTTGGCGTCAGGTTTCGGCACCTGAGGACCGGCGACGCCAAGGGCATCTTCTGCCGGCAACCGGCTGGCGGCCGCGAAGTAGGGCACCAGCCCCAGCGGCGCCCAGCCGGTGTGCTGCGCGACCAGCGACATACCGTCCGCGAACAAGGCGGGATCGCCGCGAAACTTGTTGACCAGGAAGCCCTGCACCATGGCCGCATCCTGGGCCTCCAGCACAACCTTGGTGCCCACCAGACTGGCGATGACGCCGCCGCGATCAATGTCGCCGATCAGCACCACCGGCACCCCGGCGGCGCGAGCAAAGCCCATATTGGCGATGTCGTTGGCGCGCAGATTGACCTCGGAGGCCGAGCCCGCCCCTTCCACCAGGATCAGGTCGGCCTCGGCTTTCAGATGGGCGAAGCTCTCCAGCACCGCCGGCATCAGCCCGGCCTTCATCTGCTGATAGGCGCTGGCCTTGGCGGTGCCGACCACCCTGCCCTGCACCACCACCTGCGCGCCAACTTCGCTCTGCGGCTTCAGCAGCACCGGGTTCATATGCACGCTCAGCGGCACCCGCGCGGCGCGGGCCTGAAGCGCCTGGGCGCGGCCGATCTCGCCGCCGTCGGCGGTGACGGCGGCATTGTTGGACATGTTCTGCGGCTTGAAAGGGCGCACCCGCAGCCCGCGGTCCGCGAACGCCCGCGCCAGCCCGGCCACCAGCAGCGACTTGCCCACATCGGAGCCGGTGCCCTGGAACATCAATGCACGGGCGGGGGGCAAGGCCAT
>CALRNP020000040.1:0-27824 GCA_943369575.1 Azorhizobium sp. AG788 | reverse complement strand
CATGCTGGGATAGGCCGCCTCGCTGGAGGCGGTGGTCAGCGCCACGATGAACGGCGCCCGCACCAGGGAGACCACCCGCAGCGCGGTCTTGCCCAGCACCAGATAGCCGGCGGCGAAGATCACCAGCCACAGCACCATCAGGCCCAGATAGAACGAGCCGATGTACTTGCCGTAGGTGAAGAGGATGCCGGGGCCGTGCTCGGTGACGATGGCCGCCATGGCGGCGAACACCGCCAGTGGGGCCAGCGACATCACGAAGCCGGTCACCTTGAGCACCACGTGCGAGATTTCCTCGATCAGCGACACCAGGATGCGCGCCCGGTGGCCCACGGCGGCAGCCGCCAGGCCGAACAGGATCGAGATGATGACGATCTGAAGGATCTCGTTATTGGCGAGCGCCCCCACCGCGCTGTCGGGCACCGCATGCTTGATGAAGGCCTCAAGCGAGAAGCCGGTGGAGGACAGGCCGGTGCTGGCGTTCGCCGCCGGCAGGGGCATGTTCAGATCCTTGCCGGGGTGCAGCAGGTTGACCATGAACAGGCCGATGAACAGCGACACCAGCGAGGCGGACACGAACCACAGCATCGCCTTGCCGCCGACGCGGCCGATGGTCTTCATGTCGCCCATGTGCGCGACGCCGGCCACCAGCGAGGTGAACACCAGCGGGCCGATGATCATCTTGATCAGCCGCAGGAAGATCTCGGTGACGATGGACAGGCCGTCGGCGATCGCCTTGGCGTCCGCAGGCTCCGGCCAGAGGATATGGTTGATGTAACCGACGATGACGCCGAGGACCAAGGCGACGCCGATGACCAGCGTCAGGCGATGTTTACCCATGCTTCCCCGCTCCGCAGATGCACCCGCCCGCCGCGCGGCGGGGTTGCGCGCCAATCACTGGCATCGGCACCTTGCTCAGGGCTGAGGCGCGACACGGACCGGCAAGGGAGAGACCAGGGGGCGGCGGGCCATCTGCCACCCCACGGCACCGCTCTTGTGCGATCCGGCGCGACCGTCGCATTCCGGCGGAAAGCTGTCGAGGGGGTGTGTGGGTAACTCCATCGGCCCCTGGGAGCCTATGTTGCGGCCATGGACGGTGGCCGACGCCGATCCCGGCGGCGCCGGGCCTGGATCGGCTGTGGATAAGCGGGCGCGGAAGCATGGCGCGGGCCCGAAGACCACTGCCCGCGCCAGGTGCATTATTCGGCGGCGCCGGCCAGTTCCTCGACGAAGGCGCACAGCGCCTGCGCCGCCAGGCCGATGTCGGCGGCGCTGGCATCCTCGCGGGGATTGTGGCTGCCATTGCGGGAGCGCACGAACAGCATGGCGATGGGCAGTACGCCATTGAAGGCAAGGCCATCATGCCCGGCGCCGGAGGGCAGATGGTGCACCGGCACGCCGGTGGCGGCCACCGCCTTGGCCAGCGCCGCCTGGAGCACCGGATCGCAGGGCGCCGCGGCCTCGACATAGGTGGGCTCGAACCGGGCGGTGACCCCGCGGCGCGCGGCGATGGCGTCCACCTGCGCGAGAATATCCGCCAGGGCGGCGCGGCGTTGCGCGTCGTCCGGCGCCCGCACATCCAGGGAGAAGGATACCGTGCCCGGCACCACATTCACCGCCGCGCCGGGAATGGTCAGCGTGCCGACGGTGGCCACCAGCCCCGGCTCCTGCCGCCCACGGGTCTCGGCCGCCAGGATCATTTCGGCGGCGGCCGTCAGGGCATCGTTGCGCATTTCCATGGGCAAGGTGCCGGAATGGCCCGCCTGCCCGCGCACCTCCACCCGCCCGCGCGAGGCGCCGGCGATGGCGGTCACCACCCCCAGCGGCAGGCCGAGCCGCTCCAGCACCGGGCCTTGCTCGATATGGGCTTCCACATAGGCCCGCGCGGCGCGGGTACGGTCGCAGGCGGCGATGGCCTCCGGCGTGACGCCGAAGGCTTCCAAGGCGGCGCGGCGGGTGATGCCGTCGGCGTCCGCATGGTCCAGCGTCGCCGGGTCGAAGCGCCCGGCCATGGCCCGCGACGAGGTGAGGGTGGAGGGAAAACGCACGCCCTCCTCGTCGGCGAAGGCCACCACCTCGATGGGGAAGGGCAGGCGGCGACCGGCAGCCGCCAGATGCTCCACCACCGCCAGGCCCAGCACCACGCCGAGATTGCCGTCGAAGATGCCGGCATTGCGCACGGTGTCCATGTGCGAGCCCAGCAGCAAAGCGGGGGCGTGCGGGTCCAGCCCCTCATAGCGGCCGACCACCGAGCCGGTGGCATCCAGATGCACCGCCATGCCGGCGGCGGCGAACCACTGCGCCATCTGCGCGGCGGCGGCCTTGTGAGCCGGGGACAAGGTGAGGCGCGTCATCTCGCCGGGCGCGTCGGTGAAGGCGGCGAGCGCCCGCAGACGGGCCAGGATGGCATCCCCGTCGCGTGGATCGCGGGCGGGCGCCGCGCCGGAAAGCGGCGCGGCCATCAGGCGGCACCCGGCAGCATCAGGTCCAGCCGCAGCCGGGCGATGCGCTCGATCTGGGTCAAGGCCTCGGCCCGTTCCTGGTCGATGTCGTGCGTCATCCGGCGTTCGAAGGCGGCGATGATCTCGTCCTTGCTGCGGCCGCGAATGGCCATGATGAAGACGAAACCGAATTTCTCCATATAAGCCGCGTTCAGCGCCGTGAACCGGGCCTTTTCCGCCGCCGTCAACTGGTCGAGCCCGGCGGAGGCCTGCTCCTCGCTGGAGGCGCTGGTGAGCAGCTTGGCCGCCGCCAGCTTTCCGGCAAGATCGGGATGGGCGTGGATCACCGCCATCTGCCGCTCCAGCGGCGCCGCGCGCAGCACGCTCGCCATCGCTCCGTGCAGGCCCCCGGCGGTGTCGTGGGCCGGCGTGACGCCGGCATCGAACACCGCCTGCGCAATCCACGGCGAATGCTCAAACACATTGCCGAAGGCTTCCACGAACAGCGCCCGCGACAGCCGGCTCGGCACATAGCCGCCGCGCGGGGGATGGTGGGCCACCCAATGGCGGGCGACGTCGAGCCGCCGGGCCACCCACACATGGCTGTGGCTGGCGATGTAGTCCAGGAACCGGGCCAGAGCGGCGGCGCGGCCGGGCCGGCCCACCAGCCGACAATGCAGGCCGATGGACAGCAGGCGCGGCGCGGTGGCGCCTTCCGCATAGAGCTGGTCGAAGCTGTCCTTGAGATAAGCGAAGAAGTCATCGCCCGAGGCGAAGCCCGCCGGGCTGGAGAAGCGCATGTCGTTGGCGTCCAGCGTATAGGGCACCATTAGCTGGGGGCCGTGAGCGCCATCGAGCCAATAGGGCAGCTCGTCCGCATAGGTATCGGCGGAATAGAGGAAGCCGCCTTCGGCGAAGGTCAGATCCAGGGTCTGCTCGCTGGTGCGGCCCTGGTAGAAGCCCAGCGGGCGCTCGCCGGTGAGCTCGGTGTGCAGGCGCACCGCTTCGGCGATGTGGGCGCGCTCGGTCTCGGGCGGGATGTGGCGATAGTCCAGCCAGCGCAGGCCATGGCTGGCGATCTCCCAGTTGGCCTCCCGCATGGCGGCCACCGCCTCGGGATTGTGCGACAGCGCCTTGGTGACCGCGAACACCGTCACCGGCAGGTTGCGGGCGGTGAACAGCCGGTGCAGGCGCCAGAAGCCGGCGCGGGAGCCGAACTCATAGAGCGACTCCATGTTCATGTGCCGCTGGCCGGGCCAGGGCTCGGCGCCGGTGATCTCCGAGAGGAAGGCTTCGGATTCGCCGTCCCCATGCAGCATGGAGCGCTCGCCGCCTTCCTCGTAATTGATGACGAACTGCACGCAGATCCGCGCCTGCCCCGGCCAGCGGGGATGGGGCGGGGTGCGGCCATAGCCCACCATGTCGCGGGGATAGGGGGCGGTGTCCGGGGTGTGGGTCATGGAGGCCTCAGGAGCCGCGGTAGGTGGAATAGCTCCACGGGGAGCACAGCAGCGGCACATGATAGTGCCCCTCGCCGACGATGGAGAAGCGCAGCGGGATCTGGTCCAGGAACGGCGGGTCGGAGACCTTGGCGCCGCTGGCGCGGAAATAATCGCCCACCTGGAACACCAGTTCATAGGTGCCGGCCTTGTAGTCCTCGCCCGCCAGCAAGGGCGCATCGGTGCGCCCGTCCGCATTGGTGATGCGGGTGGTGACGAGCCGGCGGCCGCCGTCGGGCCGGATCTCGTACAGTTCCAGCGGAACCCCCGCCGCCGGCACACCTGCCACGGTATCGAGAACGTGGGTCGACAGCCGCCCCATGGCAAATCTCCTGTGTTTCCGGGTCGGCAGCATAGCCGGACCCGAGCCGGTTCATTTCCCGAAAAAATCGGAAGATCTTCTTATTCTGCGGCCATTCCGCAAACCGAAAAAATGGCGTCTGATGCCTGCAACGTAAGCGCAAAGCGCACGTCCCCGACGACCAAAAAACGCCCTTCCAGTTAGCCTGACCTGAATTCAGGGGGATCTCATGACCGTAGCCGTTAGTCCGGTGGACGAAGTCCTGCCGGCGCCCAAGCTGGTGGCGCTCGGCCTCCAGCATGTGCTGGTGATGTATGCAGGCGCCGTGGCGGTGCCGCTCATCATCGGCCGCGCCTTGAAGCTGCCGCCGGAGGATGTGGCCTTCCTCATCAGCGCCGATCTGTTCGCCTGTGGCCTCGCCACCTTGGTGCAGTGCCTGGGCTTTCCCGGCGTCGGCATCCGCCTGCCGGTGATGATGGGCGTCACCTTCGCCTCGGTCGGCCCCATGCTGTCCATGGCGGCGGCGCCGGACATCGGCCTGCTGGGCATCTATGGCTCGGTGATCGCGGCGGGCATCTTCTCCATTCTGGTGGCGCCGTTCATCTCGCGCATGCTGCCGCTGTTCCCGCCGGTGGTCACCGGCACCATCATTCTGGTGATCGGCATCTCGCTGATGCGGGTGGGCATCAACTGGGCTGGGGGCGGCCTGCCCATGCTGACCAAGGTGGTGAACGGAGAAACGGTGCAGGTGGCCAATCCCAACTACGCCGGGTTGCCGGGGCTGGCGCTGTCGTTGTTCGTGATGCTGGTGATCCTGGCGGTGATCAAGTGGGGCAAAGGCTTCCTGGCCAATGTGGCGGTGCTGGTGGGCATCGTGGCCGGCGCGGTGGTCGCCGCGGCGCTGGGCCTGATGCATTTCGAGAAGGTGGCATCCGCCGCCTGGGTGGACGTGGTGCTGCCGCTGCATTTCGGCATGCCCACGTTCCATCTGGTGCCGGTGGTGACCATGTGCATCGTCATGGTGGTGGTGATGATCGAGAGCCTCGGCATGTTCCTGGCCCTCTCCGACATGACCGGCAAGGCGGTGGACCAGAAAGATCTGGCGCGCGGCCTGCGGGCGGACGGCGTCGGCACCCTGCTGGGCGGCCTGTTCAACACCTTCCCCTACACCTCCTTCTCGCAGAATGTCGGCCTGGTGGGCGTGACCGGCGTGCGCTCGCGCTGGGTCACGGTGGCCGGCGGCGTCATCATGCTTCTGCTGGGGCTTTTGCCTAAGATGGCGGCATTGGTGGAGGCGGTGCCGGTGGTAGTGCTGGGCGGCGCCGGGCTGGTGATGTTCGGCATGGTGGCCGCCACCGGGGCGCGCATCCTCACCAACGTGGATTTCAAGACCAACCGCTACAATCTGTTCATCGTCGCCATTGCGGTGGGTTTCGGCCTGATCCCGCTGGTGGCGCCCAACTTCTTCAAGGCGATGCCGCACGAGCTTCACCCGTTGCTGGAGTCCGGCATTCTGTTGTCGGCCATCGTCGCAGTGGGGCTCAACATGTTCTTCAACGGCGTCCGCGGCGCCAGCCTCGACGACGTGGTGGCGGCGGCCAAGCAGGCGGATGCCCATTGAGGCTCATGTGATCCGTGCGGGGGCACGGCGCCATCCGCCCGCAGCGTCGGGGGCGCGGGCGGATGGCGTTCAGTTTTTACGGGCGGGGGGCCTCGCCCAGCTTGCCCAGTTCGGTGGCGAGATAGCGCCGGCCTTCCTCCACCAGCATGTCGGCGAAGGTCTTCACCTTCAGCGGCACCAATTGGCGGGCGGGATAGAGGACGGCGAGGGTCAGGGGCCGGGGCGGGTAGCGCTCCAGCACCGGCACCAGCCGGCCATCGGCCAAGGCGTCCGCCACCTCGAAGCGGGGCTTCACCACGATGCCCCGTCCTTCCAGGGCCCACAGGGTCAGCACATCGGCGTCGTCGGCCTCCAGATGGCCGGTGACGGGAACGGCAAGATCCTTGCCTTTGTCGGTGAGGGTCCAGCGAAATTCACGCAGGCCCGCGAAGCGCAGGAGCAGGCATTGATGGCGCAGGAGGTCGGCGGGTTTCTCAAGAGGGCCGTTGCGCTCCAGATAGGCCGGGGCGGCGCACAGCATGCGCTCCACCTGGGCGATCTTGCGCATGATGGTGCTGGAATCCTCGAACGCCGCCAGCCGCAATTCGATGTCGATGGAATCCGCGATCAGGTCGAGCGCGTGCTCGGACAGGCGCAGGCGCACGTCGATCTGCGGATGCGCCTCCTGGTAGCGCGCCGCCATGGGCGCCAGCAGCCGGCGGCCCAGATTGAGCGGCCCCGCCACCCGCAGCGTGCCGCGGGGCAGGGCGCCCAGTTCGGAGATGTTCATCTCCGCCGCCTCGATCAGCCGCAGCGCCTCGGTGACGGTTTCGTAGAACACCCGGCCCTGCTCGGTCAGGCTCATGCGGCGGGTGGTGCGGTTGAACAGCCGGCAGCCCAGATGCTTCTCCAGCACCTGGATGCGGTGGCTCACCACATTGGGCGAGACCCGCAGCCGGCGGGCGGCATCGGAAAAGCTGTCGCTTTCCACCGCCAGGGTGAAGGCCCGCATATTTTCCAGCACCGCGTCCGGCCCCCTGGTCTAAATCACGTTTCACTGCCCCGGCGCGCACGGCACGCCGGCCCGGGGCGTCCTGCCTTGCTCATCCGCGCACCGCGCCAGCCATTCCCGAGGGCCGCCTGACATGGAACCCATTCTGCACGAATTCGGCAGCGTGTTGCTGCGCTGGGCCCACATCATCGCCGCCATGGCCTGGGTGGGGGCCTCCTTCTACTTCATGCATCTGGATGCCGCCTTGCGCCCGGCTGCGGACATTCCGGCCGACAAGGGCGGTGAGGCGTGGGAGGTGCATGGCGGCGGCTTCTACCAGGTGAAGAAGTATCTGGTGGCGCCGAGCCACCTGCCCGAGCATCTGATGTGGCACAAGTGGGAATCCTACACCACCTGGATCACCGGCGTGCTGCTGCTGATCTGGACCTATTACTATCAGGCGACGCTGTTCCTGATCGATCCCAGCGTCATGGCGCTGACGCCGCTCACCGCCTTCCTCATCGGCGTCGGCGGCATCACCTTCAGCTGGGTGTTCTACGATCTGGTCTGCCGCTCGCCCTTGGGCAAGAGCGCGGTGACGGTGGGCATCATCGTCTTCATCCTGGTGGTGGGGATGGCCTATTTCTTCCAGCACGTCTTCTCGGCCCGCGGCGCCTTCATCCATACCGGCGCGGTGATGGCCACCGTCATGACCGCCAATGTGTTCCTGGTGATCCAGCCCAACCAGCGCAAGGTGGTTGCGGCGCTGAAAGCCGGCCTGCCGCCGGATCCCAAATACGGCAAGGCCGGCAAGCTGCGCTCGGCGCACAACAATTACTTCACGCTGCCCGTCGTCTTCCTGATGATGTCCAACCACTATCCGCTCACCTATTCCACGCCCTACGCCTATGTGATCGTGGCGCTGGCGCTGATCGGCGGGGCGCTGATCCGGGTGTTCTTCAACCAGCGCCACTCCGGCCATGGCAATTGGTGGTGGTGCTGGGGCGTGGCGGCGGCCTGCCTGGTGGCGGCGGTGGCGATCTGCGCCACCACCTCACCGGCGGCCCGCGCCGCGCTGGGCCTGCCGAGCCTGGTGACCACGGCCGAGGCGGCGCCGACCGCCGAGGTGAATGTGCCGGCGCCGGTGCAGGACATCGTCATGGGCCGCTGCTCCATGTGCCACATGGCCGAGCCGGTCTATGAGGGCATCGCCATCGCCCCGCGCGGCATCCTCTTGGATACGCCGGAAGCCATCGCCCGCAACAAGCCGCTGATCCTGATGCAGGCGGTGCTGACCCATGCCATGCCGCCCAACAATGTCACCGAGATCTCAGCCGAGGATCGCGCGGTGCTCAAGGCCTGGGCCACCGCGCCCTGAACGCGGCAAGCCCGACCATGAAGGCGCGGCCGGCTTGACCTGCCGCGCCGCCGGGGGCATGCCCCCTGTCAGAAACCAAAGAAAGAGAAGCCACATGATCAGCCTTGATGTCGCCCGCCTGCGTGCGCTCATTGCCGAGCGGGCCGACGACCAGGCCGCATTCCTGGCGGAACTGGTGAAGGTGCCGTCCGACAATCCCGCCGGAGATTGCGCCCCCCATGCGGCGCGCGCGGCGGAACTGCTGGAAGGCCTCGGCTTCGAGGTGGAACGCCACACGGTGCCGGACGATCTGGTGCGGGCGGCGGGCATGGTGTCGGTCACCAACCTCATCGTGCGCCACCGCTTCGGCGACGGGCCGATCATCGCCCTCAACGCCCATGGCGACGTGGTGCCCCCCGGCGAAGGCTGGACCCAGGATCCCTACGGCGCTGCCGTCGTGGATGGGGTGATGTATGGGCGCGGCGTGGCGGTGTCGAAGTCCGACTTCGCCACTTATGCCTTCGCCCTCGATGCGCTGAAGCGCTCCGGCCTGCCGTTGAACGGCACGGTTGAACTGCATTTCACCTATGACGAGGAAATTGGCGGCGAAGTGGGGCCGGGCTGGATCTTGTCAGAGGGCCTCACCAAGCCGGACGCGGTGATTTCCGCCGGCTTCGCTTATGCGGTTGTGGTGGCCCATAACGGCTGCCTCCACCTGGAAGTGGAAGTAAAGGGCAAGTCCGCCCACGCCGCGCTGCCCCACACCGGCGTCGATGCGCTGGAAGCCACCAGCCGGGTGCTGGATGCGCTCTATGGCTATCGCGCCTCGCTGAAGGGCACGGTTTCGCCCACCAAGGGCATCGGCTCGCCGCAGATCACGGTGGGGCTCATCTCGGGGGGCATCAACACCAATGTGGTGCCCGACCGCGTCACCCTGCGCCTCGACCGCCGCATCGTGCCGGAAGAGAACCCGGAGACCGTGGAGGCGGAAGTGTCGGCGGTGATCCGCTCGGCGGTGGCCACTTATCCCGGCGCCTCGGTGGAGATCCGGCGCATCCTGCTGGCCCGCCCGCTGGTGGCGAGCGAGGAAAGCCTGCGCATCGCCGACATTCTGTGCCGCACCGCCGAGGCGGTGGTGGGCGAGCCGGTCGCCACCAATGGCGTGCCGCTTTATACCGATGCGCGGCTCTATGCGGAGGCGGGGATTCCCGTGGTGCTCTATGGCGCCGGCCCCCGCACCATCGAGGAAGCCAATGGCCACCGCGCCGACGAGAAGCTGCGCCTCTCCGACCTGGCGCTCGCCACCGAAGTGGTGACGCTCACTCTGGCCGAAGTGCTGGCCTGAAACGGATAGCGGCCCGGATGGCGATCCGGGCCGCGCACAAAAGGACGCTGATGCTCAGGCCGGCTTGCGGGTCCAGAGCGTTTCCAGCTGGGTCACGAACTCGCTGGCGACGCCCTGGAGCTTCACGGTCTGGGTCTTGAGGGTATCGGCCGCCGAGCGGCTGCTGCGGGCGGCGTCCAGAGTGGCTTCCGCCTGGGTGAACACCGTATCCAGCTTGTCGCGGGCCTGGTCCGCATGCTGCGAGGTGCGCTGGGCGTGCTCGGCGACGATGGTGGTGGAGGAGCTCTGCTCCTCGACGCTGGCGGAAATGCCGGTGATGTGGCCCTTGATGGCCTCCACCTGATCGGAAATCTGGCGGATGAAGTCGGCGGCGCCGGTCACCGCCTGCTCCATGGCGCCGATCTGGGCGCCGATCTGCTGGGTGGCGGTGGCGGTCTGCTGCGCCAGCGACTTCACCTCGGTGGCGACCACGGAGAAGCCGCGGCCCGCCTCGCCGGCCCGCGCCGCCTCGATGGTGGCGTTGAGCGCCAGCAGATTGGTCTGCTCGGCGATCTGCTGGATGATGCGGGTGATGTCATTGATGCGCGAGGCGGACACCGCCAGTTCGCCGATCACCGCATCGGTCTCCCGTGCCCGTTCCACCGCCGCCAGGGTCAGGCGCACGGATTCATCCACCCGCACGGCGATCTCGCGGATGGAACTGGCGAACTGGGTCGAGGTGGAGGCCACCTCGGAGATACCGCCGCTGGTGGCTTCCACCGCCGAACGGGCGCCGCGCGCGCTCTCCTTGGCGGTGTCGGAGATCACCAGCAGGCTCTCGGAGTGCCGGCCCACCTGATCCACGTCCTGCATCACCTGCGAGACGATGGTGGAGACGCTGTCCTTGAAGGCGTCGGAGAGGGATTGCGACAGGTTCTGCCGATCCACCTCCTCCTGCCGGGCGCGGGCGGCGCTTTCCGCTTCCAATGCCTTCACGGCGATCAGATTGGCCTTGAACACCTCCAGCGCCCGCGCCAGCAGCCCGATCTCGCTCTTCTCGTCGCGGCCGGGAATGTCGACGTCGGTGGAGCCGGCGGCCACCTGCTGCACCACCACCGCCAATTTGCGCAGCGGTCCGGCAATGGACCAACTCACCAGCAGCGCCACCAGCGCGCCCACCACCAGCGCCCCGAGCGACACCGAGAGAATGGCGGTCTTGGTCCAGGTGCCGAGGGCGAAGGCGGCATCCACCGTGGTGCTCTGGAGCGCGCCCTGCTGGTCATTGATCTGCCGGACCAAGCCCGCCAGTTCGGTGCGGGCCACGTCCACGGTCTCGCGCCGGATCTGGGCGCGGGCGAGCAATGTGGGCAGCAGGCTGTTGAGGTCGGCGATATAGGTGGTAGCCGTCTTCTTGGCATCCTCATAGGTGCCGCGATCGGCCGGATCGGTGGACGCCTTGGCCATGTCGTCGAATTGCATGGCGACCCAGGACCAATCCTTTTGTAAGGCTTCCGCGACCTTGCGCACCTGCTGCAGATCGGTGGCGGCCAGTCCGGGGCCGGTGTCGGTGACGAAGCGCGCCAGGGTCAGGCGGGTGGCGTTCACCTTGGCCTGGATGGCGGCGATGGCGGCGGTGCCGTCGGCATCGAAGATCAGCTTGCGGCGCTCGATCAGGTTTTCGAACACCTTGTCGAAGGTGGGGTCGAGAGCGTTCAGCGCCTTGAGATTGGCGAGGGCAGCGGCGGTCTTGCCGGTCGCCTCGCGCATGCCGGCGGCGTAACGGCCATAGATGCGCCCGGCCGCCTCTTGGCCGCTGGCGGAGATATATTGCGAACCGCGGCCCAGCGCGCTGTCGAGGGCGCCGGTCTGGCCCTCCAGCATGGCCGCATCCACTGCCGGCCAGATCTGGGTGAGCTGGCGCTCCAGATCGGCGGTCGCTGCCGTTTGGTCAATGGCGTTGCGGATCTTCGCCAGATCGGTCGAGAGCTGCGACAGTGTCAGGTATGAATAGATGCCGACACCGAGGATCAACAGGATCAAAAAGCCGAAACCGACGGCAATGCGGGCAACGACTGACATATTTTTAAGCAAATGGAAGCGGGCTGCGGGCGGGGCTGAAACGTCGGTGCCTAATGTAATGGCCATTTGTACAATGTCCCCACAGCCGTACGAGCAGGTTTTTTGCTCTTCTGATCTGGAGGTAAAGTGTAGAAATCGCTGGCTCGACTTGTCCAATCCTCAAATTTGATCGCGGCTGATAAGTCAGCCTTATGTGTCAAATCTTGGAGGTACTATTATCGCGCGTGTCCCGGCGGAGGAAGCTAGGGACACCGCCGATCCGGCGCTCAGGGGTAGCTGACAGCCGCGAGATAGAGGCCGTGCGCCGGCGCCATCGGGCCGCAGCGGCGGCGGTCGCGGGCGGCGAGAGCGTCGGCGAGCGCATCGGGGCTCCAGCGCCCTTCGCCCACCCGCACCAGCGAGCCCACCATGGAGCGCACCTGATGGTGGAGGAACGAGCGGGCCGAGGCGACCACGCGGATTTCGTCGCCCACGCGGCTGACGTCCAACTGGTCGAGGGTCTTGTCGGGCGAGGCCGCCTGGCATTCGGCCGCGCGGAAGGTGGTGAAGTCGTGCTTGCCCAGCAGGCGCTGCGCCCCTTCGTGCATGGCGTCAGCATCGAGCTTCTGGGGAATGCGCCAGGCCCGATCGCGATCCAGCGCCAGATCGGGCCGGCGGTTGACGATGCGATAGAGATAATGCCGCTTCAGCGCCGAGAAGCGGGCGTCGAAATCATCCGGGACCAGGTCCACGCTCACCACCGCCACCGGATGCGGCCGCAGATGCGCGGTCATGGCATCGCGCACCTGATCGGTGCGCCAGGCGCGGGTCAATTGCACATGGGCCACCTGCCCGGTGGCATGGACCCCCGCATCGGTACGCCCGGCGCCGGACACATGGGCCGCCTCGCCGGAAAAGCGCGCGACCGCCTCCGCCAGCACGCCCTGCACGGTGGGCAGGTCCTTCTGGATCTGCCAGCCGGCATAGGGCGTGCCGTCATATTCGATGGTGAGCTTGTAGCGGGGCATGACGGAGAGATGGCAGGACGGCGGGCGCCGTCAAGCCAGCCGCGTTCCGGCCGGCACGTCATTGCCGTTCAGGAAGGTGGCCGCGCCCATGGGCTGCTTGCCCGCCTTCTGCAATTCCACCAGCCGCACCGCGCCATCGCCGCAGGCGATGGTCAGGGCATCGTCCAGGGCCGTGCCGGGCGCGCCGGAGCCTGCGGCCAAGGTGGAGCGCAGCACCTTCACCCGACCCTGGTCGGCGCCGAACGGGAACCAGGCGCCGGGGAAGGGCGACAGGCCGCGAATGGTGTTGTGGACCTCGCGCGCCGGGCGCGACCAGTCGATGCGGGCTTCCGCCTTCTCGATCTTGGCGGCGTAGGCGATGCCGTCCTCGCTCTGGGGCGTGAAATGCAGGCCGCCGCGCTCCAGCGCCGCCAGCGCCCGGCCCATGAGGTCGGCGCCGATCAGGCTCATACGGTCGTGCAGTTCGCCAGCGGTCATGTCCGGGCCGATGGCGATGCGCTCCAACAGGCCGACGGGGCCGGTATCAAGCCCGGCTTCCATCTGCATCACCGCCACGCCGGTTTCGGTGTCGCCGGCCATGATCGCCCGCTGGATCGGCGCGGCGCCACGCCAGCGCGGCAGCAGTGAGCCGTGCAGATTGAGGCAGCCCAGTTCCGGCGCCTCCAGCACGGCGGGAGGCAGGATCAGCCCATAGGCCACCACCACCGCCACCTGGGCGTCGAGCGCGCGGAATTGGCTCGCCGCTTCCTCGCCCTTGAGCGACTTGGGGGTGAACACCGGAATGCCGAAGCGCTCCGCCACCTGGTGGACCGGCGAGGGCGTGAGATCGAGCCCGCGGCGGCCGGAGGGGGCGGGGGCACGGGTGAACACCGCCACCACTTCGTGCCCGCGTCCGACAATCTCGCTCAAGGTGGGCACGGCGAAGTCCGGCGTGCCCATGAAGACGATGCGCATCAAGCGACCTTATCTCTGAACGGCGGCGCGCGGGCAAAGCCGCGGGCGGGATCAGGCCTCGGCTTCGCGCCGGGCCGCCTTGGTGAATTTCTTGATGACCCGGTCGCGCTTCAGCCGCGAGAGATGATCGATGAACAAAATCCCGTTCAGATGATCGATCTCATGCTGGATGCAGGTGGCCAGCAGCCCGTCCGCCTCGGTCTCCTGCATGGCGCCCTTGATATCCTGGTAGCGCACGGTGACGCGGGCGGGGCGCTCCACTTCCTCGTAATATTCGGGAATGGACAGGCAGCCCTCATTATAGATCGAGGTCTCGTCCGACACCGAGATGATCTCGGGATTGATCAAGGCGATGGGGTTCTTCGGCGCATCATCGCGCGCCACGTCGATGGTGATCACTCGCTTCTTGACGCCCACCTGTACGGCCGCCAGCCCGATGCCGGGGGCGTCGTACATGGTCTCCAGCATATCGGCGACGAGCTTCTCCACATCGCGGTCGATCTTGAGCACTGGGGCCGAGATCTGACGCAACTGGGGTTCGGGGATGATGAGGATCGGACGGATAGCCATGAGTGCCAGATAGGCGAAGGTAACGCCTTGGTCAACATGTTCGCCGTTTGTTCGTTTGACGGAATTGCGCTAGAGAACAGCCATGACCGATGCGCTGTTCTTTCTCGGCTCCCATGGGGTGAGCGTCACTGAGGCTCTGGCCGGCGTGCTGGGCGCGTTGGTGCTTGTGCTCGTGGTGCTGCTGCTGCGCCGGGGCGGGCAGAATGACGATGTGGCGGTGCTGGCCTACGAGCAGGCGGAGCGGGCGCAGGCGCTGGAAGCCCGGCTGCGGGATCTGGCCCGCTTCCAGTCCGAGACCTCCGGCCGCGTCCAGGCCATGACGGAAGTAATGGCGCAGCGCCAGAGCGAACTGGCCCGCGCCGTCTCCGAGCGGCTGGATTCCACCTCGCACCGGCTGGGTGAGAGCTTCAACACCGCCGCCCGCGCCACCCATGAGAGCCTCACCACTCTGGCCGAGCGCCTGCTGCTGGTGGAGAAGGCCGAGCGCAGCCTCACCGACCTTTCCTCCCAGGTGCTGTCGCTGCGCGACACCTTGTCCAACAAGCAGGCGCGCGGCGCCTTCGGGCAGGCGCGCATGGAGGCCATTGTCGCCGACGGCCTGCCCAAGGACAGCTTCGCCTTTCAATACACGCTCTCCAACGGCAAGCGGCCGGACTGCGCCATCTTCCTGCCGGGCGATCCCCGGCCGTTGCTGGTGGATGCCAAGTTCCCGCTGGAGGCGGTGACCGCTTTCCGCGAGGCGCAGACGCCCGAGGGCCGCCGCGCCGCCGGCACCCGCTTGACCCAGGACGTGATGAAGCACGTCACCGACGTGGCGGAGAAATATCTGGTGCCGGGCGAGACCCAGGACATCGCCATCATCTTCGTGCCCTCGGAATCCGTGCATGCGGAACTGCACGAGCATTTCGATGCGGTGATCCAGCGCGCGTTCCGGGCCCGGGTGGTGCTGGTATCGCCCTCGCTCTTGATGCTGGCGATCCAGGTGGTGCAGGCCATCGCCAAGGATGCCCGCATGCGCCAGCAGGCGGATGCCATCCGCCGCGAGGTCGGCCTGCTGGTGGACGACGTGACCCGCCTGCGCGAGCGGGTGGGCGATCTGTCCAAGCATTTCGGCCAGGTGGGCGACGATGTCTCGCGGGTCATGGTTTCCGCCGACAAGATCGCCAAGCGCGGCCTACGGCTGGAGCAACTGGAGTTCGAGGCGCCGGCCGAAGCCGCCACAGGGTCGTCCGTCCCGGCCGCCATGGCGCCCCAGCGTCCGGGGCCGCTGCATGGGCCTGCCGAATAGCGCCGTCTTGGCGCATGGCGCTTCCGCCGCGCTTCGGTCCCAGGCGCATTGGCGCCGTTTGATGTCGTATGGGAAACTACGGCCCCCAAGTTGTGGCGGCGATGGAACAGCTTTGCCTTGCGCTCTCCCGCCGCCCCGATAGCTTTGAGAATCTGTCTTGATTCGAGCAGCCGCCCTGGCGGCCTCGTGGTGAGGAGTGCCAACGGAAAATGCCTGAACTCCCAGAGGTGGAGACCGTCCGCCGGGGATTGTTGCCGGTTCTGCAAGGCGCGGTCATCGAGAGCGCGGAAGCCCGGCGCCCCGACCTGCGCTGGCCGCTGCCGGAGAATTTCGTCGAGCGCATGGCCGGGCGCCGGGTGGAGGCGGTGGGCCGCCGCGCCAAATATCTGCTGGCCGATCTCGACGGCGGCGAGGTGCTGATCCTGCATCTCGGCATGTCCGGCTCCATCCGCATCGAGGGGGTGGATGCCAAGGGCCGGCCCGGCGTGTTCCATCATCCGCGGGCGGAGCCGGGCGCCCATGACCATGTGGTGCTGCATCTGGCGGGCGGGGCCACCATCACGTTCAATGATCCCCGCCGCTTCGGCGCCCTGCTGCTGGTGCCCTACGACTTGATGGACAGCCACCCGCTGCTGCGCAGCCTGGGGCCGGAGCCGCTGGGCAATACCTTCAATGCCGAGGCGCTGGCCAAGGCGCTGGCGGGCCGGCGCAGTTCCATCAAGGCGGCGCTGCTGGACCAGAAGATCGTCGCCGGCCTCGGCAACATCTATGTCTGCGAGGCGCTGCATCGCGCCCATGTCTCGCCCTTGCGGCTGGCCGGCACGCTGGCCACGACCGATGGGAAGCCTACCGCCGAGACCGAGGCGCTGGTGCACGCCATCCGCGAGGTGCTGCGCGCTGCCATCCTGGCGGGCGGCTCCAGCCTGCGCGACCACAAGCAGGTCAATGGCGAGCTGGGCTATTTCCAGCACACCTTCAAGGTCTATGACCGCGAAGGCCAGCCGTGCCCCACCTATCATTGCAAGGGGCATGTGCAGCGCATCGTCCAGGCGGGCCGCTCCACCTTTTTCTGCGCCTCCTGTCAGCGCTGAAGGGCTCTCGCCAGCGACCAAAGCGGCTATAACCGCCCAAGGCCGCTGGCCTGGATCCGCTGAGCCGCACAGGGAGAGCCATGACAGACGCGAACGCGGGCCCGTCCGAAGCTCCTCAGGACGCCTCCTCCGCCGCCCCGGCCAAGAAGACCCGCAAGCCCTATGTCTGGACGCCGCCGCAGGTTCCGGGTTGGGCGGATCTGCGGGCCGGCGGCGCGCGCCGGGCGGAATGGCTGCGCTACTGGCGCGGCGCCGGGCTCAAGGATCTGGCCGACTTCGCCCTTCATGGCGTTTTCCGCATCCTGCCCATCTCGGTGTGCTCGGCCATCGGCGGGGCACTGGGGCGGTTCGTTGGCCCGCGCTTCCATCGCGAGGCGGTGGTGCGGGCGCGGGCCAATCTCAGGCGCATCGACCCCTCCTTGAGCGATGCGGAGATCGAGGCGCGGATCATCAGCCATTTCGACAATGCCGGGCGGGTGATGGCGGAATTCTCCATCCTGCACCGGCTGGTGACGTCCGGCCGGATCACGGTGGAGAATGCCGAGCCGCTGTTGCGGCGGCACCAGGAGGGGCCGCTGCTCATCATCTCTTGCCACACCGGCAATTGGGAGGCGGTGGGGGCGCTGATGCATTCCGCCGGCATTGAATGGTCGGCGGTCTATACCCCGCCCGGCAGCATGGCCCAGCAGGTGATCGCCGAGCGGGTGCGTAGCCAGTTCGGGGTGCACATGCTGCCACCCGGCCTGCCCGGCGTGCGGCCCACCATCCGCACCCTGGAGGCCGGCGGCGCCGTCTCCATGTTCTGCGACGAGGTGCATGACGGCAAGGTCATGGCGCCGTTCTTCGATCGCGCCCCCCATGTGGACGGCAACCTGGCCATTGCCGTGCGCTTTGCCCGGATCACCGGCGCGCAGATTTTCGTCGGCCATGGGCAACGCCTGAAAGGCTGCCGTTTCCATGTCTCCTGCACCGATGCGGTGGCGCTACCTTCACACACCGATCCCGCCGCCACCTTGCTGGATGATGTCATCGCCTTGAACGCCATCCTGGAGCCGATCATCCGCGCCAATTGCGGCCAGTGGTATTTCCTCGACAACGCCTTCGACTGAACGCCGCCCCCCATCCGGCAGGGTGGCTGCCATCGCCATTGCGGGTATAAACATCCCCCTGACATCAACGCGGGTAACGGAGCGCCCAAGGGATCATCCCGGCGGGTCCGACCGCAAGGGAGGTTGCATGGCCTACGAAACGATCCTGGTGGAAACCCGCGGCCGCGTCGGCCTCATCCGGCTCAACCGGCCGCAGGCCCTGAATGCGCTGAACGCCCAAATCATCGGCGAACTGAACACGGCGCTGGACCTGTTCGAGGCCGATCCGGCCATCGGCTGCCTGGTGGTCACCGGATCGGAAAAGGCCTTTGCCGCCGGGGCCGACATCAAGGAGATGAAGGACTTCACCTATCCCTCCACTTATGTGGATGACTTCATCACCTCCTGGGAGCGCCTGTCGCGCCTGCGCAAGCCGGTGATCGCGGCGGTGGCCGGCTTCGCCTTGGGCGGCGGCTGCGAACTGGCGATGATGTGCGACTTCATCCTGGCGGCGGACACCGCCAAGTTCGGCCAGCCGGAAATCAAGCTCGGTGTGATGCCCGGCGCCGGCGGCACCCAGCGCCTGACGCGCTTCGTCGGCAAGTCCAAGGCCATGGAAATGTGCCTCACCGGCCGCTTCATGGATGCGGCCGAGGCCGAGCGGGTGGGCTTGGTCTCGCGGGTGATTCCCGCTGCCGACCTGGTGGAGGAGGCCCTGAAGGTGGCCGCGGTGATTGCCGACATGTCGACGCCTGTGGCCATGATGACCAAAGAGAGCGTCAACCGCTCCTATGAGACCACGCTGGCGGAAGGCATCCGCTTCGAGCGCCGGGTGTTCCAGTCGCAATTCGCCTTGGCCGACCAGAAGGAAGGCATGAGCGCCTTCGTCGAGAAGCGCAAAGCCAATTTCCACCCAGGCTGAGGCATTTCCCGGTTCGCTTAGGCGCCGCAGGCTTGATCTGCGGCGCCTAAGTAGAGGTTGTGCACAGCCGGCAAAGATTTTTGCCGGGATGTCCCCAGCCTTCTGGCATGACGGCTCTGCGGTGAGGCGACCTTTGCAAACCCGCGCCAAGCCTCAGTCTGTTCCATCGGGCGACGGGCGTCAGCGGGAGGCATCGGTGGCGCTCTGCCGGGGCAAGCGCGGTTTCTGCGAATGTGCGCGGGCGGAGGCGTTGACAAGTCGGGAGCCAGCCCCTTAGAAGGGCGCATCCCCGACGGCCTAACGGCCTCGGGCCCAGGTGGCGGAATTGGTAGACGCGCTGGCTTCAGGTGCCAGTGGCTTAACGGTCGTGGAGGTTCGAGTCCTCTCCTGGGCACCACCCATTTTTTAATCTCCTGAGATCGTTAAGATTTTGGAGTTGCCGCCCGCCCTTGAAACCAAGGTGCGGGCGTTTTTATTTGTGCTTCGTTTCGGCAGGAGCATGTGAACGGCCTCCGTTGCGAGGCGCTTCTGGTTCGCCGCCTTGGTGTCGTGAACCGCCATCTTCCCCGTGCTCCATCCGAACAGAGCCGTCAGTTCGCGTTCGCTCGCGCCGTTCTCGGCAGCGCGGGTCGCGCCCGCTTTGCGCAGGCCGTGGGCGGAGCCGGGAACGCCCGCTTCAGTGCAGGCCTTGCGGAACCAGTTGCCGAACGATTCCTTGGCGAAGGGCTGACCGCGCTCCGTGATGAGGAAGGTCAGCTCGCCGGTCTTGGTGGCTTCGATGGACGCGGCCAAGGCCGCCGGCGCCAGGCAAGCCCAGGCAGAGCTTTCGCGGTAGCGGTCGATGGCCCCGCGAAGCGAGCCCTTCTGCGGTTCGTTCTCGCGGGCGGCAGCGCCTTCCGGTGCCCCATGCTCATGCCGATGGCCATCGCGAACATGCCCGCTACAGACATCGGCATGGATGCCTCGCTTCTGTGCGACCAACGAACCGCATCGGCGCATGACCATTGGCTGCATTCGCCTGAACCGGAGGAGAAAAAGGGGCTCAGGTCACTCGGACTCGCGGGCAATGGCGCGATCTCGGCCGAGGTCTGGCCTTTGTTCTTCACGTTGCCGACGACGTTTTCGCTCTTGCTGACGGGCCGTCGACGCGGATCGACGGCAGTGATCAGTCAGCCCGATCGTCCTCTTCGCGAGCAGCGGATGGCCATAATGCAGGTTATCAGGCTCGATGCTGGCAAGGTTGAGCGGTGGAGCGTCACCATTCTCTTCACGTGCAAGCGCTGCGCGCCCTCCAATCGGCCTTGTGCATGGTGCCTCCCAATTCGATCCCGTTGGAGTAAAACTGTGCCAGCCTTTGAGATGGCACTGCCTTTAGCGAGATCCTGATGGCCGAGATCCTGCCCCTGCTGTCGGTGGACGATATCCTGGCGCACCCGCGGTTCGGGATGGCGCGCGACATCTACGTCCGCGAAATGCTCGAATTGCATGAGAATCAGCCCGCCGAGAACCGGCTGCTGATTGATGGGGGCACCGCGACCATATTCATGAGCGTCATCATCATGGATGCCGGACATCGACCGGATGACCGCGCTACATGGCCAACTATGCAATTGCTCAAGGGCCAGATGGAGGCCTATGGCATCGCCAGCAGTCGCCGTACCCACGATATCGTCCGCCGCCTTGTGGACACCGGATATATCTCGGCCTCCCGCGCGCCGGACGATCGCCGCATTACGCTGCTGGCGCCAGCGGACAAGATGTTGATCCACGACCGCCGCGCACTGAGCGTCTATTACCATCCGCTGCACGCGCTCTTTCCAGATCCCGGATATGCCGAACCCGTCAACCACGATCCTGTCTTCCATCGCGTCGCGCGGGAGGTGTGCGCAGCGTTCATGGCCCATGCGCAGCAATTCATCCAGGCCAACCCGGTCATCGGCTTCTTCCTGCCTCGGCAGGCTGGCCACATGATCCTGACGAAGCTCATGCACCTGTGCGTCTATCAGGACGATCAGGCGCCGCCGCAGGTCTCGTTCCTGAAGATCGGTGATAGCTTCGGCGTGTCGCGCACCCATGTGCGCAAGCTGCTGCGGGCGGGGGCGGATCTCGGCTTCGTGCGGCTGTCCGGCAACAGTGTCGATCTCACCCCTGCCTGCCGCGCGGGCTTCGACCGATTTCTGGCCGACACCATGGCTGGCCATGATCTTATCTATCGGATGACGAAAGCACGGATGACACCCATCGAGGAAGCCACAGCAGCTTCCACCGGAACTCCCGCCCCAGCATGACGGTATAGTGGAACCGAAGTGTCGCTTTTAGCTTTTCTTGGTCGTTGTAGGCGAAAAGTTCCGTAACGCCTGCCTGGTGACGCCCCTAATATTTGCGCGTCGGGACGTGCACGCTGCTTATCAGTTGACCAGCAGCGGCCATCGGCTGACGGGAGCATCGGGATCGGGGGGAAGCCATGGTACCCATTGTTGTCGCTGATACGCTTGTGCGGGCCCATGTGCACGGGGCGACGGACCCGTCTGTCAACTGGCTCGGGGCCTTCGCGACCTGCGGCGGACACGGCGCAAGCCAGTCCTCGACCATCGTCTATGAGATTCCGCCCGGCGGGCGTCTGGGCTGGCATACCGATGCCACGGAAGAGACTCAGTATATCCTCGCCGGGACAGGCAAACTTCTGATGGAGGACGACAGCCGCACGATCGGCCCGGGCAGCGTCTTCGCTTTGCCACCCGATGTGCGGCACGACATCGTCAATACAGGCAGTGAGACGCTGCGTGCGGTCGCTTTCTTCGCGGCGGCGATGTTCACCCAGACGTTCGATCAGGTGATGCTGCCGCCCGACACGCACGTGCTCGGCACGCCGAACCGGAACGGTTGAACTCCGGGTTCTGCGAACGCTTCTCTTTCCCGAACTGATCGGCCGGCACGCATCGGCGTGCGCGGGCGCTGAATGCCGGCCGTCTGGCTGCGGTTGGCCGGCGCGGCCGCGCACCGCAATAGGCAAAGCATCGCCCATGACCCCGCATATCGCCATTCCCGTTCCGTTAGCCTCCGCTCCGGCGCGCGGGGCGGTAAGGGCGGGCCGGCTGGCGCGCCATACCAGCCGGATGGGCACCCTGCTGCTTGCCACGACGGCGCTCTCGGCTCACCCGGCTGTGGGCGGAGAGCTCCCAACCTCCGGCACCGTCGTTTCCGGCGGCGCAACCATCTCGTCGCCCTCTGCCGCCAGCGTGCTGATCACCCAGACGTCGCGCAATGCTATCATCAACTGGAGTTCCTTCTCCGTCGGCGCCGGCAATGCCGTGCGCTTCGAGAATGGCTCGGGCGCGACGCTCAACCGTGTCACCGGCCTCTCCCCCTCGCAGATCGACGGCAGCCTGTCCGCGTCCGGCAGCGTCTATCTGGTCAATCCCCACGGCATCACGGTCGGTCCCACCGGGCAGGTGACCACCGGCGGCAGTTTCATTGCCTCCACCCATGATGTGTCGGATGCCGAGTTCAATGCCGGTGGGGCCATGACCTTCCGAGGCACCAGCACCGCCAGCGTCATCAATTACGGCTCCATCGGATCGCTGGGCGGTGACGTGGCGTTGATCGCCCGCAAGGTGGAGAATGCCGGCGCCATCACCGCGCCCAGCGGCACGGTAGGGCTGGCCGCCGGCTATGAAGTGCTAGTGCGCGACGCCGCTCTCTCCGACGGTAAGTTCGTGGTGAAGGTGGGCGGCAGCGACACCGAGGCTAAGACCACAGGCGTCATCCGGGCGGCCGAGGCGGAATTGAAGGCCAACGGCGGCAATGTCTATGCGCTGGCCGGCAATATGGACAGCATCACCAAGGCGACGGGCGTCGCCAGCAAGGGCGGGCGCATCTTCCTTACCGCGGGCGATGGCGGCACCGTGCAGGTGACGCAGAAGGTCTCCGCGCGGGCGACCGCCAGCAATGGCAAGGCAAAGGGCGGTGAGATCCGGGTCTCCGGCGGCACGGTGAAGGTGTCGGGCAAGCTCGACAGCAAGGGCGAGGGCGATGCCGGCGGCACCATCGTGGTGATGGGCCGCGACATCGCGCTGGCGTCCGGCGCGGACCTGGATGCCAGCGGCACTACCGGAGGCGTCGTTCTGGTCGGCGGCGACTACCAGGGCGGCAAGGACGTGGCGACGAAATATCTGGCCGAGGACGTAGCGACCGCGACCACCACGACGGTCGAGACCGGCGCGACGATCCGCGCCGACGGCAGCGCGGGCGCCGGCGGCAAGATCGTGGTGTGGTCGAATGAGACGACCCGCTTCTCCGGCGCCATCAGCGCGACCGGCGCGGGTTCGGCGGCGGGCGGCGATGCAGAAGTCTCGGGCAAGGCGGTGCTCGCCTATGAGGGTACGGCGGACCTGCGCAGCGAGAGCGGCCGCTTCGGGGACCTGCTGCTCGACCCCTACAATCTGACAATCTCGAGCGTTTCCAGCAGCGGCATGTCCGGCTTCAATGCCAATGCCAACAACAGCATCCTGAACGTGACGACGCTGACCAATGCGCTTGCCACCGCCAATGTGACGATCACAACCGGCTCCGGTGGCTCGCAGGCCGGCAACATCACAGTGGCCAATGCCGTGACCTGGAGCAGTGGTTCGACCTTGACCCTGTCGGCCTACGGCTCCATCGCGGTGAATGCCAACATCACCGGCGGTGCAGGGTCGTCCATCGTGCTGCACGCCGATAATACGGGCACGGGGACCGGCACGATCACGTTCGGCTCGGGCGCGACCCTCAGCGCGGGCAGCAGCATCTCGCTCTTCTACAACCCGAGCAGTTATGCCGCGCCAACTGATTTCTCATCCAGGATCGGCTCCGGATCGCTCACCGCCTACATGCTGGTGAACACGGTCCAGGATCTCCAGGACATGAACACCAATCTGAACGGCATCTATGCGCTGGGCCGGGACATTGACGCCAGCGCCACCACCAGTTGGAACGGCGGCGCGGGCTTTGCGCCGATCGGGAGCACGTCCAACTTATTCTTCGGTACCCTCGACGGACAGAACCACGTCATTTCCGGGCTGTTTATCAACCGCGGCAGTCAGACTGGCGTCGGCTTGTTCAGCGACATCGGTTCCGGCGGAAAGGTCTTCAATCTGGGCCTGGTCGGCGGCAGCGTCACCGGCGATGCCGCCGTGGGCAGCCTTGCTGGCATCAACCACGGCATCATCACCAACGTTTATACGTCCACCACGGTGAGCGGCGGCCTCCAGGTCGGCGGGCTTATTGCCGTGAACACCGGAACAATCACCGGGGCCTATGCCACGGGAACAGTCAGCGGTGACGCCCTTGTCGGCGGGTTGGTCGGCACAAATGCACACGGATCCGGCAACTGGACGATCTCCGATTCCTACGCCACAGGCGCCGTCAGCGGCACCTCCTATGTCGGGGGGCTCGTGGGCAGCAACCAGGGCGTTCTCCTCAGGGTCTATGCCAGCGGTTCCGTCACCGCCAGCACAAGCACCGGCATTGGCGGGCTGATCGGCGACAACCAAATGGCCGACTCCGTCACAGCGTCGTTCTACAACACGCAGACGACGGGACAGGCCAGTGCCGTCGGCACCGGTTCCGCCAGTGGCGTGACCGGCCTCACCACGGCGCAGATGCGTGACGGCTCAACGGCATCCGGCGGCTTCTACGCCCTGGCCAGTGCCGCCGGCTGGGATTTCACGACGGTCTGGGCCCGCCCCAATGCCGTGGCCAGCCAGTCCAGTGACGGCCAGTTGCACTATGCCGAACTCTATGCGGTCTCGGGTGTCGTCGGGGCCAATGCCACGGGCACCATGACCTACGGCGATTCCAGCCCGGCATTAACCTATAGCTATTACGGAACCGGCAGCGGCTATGGCAACGTGGTGACGACCAACCCGGTCTCTGCGTCGGGCGTGACGTCTACCACCGACGTGGGAACCTATGCCGCTGGTCTTTCCGGCGGCAGCGGCACGTCCTGGGGCGGTCGCTCGACCCGCTTCGTCTATTCGGGATCGGTGACAGTCACGCCCGCCACGCTGACGGTGAGCGCCGGCAGTGGCAGCATGACCTATGGTGAGAATGCTCCGGCTCTGACGTACGCCGTCTCCGGCTGGAAGAACGGCCAGACGGACAGCTTGCTGTCGGACGTCACTGTCACGACCAATGCCACCGCGACATCCAATGTGGGAACGTCCTACACGACCAACGTGAGCGGCGGCACGCTCTCCGGTGCGGCAACGGGCAATTACACGCTGACCTACGCGGATGGCAGCTTCTCCATAACACCCCGGTCGCTGACCATTACGGCTGATGCGAAGTCCATGGTCTATGGCGACAGTGTGCCCGCACTCACTTATACGACGGGCGGCGCCGGGCTCGTGAATGGCGACACGCTTTCGGGCACTCTGTCCACCTCGGCCAGCTCCAGCGCGAACGTCGGTAGCTATGCCATCACGCAGGGCACGCTCGGCGCGTCGTCCAACTATGCCGTGACCTACACCGGGGCGAATCTCGTCGTCAGCGCACGGTCAGTCACTGTCACCGCCGATGGCAAGTCCATGGTGTATGGGGATGCGGTGCCCTCGCTATCCTATGCGGTGAGCGGGGCAGGGCTGGTGAACGGCGATGCGCTCTCCGGTGCGCTCACGACAGGTGCGACCTCGGCCGCCAACGTCGGCAGCTATGCCATCACGCAGGGCACGCTGGGCGCGTCGGCCAACTATGCTGTGACCTATATCGGCGCGAATGTCGCCATCACCGCCCGGCCGGTGACTGTCGTCGCCAACGGCCTGTCCATGGTCTATGGCGACACGGTTCCGACCTTGACCTACACGGTCGGCGGCGCTGGCCTCGTGAATGGCGACACGCTGTCGGGCGCTCTGTCCACCTCTGCCAGTTCCAGTGCGAACGTCGGCCACTATGCTATCGCACAGGGCACACTCGGCAGCAGCAACTATGCCATCTCATATGCCGGGGCGGATGTCGCCATCACCGTGCGCCCCCTCACCATCGCTGCCGATGCAAAGTCCATGGTGTATGGCGATGGCGTGCCGTTACTCACCTATACTGTCGGCGGCTCCGGTCTCGTAAACGGCGACGCGCTCTCCGGCACCCTGGCAACAACGGCCACCTCCGCGGCAAACGTCGGCAGCTATGCCATCACCCAAGGCTCGCTCGGCGCGTCGTCCAACTATGCCGTGACCTACACAGGGGCGAATATCGCCATCACCGCCCGGCCGCTCACCATCACTGCCGATACGAAATCCATGGTCTATGGTGATGGCGTGCCACTGCTCACATATACGGTCGGCGGCTCCGGGCTTGTGAACGGTGACACGCTCTCCGGTACGCTTTCGACAGGTGCGACCTCGACCGCGAACGTGGGTTCCTATGCCATCACCCAGGGCACGCTCGGTGCATCGTCCAATTATGCCGTGACCTACACCGGGGCGAATATCGCCATCACCGCCCGGCCGCTCACCATCACTGCCGATACGAAATCCATGGTCTATAGTGATGGCGTGCCACTGCTCACATATACGGTCGGCGGCTCCGGATTGGTGAACGGGGACACGCTCTCCGGTACGCTTGCGACAGGTGCGACCTCGAACGCCAACGTCGGCAGTTATGCCATCACCCAGGGCACGCTCGCTGCGTCGTCCAATTATGCGGTGACCTACACCGGGGCGAATATCGCCATCACCGCACGGCCGCTCACCATCGCTGCCGATGGGAAATCCATGGTCTATGGCGATGGCGTGCCGCTGCTCACCTACTCGGTGGGCGGCTCCGGGCTTTTGAACGGTGACACGCTCTCCGGTACGCTTTCGACAGGTGCGACCTCGACCGCGAATGTCGGGTCCTATGCCATCACCCAGGGCACGCTGGCCGCCTCGTCCAATTATGCCGTGACCTACACCGGGGCGAATGTCGCCATCACGCCCCGCGCGCTCACCGTCACCGCCGATGGCCAGTCCATGATCTATGGCGATGGCGTGCCGCTGCTCACCTACTCGGTGGGCGGCTCCGGATTGGTGAACGGGGACACGCTCTCCGGTGCACTCGCGGCAGGTGCGACCTCGACCGCGAACGTGGGTTCCTATGCCATCACCCAGGGCACGCTCGGTGGGTCGTCCAATTATGCGGTGATCTACACCGGGGCGAATATCGCCATCACCGCCCGGCCGCTCACCATCGCCGCCGATGCAAAGTCCATGGTGTATGGCGATGGCGTGCCGTTACTCACCTATACTGTCGGCGGCTCCGGCCTCGTGAATGGCGACACGCTCTCCGGTGCGCTCGCGACCTTTGCCGCCGCCACCGCCAACGTCGGCTCCTATGCGATCACCCAGGGCTCCGTTGTCGCATCGCCCAACTATGTCCTCACCTATTTGGGCTCCCGTCTCACCATCTCGCCGCGCCCGCTGACGGTGACCGCCGACGACCAGAGCCGCGTGGCGGGGGCGACCAATCCCGCGCTGACCTATGCGGTCAGCGGACGGGGCCTGGTGAATGGCGATGTCCTCACCGGCGCCCTCAGCACCTTGGCCGGGCCCCTGTCGGTCATGGGCGCCTATCCCATCACGCAGGGCACCTTGGGGGCATCAGCCAACTATGCCCTGGCCTATGTTCCCGGCACGCTGACCGTGGTCGGGTCGGCTCAGGTTCCCGCCGCCGTCGAGACGCAGTCGCTGGATCAGTCGGCCGTCGCGCAGGATGCACGCGCGTTCGTGGCGACCCTTGACCAATCATCCCAGATCCAGCCGGCGCCATCGGTGGTTTCATGCGGCGGCGCCGGCGGCGGGCCATGCTCCTTGCTTCCCGTCCCGGAAAACCGCCCCGCTGGGCCGTGGCTCACGTTCCGGACTCAGTGAGGCCATGAGCGCTTCCATGCACCTGATCAAGACCATCGGCGCTGTGGCGCTGGGCATTGCCGCTCTCTCCGCCGGCCCGGCCCTGGCGCAGGTGATTGCGCCGGTGGAGCGCAACCTGCCGCCGGTGATCTCCGGGCAGGGGCGGCTCGTCATCGGGCCGCAGGATCTCGCAGGCAGTCCGGACGAGACGCCGCTCGGCGTCGCCTTGTCCGGCATCAGCCTTATCGGGCCGAAGGAGAATGTGGCGAAACGGCACGAGCGTGGCGTCCGCATCGGCGCCGTGGGCGACATCGACCGCGCGGCGCTCAGTGCTGCGCTCGCGCCTTTCCTCGGCCAACCCCTGTCGCGCAAGCGCATCTCCGACATCCAGGCTGCCATTGCCAAGGTCTTTCGCACCGCCGGCTATCCCTTCGTCTCGGTGACGCTGCCGCCG
>CALRNP020000039.1:0-28162 GCA_943369575.1 Azorhizobium sp. AG788 | reverse complement strand
CTGAAGACCATGCCCCCATCCACCAGCAGCGACTGGCCGGTCATGAAGTCGGAGTCCGAGGACGCGAGAAACCGGGCGACACCCACCAGGTCATCCGGCGTCGACGCCCGACCCAGCACCGCCCCGGCGGCAAAGGTCTCGAACGCCTCATTCTCCGTGTGGGTAAGGCCGCTATCGCGAAACCCCTTGTCGATGGTCTTCCACATCTCGGTGCCCACGACGCCGGGACAGAAGGCATTGGCAGTGATGCCATCCTTACCGAAGGCCCGCGCCGCGGCCTGGGTCATGGCGATGACGGCGAACTTGCTCGCGCAATAATGCGCCAAAGGC
Source organism: Azorhizobium sp. AG788 (assembly GCA_943369575.1). Classification (GTDB taxonomy): domain Bacteria; phylum Pseudomonadota; class Alphaproteobacteria; order Rhizobiales; family Xanthobacteraceae; genus Azorhizobium. The sequence goes on along the minus strand of CALRNP020000039.1, from coordinate 27,832 downwards.
TCATAGCCCTGCTTGCCGGCGATGGAGGCGGTGTTGATGATCTTGCCGCCCCCACCCTGGGCCTTGAACGTCTTGATGGCCTCCTGCATGCCCAGAAGCACCCCCAGCGCATTCACATCGGTGACGAAACGCCAGTCGTCTTCGGTGATGTCGAGGAAGGGGCGGGTCTGGGCGACGCCGGCATTGTTGAACAGCACGTCAAGACGGCCGAAGGCGTCGACTGCCGCATCGATCATGCGGCGCACATCGGCGCGCTGGCGCACATCCATAGCGATGGCGCGGGCGGTGCCGCCGGCGGCGGTGATCTCGCCGGCCACGCGCTCCGCCGCCGGCAGAGAGAGGTCGGCGACCAGAAGGCGCGCGCCGTCGGCGGCGAGCGCCTTGGCAATGGCCGAGCCGATGCCACCGGCGGCGCCGGTGATGACGATGCTCTTTTGGGCAAGTTTGGACATGGGATCTCCTTCGCCTTCCGCGAAGCGGCGGCGTGCATGGGAAGGGGGTGCCCCCAGCCCCGGTGCGGGCACGGGGCCGGGGGCGTCCGGCGGTGAGCGGGCTCAGGCGCCGAAGTGAGCGATCAGCAGGTCATTGACCCGGCCGGCTTTTTCCATCTGCACCATGTGCCCGGCCTGCGGCAGCACGGTCACGTCGGCCGTGCCCGCCAACGCCTGCGCATGGGCCGCGGGGATGATCTGATCCCCTTCGCCCCAGATCACCAGGGTCGGCGGGCCGGCCGCCTTGAGCGCGTCCGACAGGACGCTGGCCTGCGTGCCACCCGGGAAGAGCTCGCCGGCCAAGGACCGAAGCGCCGTATCGACGCCGTCCAGGCGTTTGAACTTCAGCATGTCCTCAACCAATTGCCGGGTGACGGTGCCGGGATCATGGAACAGATGCTCCAGCACCGGCTTGAGCTCGCGCCGCGCGGTGGCGGACACGAAGCCATCCAGATAGGCACCGTTGATCTCTGCCCCCAGCCCCGCCGAGGCGATGAGGCCCAAGGAGGCAACGCGCACCGGCTGGTCCAGCGCCAGGCGCATGGCCACCGCCCCGCCCATGGAATGGCCGATGAGATGGGCGCGCGGAATGTCGAGCGCATCCATGAAGCCGCTCACAGCGGCGGCAAGCCCCTCCAGGCTTGCGCTGGGCAGGGTCTTGTCCGATTGACCGTGCCCTGGCAGATCAAGGGCATAGACCGTGCCCGCGCCACCGAGGGCATCGATGTTGAAAAGCCAATTGTCGAGGTCGCCGCCGAAGCCGTGGATCAGGACGATGATCCGCTCGCCCTCCCCCCGCTTGGCATAGCGCAGGCGTCCGGCGGGTGTGTCGACGAACGCATAGCGCGGGCCGGCCTCGGCCTCCCCGTCCGCCGCGTCCGAAGGCGTGGCATAAGCGGCAACGAAGGCGTCGATCTCCGCATCCGGCACCTCCGCGTCGGCGATGACGCCGATCAGTGCCTTGACCGGATAGACCGTCTGCGGCTCGCCCAAGGCGCGGCGGAGCAGGCCGGCATCGCCGGCTTCCACCACCCCCGCGATCTTGTCGGTTTCCACTTCCACAATTTCATCACCCACGGATAGCTTGGTCCCCGGCCGAACCAGCCAGCCGGTGACCTTGCCCTCCGCCATGGAGAGCCCCCATTTGGGCATGACGATCGGCTTGATGCGCGCGTTCATTCCATGTCCCTCAGGCCGCGCGGACGCGGGCGGTGATGCGGGTGACGGCGGCGGTGATGGCATCGGCCGAGGGGATGTAGAGATCCTCCAGGGCTGGTGAGAACGGCACCGGCGTATGCGGAGCGGTGATCATCTGAGGCGCGGCCTTGAGCGCCCCAAAGGCATGCTGGGCCACGTAGGCGGCCACATCGCTGGCGATGGAGCAGCGCGGATTGGCCTCGTCCACCACCACCAGCCGGCCGGTGCTCTCCACGCTTTCGATGACGGTATCCCAGTCGATGGGCGAGAGCGTGCGCAGGTCGATCACGTCGGCCTCGATCCGCTCGCGGCGGGCGAGGTCGTCGGCGGCAGCCAGGGCCCGATGCACGGTCAGGCCATAACTGACGATGGTGACGTCCTTGCCCTCGCGGGCCAGGTTCGCTTCGCCAAAGGGGATGGCATAGGATTCCTCGGGCACATCCCACTCCATGGCGTAGAGGTTCTTGTGCTCGCAGAAGATCACGGGATCATCATCGCGGATGGCCTGGATGAGCAGCCCCTTGGCGTCATAGGCATTGGACGGGCACACCACCTTGAGGCCCGGCACATGGGTGAACATGGGGGTGAGCATCTGGGAATGCTGGGCGGCGGCGCGGAAGCCCGCCCCCACCATGGCGCGGATCACCACCGGGGTCTTGGCCTTGCCGCCGAACATATATTTGAACTTCGCCGCCTGGTTCAGGATCTGGTCGAAACATACGCCCATGAAATCCAGGAACATCAGTTCCGCCACCGGCCGCATGCCACAGGCGGCAGCGCCAATGGCGGCGCCGATATAGGCGCTTTCCGACAGCGGCGTGTCGATCAAGCGGTTGCCATGCTTGGCATAAAGCCCCTTGGTGACACCGAGCACCCCGCCCCAGGCATCCGCCTCTCCCGGCGCGCCGGCGCCACCCACGATGTCCTCCCCGAGCAAAATCACGCTCGGATCACGGCGCATCTCCAGGTCCAACGCCTCATTGATCGCCTGCTTGTAACTGATCATGCGGGCCATGGTTCATCCTCCCTCTTATGATTGCGCTCAGTAGGAGACGTAGACGTCGGTGAGCAGCTCATTCCCGCTGGGCAGCGGGGCAGCCTTGGCGGCGATCACCGCGTCATCGATGAGGGCGGCCACCTCGCGATCGATGAGGGCGAGCTCGGCCTCGCTGATGACGCCTGCGGCAGTGACGCGCCCGGCCAGGATCTTCAGGCAGTCGCGATTGGCGCGGTTGTAGTCATTCTCGCCCTTGGCCTTGTAGGTCTGGGCATCGCCCTCGAAATGGCCGAAGAAGCGAATCATCTTGCATTCCAGCAGCGCCGGACCGCCGCCGGCGCGGGCGCGCTTGATGATCTCACCCGCCGCCTCGTACACGGCGAAAAAATCGGTGCCGTCCACGGTCACGCCGGGCAGGCCGAAGCCCGAGGCGCGGTCGACGTACGACTCCACGGCGGTGGCGTATTCCACCGAAGTGGCTTCGGCATAGCCGTTGTTCTCCACTACGAAGATCACCGGCAAATTCCAGGCGGCAGCCAGATTCATGCTCTCCAGCACAGTGCCCTGGTTGGAGGCGCCGTCGCCGAAGAAGGTGATGCCCACGCCGCCATCGCCGCGAAACTTGGCGGCAAGGCCGGCGCCGCAGATCAACGGTGCGCCTGCCCCCAGGATGCCGTTGGCGCCCATCATGCCCTTGGACAGATCGGCGATATGCATGGAGCCGCCCTTGCCCCGGCAGGAGCCGGTGGACTTGCCGTAGATCTCGGCCATCATCTCGTGCACGTCCACGCCCTTGGCGATGCAATGGCCGTGACCGCGATGGGTGGAGGCGATGCGGTCGATGTCGGTGAGGTGCATCATGATGCCGGTGGCGCACGCCTCCTCGCCCGCATAGAGATGCACGAAACCGGGAATGTCGCCTTTGGCGAATTCCACATGCAGCCGCTCCTCGAAATCGCGGATGGTGCGCATGGTTCGGTAGGCGGTGAGCAATGCGTCCTTGCTCAACGGAAAGGGGGAATTGGTCATCAGGCTGTCCTCCGGTGATTAGGCGAAAACAGTGGGTCGCGCCGAGGTGCGCAACAGGCCGCGCGCGGCGGCGCAGCGCATGACCGCGGACACATCGATGGTGCGGAAGGCATGGTCCACCAGGGTGACGGCAACGCTCTGGTGCGGGTCGAAAAACAGTTCGCGCTCGCCGTCGAGGGCAACGGCACCCGCGGGCAAAGCCGGCACGATGCTCTCCCCGGCCGGCAAGCGCCGCCAGGTCTCCACACCCACCGCGGAAATGAGGCCCGGCGCGATCGGCGCGCGGACCACGTAAGGGGCTGTATCGACGGGGCCGAAGCGCAGCATCAGACCACCCGGCTCGCGCCTCCCCACCGGCTCCAGCAGTCCGGCAACGGCGGCCATGCCGATCACCTCCGGGTCGGCGAAGGTGACGTAGAGCTCGCTGAACGTCTCCGTGCGCCACAGGGCCCGCGCCCCCACGAAGCGATCGGTGACGATGGCCACGTCCACCAACGCGATCTCTGGGGCGGCACCATCCAGGCTCACCTCCAGGGTCTTGTTCCAGGCGAAGGCCAGCGTCGGCGGCACCGCCCCCATCACCGCGAGCCCCGTGGCCAGCCCGGTGATGGTGGCCTCGCGATGCTCGGGAAAGGCATTGTTGGTGCCGGTGGAGATCCCCGCCACCGGAACGGAGCCACAGTTCGCCACCACCGCCCGGTGGGTGCCGTCGCCCCCCAGAACGACGATTGCAGCGACACCTCGCGCCGCCATCAGGCGCGCGGCGTGGCGGGTGTCCTCCACCGTGCCGGTGACCGGCATCTCCAGCAGGGACACATGCGGGAAGCGCTCCTCGCCCAGGGCGCGCTCCATCCCGCGCCGCACGTAGGTCGAGATGCCGCCGCGCTCCGGCATCATCACCACCTGGGCGATCCCGCAGGCGGCAAGGGCAGCGAGCACGCGCAGGACGATGTTGGCACGGTCGGCGATCTGCAGGCTGCCGGCGTTCGCCACCACGCGACGGATATCGCGTGCCGAAATCGGATTGGCGATGATGCCCACGCTGGGTGGCATTCGGCTTCTCCCCCTGTGTGTTCTTTTCTTCAGCCGTCGATCTGCGTCGCGTGCCGTTGCTGAGAAGGAGAGCAAGGGGCGGGCCAATCTGGCCCGACACCGCCAACACCATGCACTGGAAGGAAAAACCCGATGCCGGCCGCTGCGGCGGGCTGAGGCGAGCCCGCCACACCTGTGGCGGCGGGCGCCACAGGTATGGCGCGGCGCATGAACCGGCGGCGCGCAGGGCGCCGGCGCGCGCTTGCGGTGTTCGGCAATCGGAGTGACACTCCCGCCAAAGAACGGTCTGGGAGGATCGTCATGCGGAAAGAATATGCCGCGCATATCGACGAACTGGTGCGGGCGGCCAGCGGTTACGCGACCCGGCGGGACAGCATCATCCAGGATTCCTGGCGCCGCTGCGTCACCCAACACAATCTTGATCCCGTGGTGCAGCGCGACCCCTGCATCCTGCCGCCTTCGCGGCTGCGGGAACACCAGGATGCGATGGACGAATTCCTGCATACTGCCCGCTTCGGCGTCGAAACGCTGTATCGGGAGGTGGCCGGGCTCGGCTATGTCCTCCTGCTCACCGACGCCAAGGGCGTGACGGTGGACTTCATCGGCGACCCGACCTTCGACAACAATCTCATGCGCGCCGGGCTGTATCTCGGCGCCGATTGGAATGAGCCGAATGCGGGCACCTGCGCGGTGGGCACCTGCATCGCCACCGGAGAGGCACTGGTGGTGCACCAGACCGACCATTTCGATGCGACGCACATCCCACTCACCTGCACCGCGGCGCCGGTGTTCGATGCCAGTGGCACGCTGGCCGCCGTGCTCGACATTTCCGCCTTACGCTCACCGGAGCCGAAGGAAAGCCAGCATCTGGCGCTGCAACTGGTCAAAAGCTTCGCGCGCAAGATCGAAACCGCGCATCTGCTCAACCGCTTCCGGCGCGAGTGGATCCTGAAGCTGGCCGCCTCACCGGAATTTGCCGATGTGGATCCTGCTTTCGTCCTGGCGCTGGATGGAGCGGGCGCCATCATCGGCTTCAACAATGAGGCCCGCCGGCTGCTGATCCGCGAACTGGAACGCCGGCCGGCATCGGAGGGCGCCCGCCCGCTGGTGGGGCGCAAGCTCTCCGAATTCTTCGAACTTGAGGTGGATGACCTGCCCCGCCTGAGCCACGGCCGGCCGGTGGCGCAACGCATGGTGCGGCTGGCGGCGAGCGGCACGCCGCTGTTTGCCCAGAGCCTCTCACCGCCGACCCGGATCGTCGCCCCCACACCGGCGGCGGCGATGCCGGATCTCCCAAAGCCGCTCAAGGCCCTGTTCCGCGATGACCCGGCCATGGCGCGCGTCGCCGGCCGGGCCGCCAAACTGCTGAACACGCAGATGAGCCTGCTCATCTGTGGCGAGACCGGCACCGGCAAGGAGCATCTGGCCAAAGCGATCCACGCCGCCAGTGCCCGGGCGGCCAAGCCGTTCGTGCCGGTGAATTGCGCCGCGCTGCCGGAAACGCTGATCGAGGGCGAACTGTTCGGCTATGAGCCAGGGGCCTTCACCGGCGCTGCCGCCAAGGGGAAGAAGGGACTGGTCAGCGAGGCGGATGGCGGCACCTTGTTCCTGGACGAAATCGGCGACATGCCGCTCACCTTGCAAACCCGCCTGCTGCGGGTGCTGGCAGAGCGGGAGGTGACGCCGCTGGGCCGCTCCCGACCGATGCCGGTCAATATCCGCGTCATTGCCGCCACCCATCGCGATCTGGTCAGCGAAGTGAAAGCGGGGCGGTTCCGCGAGGATCTGTATTTCCGCCTCAACGGCGCCATCCTCACGCTGCCGCCCTTACGCAAGCGCACCGACTTCCAGTGGCTGATGGATCAAATCCTGGCCACCCGCCTCGGCGCAGCGCAGGAACGCTATACCATCACCCCCGAGGCGCGCGAAGCGATGCGGGCCTATGGGTGGCCGGGCAACATCCGCGAACTGCTGAATGCGCTGGACTATGCGTGCGCCGTGGCCGCCGAGCCGGTGATCCAGAAGGATGACCTGCCGGACCGCGTGCGTGGGACAATCGCAGGACTTGAAGCAGATGCGCCGCCCGCATCGAGTTTCATCGCCTCCGCCGACCTTGCAGCCCCAACGGAACGGGCTCAACTCCTCGCCGCTCTTGAGACCCAGGACTGGAACATCTCGGCGGTCGCGCGACTGCTGGGCGTCGACCGGACCACGGTCCATCGCCGCATGCGCCGCTTGCGGATCGCCTCCCTGCGGGATCGAAACGGCTTCCTGGGGCGCTGCTGAGGTTGCCCCCAGCTTCTATCCGGCGCAGAGATCGCCTGTGCTTTGGGCCCTGGGGATACGTATCTGCCGGCGTCTAGGCCGTCCTCATCACCCAATGCTTGCGAACGGGCTCCAGAACCTCCCACGTTCCGGTAAAACCTGGCTCAAGCACAAAGGCGTCGCCGGGCCCCGCGGTGATCACCGTGCCGTCATCGCCCGTGACCACGCAGCGGCCCGAGACGATGAGGCAATATTCCCACTCGTCATACGTCACCCGCCATTTGCCGATGCTTGCTTCCCATTCTCCGGCGCATAAGCGCTCACCAGAGGCGTCATAGGTGACGAAGGTCTTGGTTTCCGGCTGGCCGGAAACCACCACCGCCGGGTCCACCGGCCCGGCGATAACTTCGGCTTTGGAGCGATCAAGTTTATGGAGCGTCATGGGGCGCGCCTCGCTGAGGGAAGCTGCGGATAAAGCACGCGCAGCCTGGAAAGGCGATCCCCTGCCCCGAGACGGCCCCAGACCATGGGCTGGCGCTGCAGCTCAACGCCGTCAGAGACCGTGTCCCCGGACGTGGTGTAGGTGGCGGCAGAGGTGGTCACTGAGGATGCTCGGTTAGGGTCTGGTTGCTGACACCAACGCCAGACCGAAAGATCCACCGATGACCGCCGACATGATGGCCTACCGGGACCTCGCGCCGAAGTCCCCCGACGCCGACGGTCTGAGCGAGATGATCGGCTTCCCGCGCCACGAGGCATGAGCCTACCCCCCCGGGCTTGCGCGGGACCGATGCGTGTCCGATACCGGCGCGGGGAGAAACGGCATGGATATCTTCACGCGCCTGAAGGCGTCGGCATCGGCGGACTGGCAGAGCTATGTGGACCACGACTTCGTGCGCCAGCTCGGCGCGGGCACGCTGCCCGAGGCCGCGTTTCGCGCCTATCTGGTGCAAGATTATCTGTTCCTGATCCAGTTCGCCCGCGCCTATGCGCTCGCCGCCTACAAGAGCCGCACGCTCGCCGACATTCGCATCGCGCAGGAGGGGCTGGCGGCGATCCTGGCAGAGACCGAGCTGCACGTGCGCCTGTGTACCCGCTGGGGGCTGTCGCGGGCCGACCTCGATGCCGCGCGCGAGGAACAGGCCACCGTGGCCTATACCCGCTTCGTGCTGGACTGCGGGGCAGCCGGCGACCTGCTCGATCTGCACACGGCGCTGGCGCCCTGTGTCATCGGCTATGCCGAGATCGGCCACGCACTGGCACCCGATGGCGCCGACGGGCTGGATGACCATCCGTATCGCGAGTGGATCGGCGAATATGCCGGGGCGGGCTACCAGAGCGTGGCGACGACGGCGCGCCGGCATCTGGACGACCTCGCCGCGCGGGCGATGACCGACCGCCGCTTCGCCGAACTGTCCGCCTTATTCGGGCAGGCCGCGCGGCTGGAAGCGGATTTCTGGCAGATGGGTTTAGACCTCGGCGCCCGCTGACCCTTTGTGGCGGATCGAAGAAAGCGGATGCGTTGCGTCTTTTGAGGAGAGGTCTCTCCTGTTCTTAGCCGGAATCTGGGTGCCGCAGTGGATATCCGTTCGCACGATCATGGCATTGAGCGGAAGCAGAGTATGGCGCCGGAAGGCGGCGACGATGGCTTCCTCCTCCACTGACAAGACCGCCGACTTCGGCTCTCTCGGGCCGGTCGGTCGATCGGCGACTGATGCCTGCCTCTTTCACTTCGCGACCGTCTTCTGGTTGAGACCGTAGCGCTTCGCCAAAGCCCTCAGGCTCTCTTGACTATGTTGTATCACCCGACGGACCGCCGCTGTCGTCGTGGCGCTCCCGTGGTGAACCTGGCCCATAGCGCATCCTTCCAACTCTGCGAAAAGACTGCGCCATCAAAAGCCGGGATCAAACACCTAGACAACATCTAAACTATGAATATTGCACGCCTTATTCGCTTCTCCTAGTGTGCCGCGGCGGTAGTGCGCAGAGGTGCCTTCGCCGCTCTCGCCCAGGGATCCTGACATGGTGGACCAGACCGCAACGGTCCAAGCCTCGATATCCGCCGCCCTCCCGTTCCGCGAACGCGCGGGACATCGTCGGTTGCCCCGCGTGCCTGCCGGCTGCGGTCCCGCAGCCATGCTGTCCGCCCGGAGGACCCATGGGCGTGCGGGACGCTGACGATCGTCGGACGCTCTATGTCAGCCATCGGGGGCCACTGGTGGAATATGCCGCTTTCCTGCTCGGCTCGCGCGAAGGCGCGGAAGACCTTGTGCAGGAAGCGTTCGTGCGCCTAGAGCCGGCGGCGGTCGCCCGTGTCGCCTCGCCCCGTGCCTATCTGTTTCGCGTGGTCCGCAATCTCGCATTCAACTTGCGGCGGCGGCGGCGGCTGGAGAGCACGCATGGCACGCCGGACGCCATCCCCTCCTGGGCCGCTCCGCAACTGCTTGAAACGCCAGAACAGCGCCTCCTGCTCATCGAACGCGTCCGTCGGCTCAGCGACCTGCTGGACCGGATGCCCGAAGGCACGCGGGCCATCGTCGAAATGTACCGATTCGAGGGCCATACGCTGGACGAGATCGCTTCCGCCCTTGGGATTTCCGTGGCCACGACGCATCGGCGCCTGCGGGCCGCGCTCGCTGCGCTCGCCGCCGAAATCACCGGCGATCCATAAAAATGCGGGACAGGTGAAAAAAAAGCCGCGGCTGCGTGTCTGGGGATCATGGCAGCACGTGCCAGCAAGGCAACATTCATAGGTTGCGCCAGACGGGAACGACACGTTGCGGACGATGCGGGGACAGCAGACAGGCATGACGCCGCCGGACGGCGCGCAGGAGGAAGCAGCAGACTGGCTGATCCGTCTCTCCGACGCGCCCGACGACCCGGTGCTCGCGGAGCAATTCCAGGGGTGGCTCGCCGCAGCGCGCCAGCACCAGATCGCCTGGGATCGCGTCTGCCTGGCCTGGAACCTTCTGGACGCTGTGCCGGCCGCGGCACCCGGAACAATGCCGACGATGGCCCGCCCTGCGACCGCGCCGCTACCGCCGCCACGCCCGCCAGCGCCGACCCGCCGCCGCCCCGCGCCAGGCTCTGCCCACGGCCGGGAGCGCACCGGCCGGGCGCCGCACCGCTGGCGCTTGGTAACCGTCGCAGCCGCCGCGGCTGCATGCCTCGGTATCTGGCTGTCAGGGGCCCTGGTGCTGCTGGACGCCGACTACGTGACCGGCATCGGCGAAACCCGCACCGTGAGATTGGAAGACGGCAGCACCGTCACCCTCGCCGCCGGCAGCGCCCTATCGGCCCGCTTCGCCGAAGGGCGGCGCAGCATCGAACTGCTCTCGGGCGAGGCCTATTTCGACGTGGTGCGCGACCCTGCCCGCCCGTTCGTGGTGGCCGCCGGCGACACCAAGGTGGAGGTGCTGGGAACCGCCTTCGACGTGCGCCTCGGCACAGCCTCCTCCGACGTGGCGCTGGCGCGCGGCTCGGTCAGGGCCAGTTTCGGCGCCGGAGCGCAGAGCGCGCAGATGACGCCGGGCGACGTCCTGCGCTTCGACGACGCCACCCGCACCCTGACGCGCGACCGGGTGCCGGTGGACGAGATCGGCGCCTGGCGCGAAGGCCGCCTTGTGGTGGTCGATGCGCGCCTCGGGGCGGTGGTTGAGCAGATCCGGCGCTATCACCACGCCTGGATCGCACTGCCCGACGCCGCCTTGGCGGACGAGCGGGTCACCGGCATCTATGACCTGCGCCAGCCCGACCAGGCACTCGGCGCGCTCGTCGAGCCCTTCGGCGGAAAGGTCCACTCGGCTTCCGCCTATCTTCGCGTGATCACGCGCTTCTAGAGCCGCCGATCAGATTGAAACAACCTGAGCGGCGGCTCTCTCTCCCACGCTTCGAGAGAGACCGTGCTGTCCGTCCCATGGCGATGCCACAGGGCCGGAACATGCTCCGATGCACTGAACTATAGATTTGAGTGTCTACAATGTTCGGCCCCTGATGAAAAAAACTGTCCTGTCGTTTGTCGTTGAGGTCGAGGCGCTCCGGCGCGCATGTCTTCACGAACCGACAGAGACAGTGAACAATGCCTTTTCAGAGAGCCCGCGGATATTCTGAGAACAATTTTAATCTGAGTGCTTTCCGCCGTAATCGCCTTCTCGCGGCTGCCGCAGTCGCTCTCGTCTGTTCCGCCGCCACCGCCGCCGCCCAGACCACAGCGCCGGGCAGCGCGGCGACCGGCAGCGCCCAGGCCCGTGGCGCGGCGCGGACATTCGACATTCCCGCGCAGCCGCTCACCAACGCCATCGGCGCCTTCAGCCGCCAATCCGGGCTACAGGTGACCCTGGCCTCCGCGACCGCGCGGGGGATCACGGCGAATGCGGTGAAGGGCAGCTTCACGCCCGAGCAGGCGCTGGCGCAACTGCTGCGCGGCACCGGCGTCTCCTTCCGCCTCACCGGCAACAATGCGGCGGTGATCGGCCAGTCACCGGCAAGCGCGGCACCGGGGGCGGCGGACGACGGCACGATCCAGCTCGACACCGTCACGGTGGCGACCGAGGTGGGCGGCGCCGGGCCGGGCTACCAGGGCGCGCCGGACTGGATCTACGACACCCCCGCCGCCATCAGCTTCATCAGCCGCTCGGCCATGCAGGAGACCGTGCCGCGCAGCAGTTCCGACCTGTTCGACGGCATGTCCGGCGTGAATGTCGCGGGCACGCCGCAGAACCCCGGTATCAGCGTGAACGTGCGCGGCTTGCAGGACCAGGGCCGCGTCACCATGACCATCGACGGCGCCCGGCAGAATTTCGCGCAGAGCGGGCACGGCAGCACGGCCTTTGCCTATGTGGACCCGCTGCTGCTGCGCAGTGTGGAGGTGGAGAAAAGCACCGCCACCGGCGTCGGCGCGGCCGGCTCGCACGGCTCGGTGGTGAATTTCCGCACCCTTGCGGCGGACGACCTCATCAAGCCCGGCAAGAGCTATGGCGGCGAGCTCGACGTCACCACCGGCACCAATGAATATGATTTCTACGGCCTCGCGGCGGTGGCAGGGCGGCTCGGCAAGGTGGATGGCACCTTCGCCATCAGCCACAAGGAGCTGGGCGCCTACAGTATCGGCACCAACGGCACGCTGTCGCCCTCGGTCTCCGCGCAATACACCCTGGACCAGGACGCGATCTACACCGGCGGCAACACCTGGTCGGGCCTCGCCAAGCTGGGCTGGGACATCACCGACGACCAGCGCCTCGAACTCAGCTTCGTGATGTTCGACACCGAATTCACCACCAGCACCTACAATAATGACTATGTGAATACCAACCACGTGCAGAACCTCACCGGCACGGCGACCTATACCTACCAGCCGGATAATCCGCTGTTCGACCTCAAGGCCCAGATCTGGGCCAACCGCACGGAGAACCAGCAGTATCGGACGGCGCGCACCACCTATGGCGCGTTCGATGTGGACTATGCGCTCGACACCTATGGCGCCAACATCGCCAACACCAGCACCTTCAAGGTGCCCCTGGGCACGCTGGCGCTGCACTATGGCGCCGAGGGCTTCCTCGACAAGACCAGCACCGGCTCGACCAATTACGACGCCGCCGATGCCGACGAGAACTGGTGGTATACGGGAACCAACCCCAACGGCAAGCGCTGGATGGTCAGCCCCTTCGCCAAGGCCACCTTCACCCACGGCAACTGGCTGGAGGTCTCCGGCGGCGGCCGGTACGACTATTACAAGCTGACCGGCAGTTCGACGGTGAACGCGGGCTATGAGACCGTCGTCATTACCCCCCGCACCTGCATCCTCTATTCGCGCGGCAGGTGCGTGGGATATAGCACAGCGGTCACCCAGCAGGTCCAGCTCACCGAGGACATCTCGGCGGATCAGTCGGGTGGTCATTTCTCGCCGGAAGCGACCCTGGCGGTGACGCCGCTGGCCGGCCTTCAGGTCTATGGGAAATATACCGGCGGCTTCCGCCCGCCGAGCATCGGCGAGACTTTGATCGGCGGCGAGCATATCGGCGGCCTGTTCAATTACCTGCCCAATCCGGACCTGAAGCCGGAAACCTCCCAGAACTGGGAAATCGGCGTGAATCTGAAATATGACAGCGTGCTGCGCTCCGGCGACACGTTCCGCATGAAGGCCAATTATTTCAACCGCTCGATCGAGAACTTCATCGCGCTGGGCTCGGCCGGCGGAATTTTTGCCGGCACCACGACAACCATCAGCGGCTACCAGGCCGTGAACCTTCTGGGCACGTCCACGCTGAAGGGTGTGGAAATGGAAGGCAATTATGATGCGGGTGATTATTATGTCGGCGCATCCTATACTTATATAGATGCGAATTATTCCGATACTTATGTTGCCACTTTTGGCACATCCACCCCTTCCACCGGCGATGACATCTATTATATTGCGGTCGCGCCAAAGCAGAAGTTCGCGATGGACGCAGGACTTCGGCAATTCGACCGGCGCTGGGTGATCGGCGGCAAGGTGACCCATGTGGAGCCGTCCGACCAGCTCGGCATCAATGCAGCAGCCTATGAACCGCAAATCTACACCGTCTGGGATGTGTACTCCTCCTATAAGTTCACCGATCAGGCGATGGTCCGTTTCGCCGTCACCAATCTGACCAACGTGGCCTATGTGGATGCGCTGAACGCCGCCGCATTCCCGGCGCCGGGCCGCACCGCCACGGTGTCTTTGAACCTCAAATTCTGAATTTCCGCTGGCCGCCAGGCAAGCGGAAACCGGGCCGCGCCACCGGCGCGGCTTTCCCCCGCACCCGGATCAATTGAGCATCCGGTCAACATATGGATGATGACCATGGCAACGATCACTCTGTCCGATGCGAACGCCGACGGCACCGGCGTCGATCTCCTGGACTATCTGAACACCTATGACTCAACCTTCGCGCGCGGCTCCTTTGGCTTCTTCTCCGACAGCGCCTTGGACCTGGCGGGCAACCAGTATGCCTTCTCCGAAGCCGCCTCCTCCACCGTTTCGGGCGTCCCGTCCACGGCGGATTCGGTGGTCATCGGCTCCGGCAGCGGCGGGGATTTCACCTATAATTACAGCGTCCACACCCTCGACGGCACGCTGGACAGCGTCAGCTTCGGCCAGGGCCTGAGCTATTCCTCCGGCACGGACAGCTTCAGCCAGTCCGCCACCGATGTCGCCATCTCCGGCCTCGGCCTCTCCGGCTCTGGCACGGGCAACCCCGTCCACACGCTCATCTATGACCTGATGGGCGGCAGCACCTCGGTGCTCCTGAGCACGCTGAACGCGCAGAACAACACCATCGTCGGCAGCTCCGGCGATGATATCATCCAGAGCTTCGACGGCGCCGACACGCTGACCGGCGGCGCCGGCTACGACACTTTCGTCTTCGACGGCACCGACGGCTCGGACACCATCACCGACTTCAGCGTGGTGGAAGACACGATCAACGTCACCGCCTGGGCGTCCTCCTCCTACAGCGACCTGTCGATCTCCTATAGCGGCGGCAATGCCGTAGTCGCCTATGGCGCCAACAGCATCACCCTGCTCAACGTGGCCGAGAACACGTTGTCGTCGGAGTTCGTCCTGGCCTGACCTGAGCGCCGGGCACCTGAGGCCGACGGCCCCTGTCTCGACCGCGGCCGGACAGGTTTCGCTCAGGCGCCGCGCACGTTCGGCCAGTGGCCGGTGACACATTTTCATCGGCCGCTGGCATGCGGGCCGCCGTGCGCACCCATCGCGCACGGTGGCTTCGGCATTTCCGCCTGTTTCCACCCCGCAGCAAACGGGAAGGTTGATTGATGGCATCCCCACATCGCAAAGCCCCGCTTCCGCAAATCCTGCCCGGTGGCCTCGCCCCCGTGGTGGGCGGCCTTGCTTTGGTGAGCGGAGTGGTGAATCTGCTGGCGCTCACCGCGCCCCTGTTCATGCTGCAGGTCTATGACCGGGTGCTGGCCAGCCGCAGCCTGCCCACCCTCGCCGGCTTCGCGGTGCTGGCCGCCGGGCTCTATGGCTTCCAGGCGGTGCTGGACATCATCCGCGGCCGGGTGCTGCTGCGCGTGGGTGAGATGGTGGACCACCGCCTGTCCGGCCGGGTGCAGGAGGCGGTGGTGCGCCTGCCGCTGCTGGGCCGGGAGGGCGCGGACGGCCTCCAGCCGCTGCGCGACCTCGACACCGTGCGCAGCTTCCTGGGCGGCCAGGGGCCGACCGCTTTCTTCGACCTGCCCTGGATGCCGCTCTATCTCGGCCTATGCTTCCTGTTCCATGTCTGGATTGGCGCCACCGCGCTCGCCGGGGCGCTGGTGCTCATCGCCCTGACCCTCGTCAATGATCGCCTCTCCCACCGCGCCATCACCGACGCCATCCGCACCGGCATCGCCCGCAACGCGGTGCTGGAGGGCGGCCGGCGCAATGCGGAGGCGGTGCGCGCCATGGGCCTCAACGGGCCGCTCGCCGCCCGCTGGCAGGCGGTGAACGCGGACCATCTCGCCGCCAACCGCCGCACCGGCGACGTGGCCAGCGGCCTCGGGGCGGTCGCCAGGGCGCTGCGCGTTGGCCTGCAATCGGCCATGCTGGCGGTGGGCGCGCTGCTGGTCATCGACCAACAGGCCACGGGCGGCATCATGATTGCCAGCTCGGTGATGATGGGACGGGCGCTCGCGCCGGTGGATCTGGCCATCGGCAATTGGAAATCCTTCCTCAACGCCCGCCAGAGCTGGGCGCGCCTCGCCGATCTGTTCGAGCGCGTGCCGCAAGACGGCGCCGTGACCGCCCTTCCCCGCCCGGAACGGGACCTGCGGGTGGAGGGGCTGGCCATCGCCCCGCCCGGCGCGCGCAAGCCCACGGTGGCGGGCGTCAGCCTCGCCATCGCCGCCGGCAGCGCGCTCGGCATCGTCGGCCCCAGCGGCTCGGGCAAGTCCACCCTCGCCCGCGCCCTGGTGGGCGTCTGGACGCCCACGGGCGGGCAGGTGCGGCTCGATGGCGCCGCCTTCGACCAATGGGACCGCGCGGCGCTCGGCCGCCACATCGGCTATCTGCCGCAAGGGGTGGACTTGTTCGACGGCACGGTGGCGGAGAACATCGCCCGGCTCGATCCCGCGCCGGACCCCGCCGCCGTGGTGGCCGCCGCCCGCGCCGCCGGCGCACATGAGATGATCCTGCGCCTGCCCAAGGGCTATGAGACCCCCGTGGGCGATGGCGGCACCGCCCTCTCCGCCGGGCAGCGCCAGCGCATCGGCCTCGCCCGCGCATTGTACGGCGATCCCTTCCTGGTGGTGCTGGACGAGCCCAACGCCAATCTGGACCAGGAGGGCGAAGCCGCCGTGGTGGCCGCCATCGCCACGGTGCGTGCCCGCAAGGGCATCGCCGTGGTGGTCGCCCACCGTCCGAGTGCGCTCGGGGCGGTGGACCTGCTGCTGATGATGGAGAACGGCCAGGCCAAGGTCTTCGGTCCGCGCGATGCGGTGCTCGCCGCGCTCATGAAGGGCCAGGGCGCGCCCGGCCAGAAGGTGGCCGCCCGCGCGCAGGGTCCGCTGCGCGTGGTCTCGCCGCATGAGGACAGTCCCGTCCCGGCCTCCGACACCTTGGGAGAACAGAATGTCCCGGCCTGATGCCGCATCGCTGACCCACTCCATCCGCCGCCACTTGCTGGCGGGCGGCCTCGCCGGCCTGGGCCTCGTGGTCGGCGTGGGCGGCTGGGCGGCCGCCACCAGCCTTGCCGGCGCGGTGGTGGCACACGGCATCTTCGTGGTGGAATCCTATGTGAAGAAGGTCCAGCACCCCACCGGCGGGGTGGTGGGCGAGATCCTGGTGCGCGAGGGCCAGCAGGTTCAGGCCGGGGACGTGGTCATGCGCCTCGACGCCACGCAGACGCGGGTGGGCCTCGCCATCGTCTCGAAGCGCCTCGTGGAACTGGGCGCCCGCCGCGCCCGGCTGGAGACGGAGCGCGACGATCTGCCGGATCTGGTCTTTCCCGCCTGGCTGGAGGCGCAGTCCGCGAGCCCGGAGGCGATCGCCGCCTTGCACAGCGAGCGCAGCCTGTTCGAGGCGCGGCGCGTCTCCCGCATCGGCCGCAAGGCGCAGTTGCGCGAGCGCATCGCCCAGTACCGGCACGAGATCGACGGCCTGAAGGCGCAGGAGGCGGCCTATGACCGCGGCCTGAAGGTGCTGGAGAAGGAGATCGCCGACCTCAAGCCGCTGCTGGAGCGGGGCATCGTCAATGTGCAGCGCCTCAACAGTCTGGAAACGCAGGCGGCCACCTTCGGCGGCGAGCGGGGCGAGAAGATCGCCTATCAGGCCCAGTCGGCCGGGCGCATCGCCGAGGCGGAGCTGCAGATCCTCCAGATCGACCAGGACCTGCGCACGGAGGTGGGCAAGGAATTGCGCGAGATCGAGGCCCAGTACGGCGAGAGCATCGAGCGCAAGGTGGCCGCCGAGGACCAACTGAAGCGCATCGATATCCTCGCCCCCCAGAGCGGGACGGTGCATGAGATGACCGTCCACACCGTGGGCGGCGTGGTCTCGCCGGGGGATGTGATCATGTCCGTCGTCCCGGCCCAGGACCGCTTGGCGGTGGAGGCCCGCATCCGGCCGGACGACATCGATGCCGTGCGGCTCGGTCAAGCGGCGGTGCTGCGGCTGTCCGGGCTCAACCAGCACACCACGCCGGAACTCTCCGGCACTGTGGAGCGCGTGGCGGCGGACCTCACCGAGGACCCCCGTACGGGGACATCCCATTATGTGGTGCGCATCGCCGTGCCGCCGCCGGAACTGGCGCGTCTCGGCACCTTGGCCCTGGTGCCGGGCATGCCGGCGGACGTCTTCATCCGCACCGAAGCACGCACCGCGCTCTCCTATTTGGTCAAGCCGCTGTCGGACCAGATGACCCGCGCCTTCCGCGAACAGTGAGCCCGATGCGCCTGCGGCGCGAACAGATCGATTTTGACCGAGGAGTGATTTTTGATGGACATTCTGGACCTGCCCCCCGCCGAGCAGAACGAGGAGACCCGCGCCAAGCGGATGAAGGCCGCGACGCATGCGGCCCATGCGGAGATCGACCGGCGCATCATGGCGGCGGCGCCGTTCGCCTCCCGCGCCAATTATGGGCGTTTCGTGCGCATCCAATACCGTATCCACCAGGCGGTCGATCCGCTGTTCCGCAATCCCGCGCTCGGGGCCTTGCTGCCGGATATCGCCGATCGCCGCCGGCTCGATCTGGTGGAACAGGACGCACGCGACCTTAGCGTCGCATTGCCCGCCCTTGGCGCCGCGGCCGACCTGCCGCCCGGCATCGCGCCGGCGCTGGGCTGGCTCTATGTGGTGGAGGGCTCGAACCTCGGTGCGGCCTTCCTTCTGAAGGCCGCCGCCAAGCTCGATCTGTCCGAGACGTTCGGCGCCCGGCATCTGGCCGGCCACCCCAGCGGCCGCGGCCTCCATTGGCGGACCTTCACCGCGGCGCTCAACGCCGTGGCGCTGTCGGACGCTGACGAGACGCGGGCTATCGCCGGAGCGGAAGCCGCCTTCCGGATGGTGGGCGCCCAGATCGATGCCGAGTTCACACCGGAACGTCAAGGTTGAGAGCCTTTTGCTCCGCGCCTCGGGAGAAGCGCGTAGCAAAAGTCGCCCGCGACGCACGCGCACGCTCACGTCGCCCTTGGCGTCGCGTCAGGCCACGACGTCCGTATGGACTTGCCCCGCTTAAGTGGAGAGTTCCCCTTATGTGAAAGGCGAACTCGATGACGAAGCAGCGACGGTTCACGAAGGAATTTGAGGACGAAGCGGTACGGCTGGTGGCGACCAGCGGGCGCACGCAGCGGGAGATAGGGGAGGATCTGGGCGTCGGCTTATCGACGCTGGTGCGCTGGATCAGCCGCAGCCGGGATCGTCTGGCGGAGGCGCCCGATCAGGCGCCGCACGCAGGTATGGCTGCCGAGCTGAAGCGCCTGCGGCGGGAGAACGAAATCCTTCGGCAAGAGCGTGACATACTCAAGCGGGCGACCGCTTTTTTCGCCCGGGAGGGAAATCGATGAGATTCCAGCTCATCGATCGGGCGAAGAAGGATTTCCCGGTCCACCGTCTCTGCCGGCTGCTCGGCGTCAGCCAGAGCGGCTATTTCGCCTGGAAGGACCGCTCGGCCAGCCGGCGCCAGCGCGACGACATGGTGATGCTGGCGCATGTCCGTTCCGCGTTCGCGCTGTCGAACGGCACCTACGGCAGCCCGCGGATGACGCGCGCGTTGCAGGATGAAGGCTTCGCCATCGGGCGCCGGCGCACGGCGCGACTGATGCGCGAGAACGGCCTGCGTGGCCGGCAGAAGCCGCGATTCAAACGCACGACCGACAGCGAGCATAGCTGGCCGCTTGCCCCGAACATCATCGACCAGGACTTTACGGCAACGGCACCCAACCAGAAGTGGGGCGGGGACATCTCGTATGTCTGGACGCGGGAGGGATGGCTCTATCTGGCGGTGGTCATCGACCTCTTCTCCCGCCGCGTGATCGGCTGGGCCGTCGGCGACCGCCTGCACCGTGATCTGGCGCTCGCTGCTCTGCGCAAGGCTCTCGTCATGCGGCGTCCGCCCAAGGGGCTCATTCGTCATTCGGACCGCGGCAGCCAATACTGCTCCGTGGACTACCAGGCCGAACTGCGCCGCCACGACATCCGCATCTCCATGTCGGGAAAAGGAAATTGCTTCGACAATGCCATGGTGGAGACGTTCTTCAAGACCATCAAATCCGAACTCGTATGGCGCACTGTCTTCTACACCCGCGCCCAAGCCGAGCAGACCATTGCCCGCTATATCGACGGCTTTTACAATCCCGTCCGGCGTCATTCCGCGCTCGACTACAACAGCCCAGCGCAGTTCGAACGAACCGCGTCACGCTGAGAAAATGCCTCTCCACTTTAACGGGGCAAGTCCACTGTCGCGGACGCAGAGATATGGGAGAGGATCGACAGATCAGCTCGCGCGTCGCCCCCTGCCATAGAGGGCCGCCGAGATGCGGGCGGCGGTCGCGCTCAAGTCCTCCGCCAAGGCTTGCAGTTCGGCTTCGGACAGTTGGCCGATGATTGTGATGCCGCTGACGCCGAGGCGGGCCTGCCCATCATGCTCGACGATGACCGCGCCGGCGATGTCGAGGCCCCGGAAGAGGTTAGCGCGATCGAAGGCGTAGCCGGTGGTGCCGGCGCGCGCCACGTCCTCGGCATAGGCTTCGAAGCTGGGAGGATTCTGCCAGCGCAGCGCCTTGAACCGGCGTTGCAGGTCGGATCGCGACAGCTTGCGCGTCGCCGCGACGCAGCGACCAACCGCGCCGATGAAGGATGGCAGGCGCGAGCCCAGCGCCATGTCCACGCGCACCACATCGCCCTCCACCACCCGGTCCACCAGCACGATGCGGTCGTTGGGCGTCACCTTCCATAGGCCGATTAGGCCTTTGTGCCGCTGGGACAAATCCTCCAGCAGCGGCCGGACGAGATCGACCTGGTTGGTGCCCAGTAGCGGCACGGAGAATTCAAGCAGGCCGACCCCCGGGCCGTATTCTTTGCTCGCCGGGTTGAAGGCAACCAGCCCCTCCTTGGCTAGGGTGCGCAGAATGTTGAACGTGGTCGAGACGTTGAGGCCGGTCTCACGGGCGATCCGCGCCACCCCCGACGGCAGGGGATCGTGCGTCAGGAAACGCAGGATCGAAACCGCACTCTCCACCGCCCCCACATATTTCGCGGCGCCCCGCCCGGCGTCCGCATCCGGCTTCTGATGCGTGCTCTCCTCGGTCATCCCCATCTCCCTCCGGCACGTCGCAGCAGCACCGCGGTGCCAAAAACGCCTCTCGACAAATTTTCTCGTGGACGAATGACGTTCTTAATGCGAAAAAATGTCAGCGCCAATGTTGCATGTCCCCAAACAGGCTGGAAGGTCCGGAATGGTCGAATGCAGGCGGAGGGAGCGAATGTGCGCGTCTCCTTTTGGCAAACAGCGCTTCCCGCATCTCAGCGCACCCGGACTCGAGTTCCAAGGCCCCGTGCGGATCGCTGCCCTTGCCCAATGCAGCGTCCCCCGGGACAGACTGAAAACTGAGCATCGATCCATAAAACAATGATCTGACGCAGATGCCCGAAGGGCACGCAAGTGTCAGACAGGAGGAAGCCAAATGAACGAGAACTCCCCGCCCCAGGAGGCGACGGGACCGCAGGCGACCTATGAGCGTTTTCTCGCTGAGGGCCGCTTCATGATCCAGCGCGTCCGCGGCACCGCAGACTATCTGTTCTATCCGAAGGTCATCTCTTCTTCCGGCGAAACCGACCTGGAATGGATCGAAGCCTCGGGCGGGGGAACGGTGTACGCCATCACCGTCAATCGCAAACGCGACGGGTCGTACAACGTGGCGCTCATCGATCTGGATGAAGGGCCGCGCATGATGTCGACCGTCATCGGCGCAGAAACCCTGCCGATCGGCGCCCGCGTGAGAGCCCGTATAGAGCCCGGCGATACGCCGCGGGTGGTGTTCGTTCCGGAAGGAAAGTGACGATGACACATCCTCTTCGCGGCAAGACTGCCATTGTCGGCTTGGGCACGGCCGGCGTGGGCGCAGCGCCCGGTTTTTCGGCCATGGAGCTTCTGGGGCTGTCCGTGCGCGCCGCGCTGGACGATGCCGGCATGGCGCTCTCGGACATTGATGCGGTGTTTGCAGCCACCAGCACCCACGCCTTCGCCTCCATGAGCGTGACCGAATACCTGGGACTGAACCCGAAATATTTCGACAGCACCAATATCGGCGGATCCAGTTTCGAGATGCACCTGTTGCAGGCGTCTCTGGCGCTGGATGCCGGGCTCTGCGACGCCGCTCTGATCTGCTACGGCTCCAACCAGCGCACCGCCGGCGGCCGCCTCGTCTCCATGTCGGAGCCGCAATGGCATGAGACCGCCTATTCGCCGCGCCACCCGATCACCGCTTATGCCCTCGCCACCAGCCGGCACATGCATCAGTTCGGCACCACGCGCGAGATGTTGGCGGATGTGGCGGTCTCTGCCCGCCAATGGGCGAACCTCAACCCAGGCGCCTTCGCCCGCGGTCCGCTGAACCGCGAAGATGTGCTTGCCAGTCGGATGATCAGCGATCCGCTCTCCGCCGGCGACTGCTGCCTCGTCACCGACGGCGCCGCCGCGTGCATTCTGGTGAGGGCCGACCGGGCGAAGGATTTCCCCAAGCCGCCCGTCTATTTCCTCGGCGCGGCCGGCGCAAACTGGCATCGTTCGATCCAGGCGATGCCAGACCTGACCGTGACCGCAGCCAGCGAAAGCGGCCCGCGCGCCTTCGCCATGGCCGGCCTCAGCCATGGGGACGTAGATCTGGTAATGGTCTACGACGCCTTCACGATCAATACGATCCTTTTCCTGGAAGACCTCGGCTTCTGCCCCAAGGGCGAGGGGGGGCGGTTTGTGCAAGATGGCCGCATCGCGCCGGGCGGTGACCTTGCGGTCAATACCAATGGCGGGGGGCTGTCTTGTGTCCATCCCGGCATGTACGGAATGTTCCTCATAGCCGAGGGCGTCGCCCAGATCCGCCGCGAGGCCGGCGAGCGGCAGCTTGAAGGTGCCGACATCGCGCTTCTGCACGGCAATGGCGGCACATTGTCGAGCCAAGTCACGGCCTTCCTTGGCTCGGAGGCGGCACTGTGAACATGGCCCCCCGTTCCACCAACTTCGACTTCAGCGCGCTGGAGGCGCTCCTGGCGCCCCGGTCCGTGGCGATCATCGGTGCGTCCGCCGATCCCACCCGTATCGGCGGACGACCGATTGCCGCCATGCTGGCCGCCGGCTACAGCGGGCGCATTCTGCCGGTCAATCCGGGACGCACGCAGGTGCAGGGCCTGGATTGCTTTGCCACGATCGCCGACCTTCCCGAAGCCCCCGATGCAGGCATCATCGCCGTAGCGGCCAATCAGGCGCCGGAAGTGGTGGCTGCGCTCGGTGAAAGGGGCTGCCGCGCCGTGACCTTGTTCTCCGCGGGCTTCGCCGAAACCGGCGCCGAAGGCGAACAGGCCCAGGCGGCGGTGCTGGCCATCGCACGCCGCTATGGCATGCGCGTGCTCGGTCCCAACACTCTCGGCGTCTATAATGTCGGCATCGGCTATTACGGCACATTCTCCTCCTCGCTGGAGATGGCCTTTCCCTTACCCGGCACCATCGGCATCGCCAGCCAGTCTGGCGCCTACGGTGCCCATCTGGCGGCAATGGCGCGCACACGCGGGCTCGGCGCCTCGGTGCTGGTCACCACCGGCAATGAAGCGGACGTGACCGTGGCCGATGCCATCGGCTGGATGGCCGGCAGCGACAGCATCGACGTAATCTGCGCCTACCAGGAAGGCTTTCGCGATGTGAACCGCATGCTTGCGGCCCTCGCCGCGGCGCGCGCGGCCGGCAAGCCGGTGTTCATGCTGAAATCCGGCCGTAGCCGGCTCGGCGCCTCGGCGGCCGTGTCCCACACGGCCTCCCTGGCCGGCGATGACGCTGTGGCCGAGGCGGTGCTGGCGGAGCACGGCGTCATCAGGGTGCACGATACCGAGCAGATGCTCGATTTTGCCTATGCGGCGCGCGCGCGCATCTATCCCGTCGGCAACAGCCTTGGCGTTATCACGGTCAGCGGCGGGGCCGGCATCCTGGCGAGCGACGAGGCCGAGAGCGTCGGCCTTGCCATGCCGCCCATGCCGATGGCAGCGCAGGCGCGGCTCAAAGCGTTGCTCTCCTATGGCGCCGCGGCCAACCCGCTCGATTGCACGGCGCAGGCGCTGAACGACCTCTCCTTATTCGAAGCCTTCACCCGTGCGGCCTTGAGTGACGGCGGCTACCGCTCCATCCTGTGCTTCCTCACCTATGTGGCCGGAAGCGCGACACTGGCGCCGCGGTTGCTGGAAACCCTGCGTCAGATCAGGGAGGACTTTCCGGACCGGCTGCTCGTCCTCTGCATCATCGCCAATGAGGCCATCACCAGCGCCTATGAAGAGGCGGGCTTCCTGACCTTCAACGATCCCAGCCGCGCGGTGCGCGCCATCGCTGCCATGGGCCGGGTCGGCGAGATGCTGGCGCGGACGCCGGCGGCGCGGCCCGACTTGCCGGTCGTGTGCCTCCCATCCGCCAGTCCCGATGAGCATGAGGCGAAGCTCTTGCTCGCCGCCGCCGGCATCACCGCGGCGGCGGAACAGGTGGTCCATTGCGCCGAAGATGCCGCCGCAGCGGCGGCGGAAATCGGCTTCCCGGTGGTGATGAAGGTCGTCTCTCCCGATCTCGTGCACAAGTCGGACGTGGGCGGCGTTCGGCTCAATCTCGCCGATGCAGATGCGGTGCGGGCAGCCTATGCCGGGATCTTCGATGCGGTTCGCACCGGCGCACCAACCGCGCGCATCAGCGGCATGCTGGTCGCCCGCCAACTCTGCGGCGGAGTCGAATGCCTCATGGGCATCAGCCGGGATCCCGCGTTCGGGCCGGTGGCGGTTTTTGGCCTCGGCGGAATTTTCGTCGAGATCCTCGATGACGTGGCGATCCGCCCGTGTCCGTTCGACGTCGACACAGCCAAGGCGATGATCCTGTCCATCAAGGCCGCGCGCATCCTCACCGGCGCGCGCGGCAACCAGTGCGTTGATCTGGATGCACTGGCGCAGATGCTGTCGCGGCTCTCGGCGTTTGCCGCCGCCGCAGGGCCGCGGCTGCGGGCGATCGACCTCAACCCCGTGCTGGCCTTGCCCGATGGGGCCTATGCGCTCGACGCCGTGATCGAGATCGATGCGGAGGCCGGCGCATGATCGTTTACGACCGGCTGATGGCCTATGACATTCCTGAAGTCCGCCAGAGCTATGGCCGGCGCGATTGCGCTTTCTATGCCCTGTCGATCGGCATCGGGCAGGACCCGATGGACACAGCGGACCTGCGCTTTGTCGGCGCCGACGCTCTCACTCCGTTTCCCACATTGCCGTTGGTGCTGGGCCATCCCGGCTTCTGGCTTGCCAATCCCGATACCGGGGTGGATGCGGTGCGCCTCGTTCATGGTGAGCAGGGGATCAAGCTGCATGCGCCCTTGCCGGAGATCGGCACGGTGATCGGCAAGACCCGCATCAGCAACATCATCGACAAGGGCGCGGGGCGCGGTGCTCTCCTCTATAGCGAAAAGCAGCTTCGCGACGCCGACAGCGGTGTGCTCTATGCCACCACGAGCGCCACCATCTTCCTGCGCGGCGATGGCGGATTCGGCGGCCCGCCCGGACCGATCGCACCGGCTCACGCCGTGCCGGACAGTGATCCCGCTCTCACCCATCAGACCACCACCCGGCCGGAGCAGGCGCTCTGGTATCGCTGGAATGGGGACCACAATCCCCTGCACCTCGACCCCGCGGTGGCCGGCAAGGCCGGCTTCGCCCGTCCAATCCTGCACGGGCTGTGCAGCCTCGGGATCGCCGCCCGCGGGCTGGTTGCGACCCTGTGCGCCGGCGATCCGTCGCGGTTGCGCGGCCTCGACGCGCGCTTCACCGCGGCGGTCATCCCCGGCGAGACCCTGCGAACGGACATTTGGCCGGACGGCTCGTTCCGCACCTGCGCCGTGGAGCGCGATACGGTGGTGATCGGTAACGGCCTTGCCCTGATCAATCAATGAGGAACGCCATGCTCACTCACCTGGAAGCGGATGAGAACAGGCGCGAAGGCTTGCGCCTGCTGGTGGAGAGCGCGGCGGGGATCGCGCCGCGCGCGGGAGACCTCAAGGCAGTGCGGCATCTGCGTTTCCAACTACCCGGCATGGATCGCGCGCGCTGGAGGCAGATCGCCGCCATGGGTTGGCTCGGCCTCCGCCTGCCGGAGGCGGCGGGCGGCGCCGGACTGGGCATGGCCGAATATGCGGCCCTGGCCCGCGAAATGGGGGCAGCGCTATTGCCCGAACCGTTGATCGAGGCCCAACTTGCCTTGGACCTCATGGGCGAGCACGCCCCAGCGAATGCCTTGAGTGGCGAAACGCTCATCTTGCCGGCCTGGCGCGACCATCCGGATGGCCTTACCGTCGCCCAAGGGATCACCGCGACCGGCGGCCGCATTTCCGGCATCCGGCGCTTCGTGCCGATGGCGGCGGCGGCGGACGCCTTTCTCGTGGTCGCCCCGGACGCCTGCTGGCTGGTGGACGCGCAGGCCCCCGGCCTGAAGATGTCCCTAGCCGACACGCTCGATGGCGGGCACACAGCCACGCTGACCCTGGACGGCGTCAAGGCCCCCCGCCTTGCCGCGCCCGATCCGACCGCCTTCGAGGCGGCGACGCTCGCCACGGCGGCAGCGCTGCTCGGTCTCATGGAACGGGCGTTCGCGATCACGCTCGACTATCTGAAGACCCGCGTTCAGTTCGGCCAGCCGATCGGGCACTTCCAGGCGCTCCAACATCGCGCGGTCGATCTCCAGATCGAGATCGGCCTGACGCGGGCAGTTCTGCGGGATGCGGTCGCGGCCATGGATGCGGGCGAGGATTGCCGCCGGATGGTGTCGCGCTGCAAGGCCAGGGCGGCCGACGCCGCCATGCTGGTTACCCGCCAAGCGGTGCAGATGCACGGCGCCATCGGCTATACCGACGAAGCTGACATCGGGCTCTTCCTGCGCCGGGCCATGGTGCTGGCTCCGCGCAATGGCAGCGCCGCCTCCCATCGCCAGCGCTATGCCAGCCTGGAGGCGCGGACATGAGCGGCGTTACCCTCACCCATGCGGACGGACTGGCAATCCTCACGCTGAATGAGCCGGAACGGCGCAATCCGGTCGGCCATGCGACGCGCCGACGGATGGCGGAGCATCTGTCAGAGGCCGAGCGGGACCGCGACGTGCGCGCGGTGGTGCTGACGGGAGCAGGCGGGCACTTCTCCACCGGCGGCGATATTCGCGACCAGAAAGGGGTCTCGACCATCGACGAGGCGCGCGATCGCTTCCTGGTGCTGAAGGATCTGGTCGGGCGCATGGTGCGCTTCCCCAAGCCCCTCGTCTCAGCCGTGGAAGGCTGGGCGGCGGGTGGCGGGTTCGCCTTGGCGCTGGCCTGCGAAACCGTGGTGGCGGCGCAAACCGCGCGCTTCGTCTCCAGCTTCGGCAAGATCGGCCTCATCCCCGACATGGGCTTGCTGGCCACGCTTCCCGCCCGCGTGGGTATGGCGCGGGCGCAGCGCATCTTCCTGACCAGCGCGACCATCGCGGCGGGTGAAGGCCATCGGCTCGGCATCGTGGATGAACTCACGCCTGAGGGCGACGCGCTGGCAACAGCCTGCGCCATCGCCCGCGCAGCGGCCGAGACGGCGCCGCTGCCGCGGACCTACGTGAAGGCGTTTCTCGCTGGCGAGGTGGACCGCGCGCTGGAGTTCGAGCGCCAGATCCAACCGATGCTGATGTTCAGCGCCGATGCGGTCGAGGGGCGCACCGCCTTTTTCGACAAGCGGGCGCCGGTGTTCCGGGGAGAATGACATGACCGTGACCCTCACCCCTTCGGCGCCAGCGCCGCATGCCGATATCACTCCGCTCTCGGATGCCGCCTTCCGCGCCACCGTCCGCAATTGGATCACCGCTCATTATCCGCCCGCCTTGCGCAATCCTCCCAAGCGCCTGTCCGCCGCTGCGGCGATGCCCTGGTATCAGTTGCTGTCAGCCCAGGGCTGGATCGCGCCGGGCTGGCCGCGTGCGTATGGCGGCATGGGGCTTTCGCCCGCCAAGTTGCTGATCATGATCGAGGAAATGGAGCGCCACGGATGCGCGCGCCTGCCAGATAGCGGCCTCACCATGGTCGGCCCTTTGCTGATCGCCCA
>CALRNP020000038.1:0-28393 GCA_943369575.1 Azorhizobium sp. AG788 | reverse complement strand
TCGGTCACAACGATGTTGACTTACGACAGGAAAACGCACATTTCAAGAGCGAACTGAACGGTTCGGTCATTTTGTATTCGAGACTTGCCTGCCCGCACAAACCAGGCCGACGAACCGGGCGGCTGAAGTCGTTGTAAATCCTAGTGTCGGCGCTAAAGAGCGACCGCTCCTTGAGGCAAAGCCACGGTGATAAGCGATCTGCACAGCGCGAAGGGAAGAGAGGGAGGAGAGCGGGGGCGGTTGCTCTCCTCCCTCACGCTAGTCAAAGCGCCAGGTTGCGGATCCGACGCTTCGACCGAACGGTTCGGTCAGAACAAGATTGACATACGCCAGGAAAAATCTCATTTCAAGAGCGAACTGAACGGTTCAGTCTTTTTTCTGCTCCGGCTGGAAATGACGTCCGTCAGCGTCCGCAGGTGGTCCATGCCGCAGGAACCCCTTGCAATGCCCCATGCCGGTGCCGGAAAAGAGACAGACCAGAGGAGACAGCCTTGAGCTTGACGGATGTGAAAGACACCACGAGCGGAGCGGGACAGGATCCGGAGAAGCGCCGGCAGATCCTGGCCGGTGCGCGCGAAGTGTTTTTCGAGCGCGGCTTCGATGCCGCCAGCATGGGTGACATTGCCCGGGCCGCTGGCGTCTCCAAGGGCACGCTCTACGTCTATTTCGAGGACAAGGTCGACTTGTTCAGTTCCCTGGTGCTCGGTGAATGCGATGAGACCGCGGAGCGCCTGTTCGTGCTCGACGCCTCCGAGCCGGACCTGGAGGCCGCCCTCATGAAGCTGGGCGTCTCCTTTCTCGAGGCCATGCTGCGCCCCTGCCATGTGGCCACCGTGCGCACCGTCATCGCCATCGCCGAGAAGTTTCCCGACATCGGTCTGCGCTTTCTTGAGGCCGGCGCCAATTCAGGCACCCGCCGCCTCTCCGCCTTCCTGCGAGCTAAGGTCGAGCAAGGCGTGCTGGACATTGAGGACACCGACGCGGCGGCAAGCCAGTTCCTGTCCCTCTCGAAGGACACCATCCTGGCGCCGGTGCTGTTTGGCGCGGCCGCAACCATCCAGCCGCAGCAGATGGAAGCGGTGGTGCGCCGGGCGGTGACCTTGTTTCTGAAGGTCTATGGCGTCCAGCGCTGACGCCCGGCGTCCTATGTGCGTTCCCGCTAAGGAGAAGCCGCGCAGATAAACGGCGGCTACCGCATGGGGTGCCCCTTTCCGGGAGGAACCCGGACGAGACGACGGGAAAGGTGTCAGCCGCGCCAGAACGGCTTTTCGGCTTCGCGCTTAGCGATACGGGGATGAATGCCCACGTCCCGCAATTGCTCCGGGCTCAAATGCGCCAGTTCCTGGCGGGACGTGGCCCGCCACCACCACAGATTCAGCAGGCCGAGGATACCCCAGCCCCCCGGCACCTCCGGCGGCTGGGCCGGGAGCAGCGGCACGCGCGCGCCGGTTCGCATCTGGCCCGGCAGTCCACTATGGCGGGCAGTCCCAGACTCGGTCCGGGACATCTTGGCGGCAAGGCGGGCGAGCGGGATCATGCTGTTGGCTCCCAGGAGCAGTCCGCTGAACGAGCATCAGCGAGTGCTCGCATTGATTGCTCCATCATGATATGAGTGCAATCGTTACATTGCACTCGGAGCAATTATGTCCGGCAACGACTTCCGCGCTCTCGCCGACGCCATCAGCGCCGACATCGGTTCCGGCCGCCTTGCCCCTGGCACCCGCCTGCCCAGCCAGCGGGATTTTGCCTATACTCACAAGATCGCCCCCTCCACCGCCAGCCGGGTCTATGCGGAGCTGATCCGCCGGGGCCTAATCTCCGGTGAGGTCGGACGGGGCAGCTATGTGCGGGCGCCCGAGATCTCCCCGGTCATCGCCCTCGGCGAGCCGGTGCGCTCCGCGGTGGATCTGCAACTGAACTTCCCCATCCTCCCCGGCCAGGATGCCGAACTGATTCAGATCCTCGGCGATCTGCTCCGTCCCGGCGTGCTCACCAACGCCTTCCGCCCCACCGGCGCCGCCGCCAACCGCGAGGCGCGTGCGCTCAGTGCCGCTTTTCTGACGCGCGGAAGTTGGCGCCCGGAGCCGGCGGGCATTGCCTTCACCGCCAACGGCCGCCAGGGCATCGCCGCCGCTTTATCGGCCTTGGCGCCGCCGGGGGAGCGGATCGGGGTGGAGGCGATGACCTATCCCGCCGTCAAATGGATTGCCGCCCGGCTGGGCATCACTTTGGTGCCGCTGGCCATGGACGAGCGCGGGCTGCGCCCCGACGCGCTGCTCAAGGCCCATCGGGCCGCACCGCTGCGGGGGGTGTATCTCCAGCCGACGCTGCATAATCCCCTGGGCGTCTCGATGGATGCGGAGCGCCGGCAGGAGATCGCCGCTTTGCTGCGGGGGGAGGACCTGATGGCGATCGAGGACGTGATCTACGGCTTCCTCTCCCAGGACGAACCGATTTCCGCCGCCGCCCCCGACCACACGCTGATGGTGGACAGCCTGTCCAAGCGGATCGCGCCGGGCCTGACGCTGGGCTTCGTCGCCGGACCGGCGGCCTGGGCCGATCGGCTGGCGGCCGCGGTGCGCTCCGGCGCCTGGGCGGCGACCGGCATTCCATTGGCCTGCGCCCTCCAGGTGATGGCCAGCCCGCTCACCGCCCGGCTGGTGGAGGCCAAGCGGGTGGATGCCCGCGACCGCCAGGGCATCCTGACCGAGATCTTTGCCGCGGCCTCGCTCAAGACCGACCCGCGCTCCTACCATGCCTGGCTGGAACTGCCGGAGTATTGGCGGGCGGAAACCTTCGCCGCCGCCGCCGCCCGCCGAGGCATCGCCATCACCCCCTCCAGCGCCTTCGCGGTGATGCCGGGCCATGCCCCGAACGCGGT
Source organism: Azorhizobium sp. AG788 (assembly GCA_943369575.1). GTDB lineage: Bacteria > Pseudomonadota > Alphaproteobacteria > Rhizobiales > Xanthobacteraceae > Azorhizobium. The sequence goes on along the minus strand of CALRNP020000038.1, from coordinate 25,512 downwards.
GCGGCTGGCGCTCTCGCCGCCGCCGCTGCCGGTTCTGCGCGAGGCGCTGACGACCTTGAGCCGGCTCATGAGCGCCGGCCCATCCGAGAGCGAGATCGAGTAGGCGTCACCCCTCCGGCTGCGGCACCGTGCCGAGGCTGACGCCGTTGCGCTCGGCCACCACGTCCGAGATCTGCGGCAGCATCCAGCCACCCCGCCCCATGTCCACCGCCGCCTGATAGCTGGCCTTGACCGCCGCGCTCACCGATCCCGGCGCCGCCGTCTCGGGCGAGAGGTTGCAGGCATAAGTGATGTCCTTGAGCGCATTGGACAAAGCGAAGCGGTGAGCATTCACATCCCGCTCCAGCACATATTGGAAATAGGTCTGGTAGAAGCCGCAATCCATGCGCGAGCCGCGCAGCACGCTGTCGAACACCTGCGGCGACACCCCGGCCTTCTGCGCCAGGGTGAGGGCTTCCGCATAGAGCGCGCCATAGCCCATGGAGAGGAAATTATTCAACAATTTCATGGTGTGCCCGGCACCGGGCCCACCCACATGGGTGATGCGGCCGCAGAACGCCTCCAGCACCGGCCGGATCACCGCCAGCGCCTCCGGCTCCGCGCCGACGATGGCGCTCAAGGTACCGGCCTCGGCATTGGCTGGGGTACCGCCCAAGGGCGAGTCGCACAGGACGATGCCCTTGGCCGCCAGTTCCGCATGCAGGACGCGGGTCAGCACCGGCTCGGAGGTGGAGGTGTCGATGATATGAAGACCGGACTTGGCGCCGGCCAGCAAGCCGGCCTCGCCGCGCACCACCGCTTCCACCTGCGGGGCGCCGGTGACGCACAGCAGCACGATATCGCAGGCCGCCGCCAGGGCCGCCGCGCTCTCGGCCTCGGTGGCCCCGCGGGCCAGCAGATCCTCCACCGGGGCCCGGTTGCGATGGGCCAACACGGTGAGGGGAAAGCCCTTTTCCACCAGATTCTTGGCCATGCCGTGCCCCATGAGGCCGACGCCGATGAAACCGATCCGAGGCTGTGTCATGGGGTCTCTCCCGAAGCATGTTGCTTATGGCACTGTGGCTTAAATCGTTTAGCATGGCCGCAACGCCCGGCGAAGCGCCTGCGACCGGGGATAGAGAGTGGCGCCGGAGGAGGCGGGCATGGCCGAGGCATCAAGCGGGGCAGGACGGGTCACGCTGCAACGGCTGGCGCGGGAGCTGGGGCTGTCCACGGCCACGGTCTCGCTGGCGCTGCGGGACAGCGCGGTGGTGGCCGACGCCACCCGGCTGAAGGTCCAGGAAGCGGCGCGGGCGCGGGGCTATGTGGCCAATCGCGGCGCCGCCTCGCTGCGCACGGCGCGGACCAATATCGTCGGCATCGGCCTGCATGACATCATCAATCCCTCCTTCACCGAGTTGCTGGCGGGGCTGGAGGACGCATTCTCCATAGCCGGCAAAACGGTGCTGCTCGGCGTCAGCCAGGAGGATGTGGCCCGCCAGACCCGGACCCTGGGCACCCTGGCCGAATACCGGCCCGACGCCTTCATCGTTTCCCCCGCCGCTGGCAGTACGGTGGCAGACCTTAAAGCCTTGGCCGCCAGCGGCATTCCGGTGGTGCAGGTCACCCGCGAGGTGGAAGGGTCGGGTTTTGATTTTGCCGGTTCGGACGACGAGACCGGCATGGGCCTGGCCATGGCGCATCTGGTGGAGCTGGGGCATCGGCGGATCGGTCTGATCGGCAGCTATCCCGGCGCCTCCACCGGCCGCCGAAGGTTGGCGGGCTACAAGGCCGGACTGGCCGCCGCCGGGCTGATGTTCGACCCAACCCTGGTCACCGATGGCCCCGGCCTGCGGGACATGGGGCGCCAGGGCATCGCCCGGCTGCTGGCTTTACCCGAGCCGCCGACGGCGGCGGTCTGCTTCAATGATCTCACCGCCTTCGGGGCCCTGATGGGCCTCCAGGCGGCGGGGTTGGCGGCGGGGAAGGATTTTTCCTTAGTCGGCTATGATGACATTGCGGAAGCGGCCCTCTGGCACCCGGCGCTGACCACGGTCTATACTCGGATACCCGAATACGGCCCGCTGGCCGCCAAGCTGGCGCTGGCGCGGATGGCCGATCCGCAGCGGCCGGTGGAACGGGTGGTGCTGACCCCGCGCCTGGTGGTCCGCGCCACCACCGGCGCCCCCCGTCCGGTGGTTCCGCGCCCGGTGTGATGCAACACGCGCCAACCGCTGTATGATACGCGGATGTCCGCCCACGTCCCCGCTGTTCCGCCAGCATCGCACACGGTGTCATACGACACGCCGTCCCCCCATCCGCCCGTGACACACACCATCAGCGATCCGGACGACCCGCGCATCGCCGATTATCGCGATGTGCGGGAGCGCGATCTGGTGGGTCGGCGCGGCCTGTTCATGGCCGAGGGCGAGGTGGTCCTGCGGCTGCTGGCCGGACGCGGCGGGGTCGGCACGGCGGGCGCCCTGGTCTCGGTGCTTGTATCGGAAGCCAGCGCCCCACGCATCGCCGATGCCCTGGCCCTGCTGCCGCCTGACGTCGAGATCTTCGTGGCCGGCCAAAAGGTGATGGACCGCATCGTCGGCTTTCCCATCCATCGCGGTATCCTGGCGGTGGGCCGGGCACACCCGCCGGTGACGGTGCCGGACCTGCTGGCGGGCCTTCGGCCGCGGGCGCTGGTGGTGGCGGCGATCGGGCTCGCCAATCACGACAATATGGGCGGCATCTTCCGCAATGCCGCCGCCTTCGGCGCCGATGCGGTGCTGCTGGATGGGGCCTGTTGCGATCCGCTCTATCGCAAGGCGATCCGGGTCTCGGTCGGGGCAAGCCTGATCGTGCCCACCGCTTGGTCGAGCAATGCACCGAGCCTGCTCGGTGCATTGGCCGATGCGGGCTTCACCCTGATGTCGCTGAGCCCGTCGGGCGCGACCGATCTCGCCGCCATTTCCCGCCCGCCGCGGGTGGCGGCGATCTTCGGCACCGAGGGGCCGGGCCTGCCGCCGACGGTGCTGGCGGCGACCCAGACCGTCGCCATTCCCATGGCGCCCGGCTTCGATAGCCTGAACGTCGCCACCACCAGCGGCATCGTCCTGCATCATCTGGCGCGGGGCTGAGCGGGGCGCACCGCGCCCGATCTGCGCCGCCCCCACCGTCAGGGAGGTGACCGCGCCCGCCCGCCGTTCGAGAGCGCGATCCGATTGGCTTGGTCGGATCGGTGAATCGGCCCTCAACTGAGTGATAGCGAACGCCTTGTCCGATCAGTTGCATTGCAAGCTGATCGGCGCGTGCTCTAGCCTGCCCCCAACAGCGCCGCACCGGCGCGCGGGAGAGGCGAGCCATGCTGACGGTTTGGGGACGGCGCAATTCGTTCAATGTCCAGAAGGTGCTGTGGCTGGTGGCGGAACTGGACCTGCCGCACCATCACATCCCCGCTGGCGGCACGTTCGGGCTGAATGACACGCCGGAGTTCCTGGCCATGAATCCCCATGGCCGAGTGCCGGTAATCGATGACGACGGTCTGGTGCTGTGGGAATCCCACGCCATCCTGCGCTATCTGGCGGCCCGCTTCGGCGGCGAGGCTTGGTGGTCCGCCGATCCGCGCACCCGCGCCCCGGCCGATGCCTGGATGGACTGGTGCGCCACGGCATTGCACCCGGCGCTGATCAACGAGGTGTTCATCGCCTTCTTCCGCACCGTGGCGGAGAAGCGCAATGCGGCCCGCGTCGCCGCCGGCATCGCCCAGTGCAGCGCCTTGTTCTCGTTGCTGGATCGCCAGTTGGCGGATCGCCCCTACGTTCTGGGTGAAAGCCTGAGCCTTGCGGACATCGCGGTGGGCACCTCGCTCTATCGCTATTTCACCATGGAGATCGCGCGGCCCGATCTGCCCAACGTGAGTGCCTATTACGCCCGCCTCCAGGCCCGCCCGGCCTATGCCACCCATGTGATGGTGCCGTTCGCGGATCTGTATGGGACGTTGAAGGGGTGAGGGGCTCGCGTGCCGTGCTGCTCGAACGAGGGCCCGCAGGCATTGATCAAGAAGGTGGCGCTTGGATGCCGCGCCGGTCAACTGTCCGGGGCGATGCCAACGTCATAGTGCTCAGCCAATCGCCAGAACCAGTCCGCATCGAGATGGGCTTTCTGCTCAATGATCTCGATCGCGGAGGCGCAGCGGTTGAAAATCGCATAGCAGCGTTCGCCATCATCGTGGCGTGCGTTGTAAGCGATGCCATCGGCTTGGCACGGATGCGACCATAGCGCCTGCGCCCAGGCTTGCGGCGCATCATAGGGCAGAGGTGCGTGCGGAACCTCGGCGGTCGCACCCATCCGGTAGAGGCCGTTGCCTGCCAGCTGGATAAAGCGAAGCTCTGAAGTTGCCGTCAGCCGGACATAGGCCTTGCGCCGCAGGAGATCAAAATCGATCAGCGTTCGCCCTGGCTTGCGCAGGAACGTCTCCGCAAAGGCGCCGAGCGGCGTCTGCGACGTGTAGAGCACACCAAACGACCCGCGCAGGGAATTGAACCGCCCGCGGTCACTGTCATCAAAATAGATGGGGGTATTTTCCTCGCTATAGAAGCGATGCATCACGTCCCCGGACGCGACTTTGACGATCAATGGCTCCCGCGCGTGAAGATCCGGCGGCGGGAGCAGTCGCGTCACGCGCCCTGCTCGCCATATCTGCGCGCAGACTCGAGAACGCGGTCAACCTGGCCCTCCCGCAGCAACTCGATCGGCGCCTTGCCCCCCAATCGGCTCTCAGGCTCGGCAAGAAAACTCAAAACCGTCCAGGCATTCCGCGTCGGAAGCGCCTCCTGCACCGCTTTCAGACCGTCCACGATCGTGCCGCCTGGATTGAATTGCAGGGTGGGATACATGCGTTGCCCTTTTGGACCGGGAACCGCGATAAGGCTTCCATCGGCCACCCGCTTGCTCACGGCTTGGCGGGAGACGCCCATAAGGAGCGTGCGGACCTCCTCCAGCTCAAAGGCGCCGCCAGCGCTTTTAAGCACGTCCTGCGCGATCACCACGCCTTTCAGTATCGCGCGCGCACGCGCATCCGGGCGATAGGCCTCTGATGCGGTATCGAGCGTTCCCGTGCTTGGTCGATCGTCGCTCAGCCCGATGGCGGCGTGGCGCACATCAGCCAGCTTGCCCTTGGCCATCGCTCTTTTCGGCGATGCTGAGTGGGGAACGAGCACCCTTTTTTTGCCGACGACCGCGAATTTCTTGCCACGGCCTCGGATGATGCGCTTCCGGCTCGGCACCTGCGGGGTGGCCAAAAAGGACTTCGTGTTCATGGGACAAGACTGCGGGAGGGCAACAACACTGTCAACCAGGTAAACTTCGACAACCCAGGCGGCTCCAGGCGGCCACGCCGCCACGCATGCGGGGCTGCCATACGCAAGGTATTCGCCTTTTTGGCAACTCAAGGGATGATCCGAGCCCGCGTTCCCAAGCCTGCGCATGCCCCGGTGAGCATGACGGCGCGCGCTACATGGATCAGATGACGATTTCAACAGGGGCCGCGAGCATCGCGTGGCGGCGAAACTGGTAGCAGCGGGCGGATTTGAACCGCCGACCTCCGGGTTATGAATCCGGCGCTCTCACCAACTGAGCTACACTGCCCCGACCCGCCGGATCATGCCCGGCGCTTGGAAGCAGGGATATAGAAGCGGTGCCTTCCCGGTGTCAAGAAAGGCGATGCGATCTCTCCCCGGTTCTCGTTCGCAACGCCTCAGGTGTGGGGACGCTCGGCCTTCGTCGCCCACCGTTTCGCCAACGCCTCTAACTCGCAATAATAGGTTGGCGTATGGGCGTTATGGCGCAATTGCATCACGAAGGGCTTACAGCTGGTCCAATCCTTCACCAGTGTGGTCCGGCACCATCGATGGTAGGACTTCTCGTCCATCGTACCCTGCCGGATGCCAATGGCCACAAGCTCGTAGCGGTTGAGAATCGCGCGGATCAACGCCGAGTTGTCCGTGGTGGTGTTGGCAGGTTCCGCCCATTTCGCCAGATTTCCCACGTCCCGCAGCTTTACGAAGTCCGTACGCTTCTCAATATGGCGCGGGTCGGTCTCTTCATTAAGGACGATATCCAGTGTCGCCCGGCGGCAGGCGATATTCTTCGTCCAGACCAGAGTGAGAATGACGCCGACAGCAGAAACGACTATGGCCCCGGTTTGAATCCAGAGGCCATAGTTTGCAATCTGTTCTGCAGTGAGCGTGGGCAACATGGATCAGTTGCCGCCGCCCCAGCCTTCCGACGTCCGGATCATAGCCGTCTCCTCATCTCGAACGAGCCGAGGTGGCACCGCCACCCATAAACTCCGTCGCGAGAATATGGGGAATAAGTTTGGCAAAAACAAATGGAGAAACGTCCGAATTTACGGCCGGCCTCGCAGTCCGCCGTCACAGCGCCTTCTTGATCCGCACCAGCTTGAAGAAGCCCACCGGGAACACCGGCGAAATCTCCACCACCGACATATCCGGATGGCGCGCCGCCCATTTGCGCAGGCGACTGGCCTTGAAGGCGATGCTCCAGCCCACCTTCTTCACCAGCGGCGCCAAGGCGCTCTCCACATGCATGGCGGGACCCGCATCGGCGCCCAGCTTGGAGGCGATGATGATCTCGCCGCCCGGCTTCAGCACGCGGCGCATCTCGTCCAGCGCCCGCTCGGGGTGGGGCACCAGGGTGATGACGAACGGCACGGTGATGGCATCGAAGCGGGCATCGGGAAAGCCCAAAGCACAAGCGTCCATGGCGGCCAGCAGACCCACCTGGGAGAGCTGGCGGAAGCGCTTCTTCTCCACCGCCTTTTCCAGCATGTCGAACGACAGATCGATGCCGGTGACGTGGCAGCCCTTGGGGTAATAGGGCAGCACCAGTCCGGTGCCGACGCCCACCTCCAGGATCTCCGGCCCGCAGGCGGAGGCGGCGGCGGCCGCCTTGCGCTGGGCATCCGCCAGCAGCTTCACATAGACCTTGTCATAGATCGGCGCCCATTTGGCATAGGCCCGCTTCTGACCTTCGAGATCGTATTGGACGGCCATATGTGATCTATCCTAGCCTCAAGACCCGAAAGACGGCCGGAGCATCCCGACACGCCATCCCGTCTGCCCAGACAAAACCCGCCCCCATGGCCGCCGCTGCGCCCCATGGAACCGGGTCAAAATCCTCTCGCCGCCGCCCTGATCCTGATGCCGCCGCAGCGGCCGGACCCAGGCAACCGGCCTTGATCTCACCTGTTCACGCCAGCCCTCACGCCGACCCTCACGCCACTTGGGCGCGCAGCAGGCTGCCGGCGGCGCCTTCGGCGCGCAAGATGGTGCCGCCGCCCAGAAGGCGGGCGGCGCCGCTCGCCGCATCGTAGAACACGCAAGCCTGCCCCGGTGCAACGCCTTCTTCGCCCAGCAGCAGATGCACCACCGGCGCCCCCTCGGCCGAAAGCCCCAGATGGGCCGGGGTCGGCGGGCGGGTGGAGCGCACTTTCACATGCACCTCCAGCCCTTCGGCGCAGGCGCGCGGCAAGGGCATGTCGCCCAGCCAGTTGATGTCGGTGAGGTGGATGGTGCGCACCGCCAGCGCCTCGCGCGGGCCGACCCGCACTTCGCGGCGGGCGGCATCGATGGCGATCACGAACAAGGGCTCGGGGGTGGAAATGCCCAGGCCCTTCCTCTGGCCGATGGTGTAATGCATCACGCCGCGATGGCGGCCCAGGGTGCGGCCGTCCAGATGCACGATGTCGCCCGGCTCGCCGGCCTCGGGGCGCAGCCGCTCCACCACCTCGGCATAATCGCCGCCGGGCACGAAGCAGATGTCCTGGCTGTCCGGCTTGTCGGCGATGGGCAGGCCCAGTTCCACCGCCAGGGCGCGCACGTCGCTCTTCTTCATGCTGCCGAGCGGAAAGCGCAGCCGGGAGATCTGCGCCTGGGTGGTGGCGTAAAGGAAATAGCTCTGGTCGCGGCCCTCTTCGGCGGCGCGGAACAGAGCGCGGCGACCATCGGGCAGGCCGCGGCTGGCCACATAATGGCCGGTGGCCAGCACGGAGGCGCCCAGATCCTGGGCGGTGGCCAGCAGATCGCGGAACTTCACCGTGCGGTTGCAGTCGACGCAGGGAATGGGGGTGAAGCCGGAGGCATAGCTCTGGGCGAAGCGCTCGATCACCTCCTCGCGGAAGCGGCTTTCGTAATCGAGCACATAATGGGGAATACCGAGGCGGTCGGCGACGTCGCGGGCGTCGTAAATGTCCTGGCCGGCGCAGCAGGCGCCCTTGCGCGCGGCCGCCTCGCCCTGGTCATAGAGCTGGAGGGTGACGCCCACCACATCGAAGCCGGCGCGGGCCAGCACACCCGCCACCACGGAGGAATCCACCCCGCCGGACATGGCCACCACCACGCGGGTGGAAGCCGGATCGGTTCCGATGTCGGCAATGTCTGGAATCAAGGGGCGGCTCTTTCGGCACCGACGCCGCCAGCGGCGCCGCGCCTAATATAGGGCGCTCCGCCGCCGACGCAATTCGCATGCCGCATGGCTGGCGTCACAGCCATGGGTGGCTCGCCCATCTCCTGAACGGGCCCCTGCCCTCACTTGGTGCGGGCGCGCACCCATTCGACGATGCCGGAGAAATCCTTGCCCGCATTGCCCTCGCCCTCGAAGGCCGCATAGAGCCCGGCGGCGGTGGCGCCCAGCGGGGTGGCCGCGCCCGCATGCTCGGCCGCTTCCTGGGAGAGTTTCAGGTCCTTCAGCATCAAAGCGGCGGAAAAGCCGGGCTGGTAATCGCGATTGGCCGGGCTGGTGGGCACCGGGCCGGGCACCGGGCAATAAGTGGTCAGCGCCCAGCACTGGCCGGACGAGGTGGAGGCCACGTCATACAGCGCCTGGTTGGACAATCCCAGCTTCTCGCCCAGCACGAAGGCTTCCGACACCGCGATCATGGAAATGCCCAGGATCATGTTGTTGCAGATCTTCGCCGCCTGCCCGGCGCCGCCGTCGCCGCAATGGACGATCTTCTTGCCCATCAGCGCCAGGATCGGCTGGGCGGCGGCGAACGCCTCCGGCGAGCCGCCGCACATGAAGGTGAGCGTCGCCGCCTCGGCGCCGCTGACCCCGCCGGAGACCGGCGCATCCAGGCTGAGATGGCCGGCCGCGCCCGCGAACGCATGGAACGAGCGGGCGCTCTCCACGTCGATGGTGGAGCTGTCGATGAACAAAGTGCCCTTGCGGGCGGCGGCGAAGGCGCCGTCGGGGCCGGTGGTGACGCCCAGCACATGGCGACCGGAGGGCAGCATGGAGATGACCACATCGGCCTGCGCCACCACCTCGGTGGCGCTGCCGGCCAGCTTCAGGCCGCGCGCCACCGCCGCCTCCAATGCGGGAAGCGACAGATCATAGCCCACCACGGTGTGGCCCGCCTTGGTGAGATTGGAGGCCATGGGGCCGCCCATGTTGCCCAAGCCGATGAAGCCGATCGTCGCCATCTCACTCTCCTGAAAAGGGCTGGGCCGTCAGTTGCCGCGCGCCACCAAAGCGCGGGAAATGATCACCCGCATGATTTCGTTGGTGCCTTCGAGGATCTGGTGGACCCGCAGGTCGCGCACGATCTTCTCGACGCCATAGTCAGCCAGATACCCGTAGCCGCCGTGCAATTGCAACGCTTGGTTCGCCACCTCGAAGCCGGCATCGGTGACGAAGCGCTTGGCCATGGCGCACAGGCGGGTGGCCTTGGGATCGGCGCGATCGAGGGCGCTCGCGGCGCGCCACAGGAAGGTGCGGGCCACCTCCAGATCGGTCTCCATGTCCGCCAGCTTGAATTGCAGCGCCTGGAACTGGTTGATGGCCTTGCCGAACGCCTTGCGCTCGCCGGCATAGGTCAGCGCCTTGTCGAACGCCGCCTGCGCCCCGCCCAGCGAGCAGGCGGCGATGTTGAGGCGGCCGCCGTCGAGCCCGGCCATGGCGAACTTGAAGCCGTCGCCCTCCGCGCCCAGGCGGTTGGCCACCGGCACCCGGGCGCCATCGAAGATCACGGCGCGGGTGGGCTGGATCTTCCAGCCCATCTTCTTCTCGTTCGCCCCGAAGGACAAGCCCGGCGTGCCCGCCTCCACCAGCAGCGTGGAGACCCCCGAGGGCCCGTCGCCGCCGGTGCGCACCATCACCGCATAGAGATCGGAGGCGCCGGCGCCCGAGATGAACTGCTTCTCGCCATGGAGCACATAATGATCGCCGTCCCGCACCGCGCGGGTCTTCAGCGCCGCCGCGTCGGAGCCGGAGCCGGGCTCGGTGAGGCAGTAGCTCGCCACCAGATCCATGGCGCACAGCTTCGGCAGCCATTCGCTGCGCTGCTCGGGTGAGCCGAAGCGGTCGATCATCCAGGCGACCATGTTGTGGATGGACAGGTATGCCGAAGTGGCCGGGCAGCCGGTGGCCAGCGCCTCGAAGATCAAGGTGGCGTCGAGCCGCGACAGGCCCGAGCCGCCCACATCGTCGCGCACATAGATGCCGGCCATGCCCAAAGCGGCGGCTGCCTTGAGCGTCGGAATGGGGAAATGCGCCTCGTCATCCCATTTCAGCGCATGGGGGGCGATCTCGGCATTGGCGAAGGTCTGCGCCATGTCGCGGATGGCGATCTGGTCTTCGGTCAGTTCGAACATGTCAGGGTCGCCATTGGGACAAAGGAGTGACGTGCGTGGCGTAGGGCGTGCCGGCCAGCTTGCGGATCAGCCGCGCATCGGCGGTGAGCAGCGGCATGTCGAACCGGCGGGCGCTTTCCACATAGAGGCAGTCATAGATAGGATGATCGAGTACACAGGCCATGTCGAAAGCCGCGCTCAGGAACGTGTCGGTGTCGAACAGGTCATGGATATAGCCCGGCAGAACACCAAGCGCCTGCGCGCCGACGTTGGAGGTGATGCCGCCCCGGCGCGCGTGCTTCCACAGTGCATTGGCAACCTCTCCCAGCATGATTTTCGGAGCGGCAACGCGGATCGCGCTCTCGACGATGCCTCGGGCTTTCTCAGCCTCTTCTTCAAGAATGAACCATTTCACCGCAACGCTTGCGTCAACGATGATACCGTTCATTCCAGGCCTTCGCGGATATCTTCAAGAGTCAGCGGCGGCAGAACCCGCAGGGTCTGGGAGTGGAAATAACGGGTCAGGGCCCCGCGCTCCTCGGGCGTGTAAGGACGGCCAGCGTCACGCAACTTGTCCAACTCTTGCTGGGCCGTGGTGCCATTCTGCCGCGCTCGCTCCTCGAAGAAGCGCATGGCCGCATCGCGTTTATCGCGGATCATGGGCTGAGCCATGACAATCACCTTCGAAAAGCCACCGCAAAGGGGGGCGTGTGCTCTCCCGACCCATGATAGCACACGCCCGAACCGAACGCCCCGCTCACCCCATGGTGGGGATGACGAACTCGGCGCCGTCCTTGACGCCGGAGGGCCAGCGCGAGGTCACGGTCTTGGTCTTGGTGTAGAAGCGCACCCCGTCCGGCCCGTGCTGGTTGAGATCGCCGAAGCCGGAGCGCTTCCAGCCGCCGAAGGTGTGGTAGGCGATCGGCACCGGGATCGGCACATTGATGCCCACCATGCCCACGTTCACCTTGGAGGCGAAGTCGCGGGCGGCATCGCCGTCGCGGGTGAAGATGGCGACGCCATTGCCATATTCATGCTCGGACGGCAGGCGCAGCGCCTCGGTATAATCCTTGGCCCGCACCACGCTCAGCACCGGGCCGAAGATCTCTTCCTTGTAGATGCGCATGTCCGCCGTCACATGGTCGAACAGGCAGCCGCCCAGATAGAAGCCGTTCTCATAGCCCTGGAGCTTGAAGCCGCGACCATCCACCAGCAGCTTGGCGCCTTCGTCCACGCCGATGCCCACATATTCGGTCACCCGCTCCAAAGCCTGGCGGGTCACCAGCGGGCCGAAGTCGGCGGTCATGTCGGTGGAGGGGCCGATGCGCAGGCTTTCCACCCGGGGCACCAGCTTTTCCAACAGCTTCTCGGCGGCGTATTCACCCACCGGCACCGCCACGGAAATCGCCATGCAGCGCTCGCCCGCCGAGCCGTAGCCGGCGCCGATCAGCGCATCCACCGCCTGGTCCATGTCCGCGTCGGGCATGACGATCATGTGGTTCTTGGCGCCGCCGAAGCCCTGGATGCGCTTTCCCGCCGCCGCGCCGCGCGAATAGATGTACTGGGCAATGGAGGACGAGCCGACGAAGCCCACCGCCTGGATGTCGGGATCATCCAGGATGGCGTCCACCGCTTCCTTGTCGCCATTGACCACATTGAGGATGCCGGCGGGCAGGCCGGCCTCGATCATCAGTTCGGCCAGACGCATGGGCACGCCGGGATCGCGCTCGGAGGGCTTCAGGATGAAGGCGTTGCCGCAGGCGATGGCCGGGCCGAACTTCCACATGGGGATCATGGCCGGGAAGTTGAACGGGGTGATGCCCGCCACCACGCCCAAGGGCTGGCGCATGGAATAGACATCGATGCCGGGGCCGGCGCTGTCGGAGAACTCGCCCTTCAGCAGATGGGGGATGCCCACGGCGAACTCGATCACCTCCAGCCCGCGCTGGATGTCGCCCTTGGCGTCGGGAATGGTCTTGCCGTGCTCGCGGGCCAGCAGTTCGGCCAAGGCGTCATAGTCGCGCTGCACCAGTTCCAGGAAGCGCATCAGCACGCGGGCGCGGCGCTGCGGATTGGTGTTGGCCCAGCCGATTTGCGCCGCCTTGGCATTTTCCACCGCCGCGCGCATTTCGGCCGAGGAGGCCAGCGCCACCCGGCCGACCACTTCGCCGGTCATGGGCTGCCAGACGTCGCTATAGCGACCGGACGTGCCGGGAACGTGCTTGCCGCCGATGAAATGGCCGATATCGCGCATGGTGCGGTCTCTCCCTGAGGTGTTCTGGTTGGCCGGCACCATGCACTGGCTTTTTTTGCACCACCAGGGCAATTTGCGCACGAAGTCTGTGCGGTTTTCGCCAGCCCGGGAGGACGATCATGGCGGCGGCGGACTTCGAATGGTCGGACCTGCGCTTCTTCCTGGCGGTAGCGCGCACCGGCAAGCTGGTGGCCGCCGCCCAGGCGCTGGCGGTGGAGCATTCCACCGTGTCGCGCCGCATCGCCGCCTTGGAGCGGGCGCTGGGCACCAAGCTGTTCGACCGCCGCCCCGGCGGCTTCGCGCTCACCGCTCAGGGCGAGCGCCTGCTGCGCTCGGCAGAAGCCATGGAGACGCTGGCGCTGGGGGCGCAGGGGGAAATCGCCGGTGCCGACATGGGCATTTCGGGCAGCGTGCGCATCGGCGCGCCGGATGGGTTCGGCAGCATGTTCCTGGCGCCGCGTCTGGGCACCTTCTCGGCGCTGCATCCGGGGCTGGAAATCCAACTGCTGGCGATGCCGCGCACCTTCTCGCTGTCCAAGCGCGAGGCGGACATCGCCATTTCGCTGTCACGCCCGAAGGAAGGCCGGCTGCATGCGCGCAAGCTCACGGACTACCGGCTGCGCCTCTATGCCTCGCGGGAGTATCTCGACCGCCACGGGCCCATCGAGACCCCGGCCGACCTGCCGCGCCATGCCTTCATCGGCTATATCGACGACCTGATCTATGCGCCGGAGCTGGACTATGTGCCGCTGATCTCACGCGACCTGACGGCGCGGCTGAAAAGCTCCAACCTCATCGCCCAAATGATGGCCACCCGCGCCGGGGCCGGGGTGTGCGTGCTGCCCTGCTTCATGGGCGACTTGCAGCAGGATCTGGTGCCGATCCTGCCGCAGGAGGTGTCGCTGACCCGCACCTTCTACCTCATCACCCACACCGACATGCGCGACCTGGCACGGGTGCGGGCGGCGGCCGACTTCATCGCCGGGCAGGTGAGCGCGGCCAAGACCCGCTTCCTGCCCATGGTGTTCTAACCGTCGGCGCCGGCCCGCTCAGGCGATGGCGGCGGAGGCGGTGCGCACTTTGCGGGTGGCGGCTTCCACCTGGCCGGTGGACGAGGCGATGGAGGACATGTTCTCCTGCACCAGTTCGATACCCTGGGCCGCCGTCTGCATGTTGGCGGAGACCTCGCGGGTGACGGCGGTCTGCTCCTCCACCGCCGCGGCGATGATGGAGGAGATGTTGCTCAGTTCGGAGATGGAGCCGGTGATGGTGTCGAGCGCCGACACCGCGTCGCGCGTCGCCTGCTGCACCGAACTGATCTGCTCGGCGATCTCGCTGGTGGCCTTGGAGGTCTGGCCGGCCAGATTCTTGACCTCGGTGGCCACCACCTCGAAGCCGCGCCCCGCCTCGCCCGCCCGCGCCGCCTCGATGGTGGCGTTGAGCGCCAGCAGATTGGTCTGGGCGGCGATGGAATTGATCAGTTCCACCACATGGCCGATCTTTTCCGCCGCGCCGCTGAGGCTGCCGACGATCTGATTGGTGCGGTTGCCCTGCGCCACTGCCGCGGCGGACAGATCATTGGACTGGCGCACCTGACGGCTGATCTCCTCCACCGACGTGGCCAGTTCCTCCGCTCCGGCCGCCACCTGCTTGACGTTGGAGGCGGTCTCATTGGTGGCGGCGGAGGCGGCGGCGGCCCGCTGGTTGGTCTCGGCCATCTCGGTGGCGATCAGGGACAGTTCGCTGTCGATTTCCTTCTGCACCGTGGCGCGGGCCAGGCGCTCGGTGACGGTGGCGGTGATGTCGGTGGCGAACTTCACCACCTTGAACGGCCGCCCGGCGGGATCGAAAATGGGATTGTAGGTGGCCTGGATCCACACCGGCCGGCCGCCCTTGCCCACGCGCTGATATTCCGCGCGCTGGAATTTGCCGGCCCGCAGCGCTGCCCAGAACTGCCGGTATTCCGGCCCGTCCTTTTCGCCCGGCAGCACGAACATGCTGTGATGCTTGCCGATGATCTCCTCGCGCCCATAGCCCAGCGCATTGAGGAAATTGTCATTGGCCTCCAGCACCGTGCCGTCGAGATCGAAATGGATCACCGCCTGGGACTTGGATATGGCCGCCACCTGGCCCTGGAATTCGGCGTTGCGCAGCTTCTCGGCCGTGATGTCGGAGGCGAACTTCACCACCTTCAGCACCTTGCCGGACGGGCCGAGCAGCGGGTTATAAGTGGCCTGCAGCCAGACCTCGACGTCACCCTTGGCCAGGCGGCGATACTCGCCGGCCTGGAATTCGCCGGCACCGAGGCGCCGCCAGAAGTCGCGATAGTCGGCACTCTCGCGGTCGCCGGGCGCCATGAACAGGCTGTGGTGCCGGCCGCGGATCTCGCGCAGCTCATAGCCGACCACCTTGAGGAAGTTGGCATTGGCGGACAGGATCTCGCCCGTGGGTGAAAACTCGATCACCGCCAGAGCCTTGTCCAGGGCGGCCAGCTTCAGCTTGCCGTCGTTGTCGCTCCCAAATCCCAGCATGATCTTGATCTCGACTATGAACCGCAGGCCTCCCTGCCATAAGCGGGAGGCCTTGCACGAGGCTTACCCTAGCGTGCATTAAACGGTATCAGGTTGTGACGGCCCGGAACGGACCGTCAGCAGAGCGGTGCGGATCAGGCGATGGCGGCGGAGGCGGTGCGCACGCGGCGGGTGGAGGCTTCCACCTGCTCGGTGGCCGAGGCGATGGAGCCCATGTTCTGCTTCACCGTCTCGACGCCCTGGGCGGCCACCTGCATGTTGGAGGACACCTCGCGGGTCACCGCCGTCTGCTCTTCCACCGCCGCGGCGATGATGGAGGAGATGTTGCTCAGTTCCGAGATGATGCCGGTGATGGACGAGATGGCATCCACCGCCTCGCGGGTCGCCTGCTGAACGGACTCGATCTGGGCAGCGATCTCGCTGGTGGCCTTGGAGGTCTGGCCGGCGAGGCTCTTCACTTCGGAGGCGACCACCGAGAAGCCGCGCCCGGCCTCGCCGGCGCGGGCCGCCTCGATGGTGGCGTTCAGCGCCAGCAGATTGGTCTGGCCGGCGATGTTGTTGATGAGTTCGACCACGGCGCCGATCTTCTGCGCCGCCCCGGTCAGGCTCTGCACGATCTCATGGGTGCGGGCGCCCTCGGTCACGGCGGAATGGGCGAGATCGGACGACTGCTTCACCTGCCGGCTGATCTCCGCCACCGAGGCGAACAATTCCTCGGCGCCGGCGGCCACAGACTGCACGTTGGAGGCGGTCTGGTTGGTGGCGGCGGCGGCGGAGGCCGCCTGGAGGTTGGTCTCGGACAATTGCCCGGAAATCTGCTGGAGATCGCCGTCGATCTCTTTCTGGATGGTGGCGCGACGCTGGCGCTCGGTCACCGCGGCGGTGATGTCGGTGGCGAACTTCACCACCTTGAACGGCCGGCCGGAGGCATCCAGGATCGGGTTGTAGCTGGCCTGAATGTAGACCTGACGCCCACCCTTGCCGATGCGCATATATTCGGCGGCCTGATATTCGCCGCGGTTGAGCGCCTCCCAGAAGCGGGCATAGTCCGGCCCCGCCCTGTCCTGCGGCGACACGAACATGGAGTGATGCTTGCCCTTGATCTCGTCCAGCCGATAGCCGAGCGCATCGAGGAAATTGGCATTGGCCTCCAGGATGGTGCCATCCATGCTGAAGTGGATCACCGCCTGCGACTTGCCGATGGCCGCGATCTGGCCTTCGAAATCAGCATTGCGCATCTTGGATGCGGTGATGTCGGCGGCGAACTTCACCACCTTCAGCACCTTGCCGCTGCCGTCCGCAACCGGATTGTAGGTGGCCTGAAGCCAGACATCGACCCCGCCCTTGCCGATGCGCTTGTACTCGCCGCTATCGAAGTGGCCCTGCCCAAGGTTCTTCCAGAACGCCGCATAGGCGGGCGTGTCGCGATAGGCGGCATCGACGAACAGGCTGTGGTGCTTGCCCTTCAGTTCGGCGGCGGTGTAGCCGATCACCTTCAGGAAGTTCTCGTTCGCCCGCAGGATCTCGCCCTTCGGGGTGAACTCGATGACAGCCAACGCTTTCTCAAGGGCGTTGAGTGTATAATTGGCTTCCTTATTGACCCCGAACCCGAACATAGTATCCTCTCCCCTCGTTTGCGAGCCGCCATTGCAGATCGGCGACCGACTTTCACTTACAGATTACATCAGAACTACCGCCGGAGCGATGTCGAAGCTTGCGCGAAGCTTAAGATCGGAAAGAACTCAATCCGATGAAGCTCCGTTTTGGAGCCGTTTATCCCTGCACGCATAAATATGCAGGCACACTCGGTCTCCCATTCATCCGACCCGGAAGGCGGGGCACCAAGAAACCAGACTTTGTTCGCGTAGCCATAAGCAGATGGAGCGAGCGCGCTACCGGAACTACATCCGTTTCGCGAACCATTGCTTGGCAACCCGCGTTGACGTCGCTTGAACCCGAACCGCCCACAGCACCTGTCTACGGGCCGCCGGCAGATCCAGATGCATTTGAGGCTATGTATACAATAATTCGGACCCGCTTTCAGGCCCAGCATTGCCCGGAGCTTGCAGATGCGTAACCGCCGCAAACTTTGCTTCAGCCCAGCGTCAAAGGCAGCCTGGACCTCAACCGGCATCAGAAAAACAGGATGCACGGCCAATCTTCACAACTCAAAGGCGCACATCACAGACCGGACGTTGCAGGCCTCAACATGGACACCACCACCTCCGGCTATGGTCCAACTGAGCTTGGCCGTCGTTTTGGAATCGAAACTCCACCGATCCGGAGGCAATTTGCACCCGAGGTGCCTCGAGATTGACCCGTCAGCCCGCAAAGCGGCAACTCAACAGCCGTTGCGGGCATGCGCTTGACCATCAGGTCATCCCCTAGGCCGCCCCCATGGCGCCAGGCGTGGCCCGCCGCAACAGCGGCGTGCGGAGCCGGCCGCTTCACCGTTCCGTGCGGCGCTTGCCTCTCGACCGCCGTCCGCCGATGATCGGGCAAGCGATTCGACGGTTTCCACTTCAAGGAAACACCCGTTCGGGCGGGGGAACCGGGAGACACCTTTTGGCTGATGCGGACACCGCGTTCCGGCTGGTCATCGCCGACGACCACCCGCTTTTTCGCGGCGCCTTGCGCGAGGCGGTGCTCGGGCAGTTTCCTGCCGCCGAAATCGCCGAGGTGGGCACGTTCGACGACCTGCACGCGCTGCTGGAGCGCGAGGCCGAGTTCGACCTGATCCTGCTGGATCTCACCATGCCCGGCGCCCGCGGCTTCTCCGGCCTGATCTATCTGCGCGCCCAATATGCCGGCGTGCCGGTGGTGGTGGTCTCGGGCAATGACGAACCCGCCGTGATCCGCCGCTGCCTGGATCTGGGCGCCTCCGGCTATATTCCCAAGACCATGGCCACCGCCGCCATGCGCGACGCGGTGGCTTTGGTGCTGGCGGGCGGCACCTGCGCGCCCTCCGACATCGACATGGCCGCCCGCCAGGACAGCGAGACCGACGCCATCATCTCCCGCCTGTCCACGCTCACCCCGCAACAGGTACGGGTGCTGATGATGCTGGCGGAAGGCCGTCTCAACAAGCAGATCGCCTATGAGCTGAGCGTGTCGGAGGCCACGGTGAAGGCCCATGTCTCCGCCATCCTGCAGAAGCTCGGGGTGGAGAGCCGCACCCAGGCGGTGATCGCCGTGTCCAAGGTGGAAGCCGGCCTGTGGAGCCACAATCAAGCCTGAGGCGGCGCGCGGGTCCGGACCGGACCGCCTTTGCCGCTTTCGCACCCGCCGGCGTGGGTGACGGTATGTAAAGCAATCCGCGCCATGGTCCTGCCCGGATGGCCCTGTCCCGGTGGATCGGGCGGCCCAGGCCGGGGCGGACATGATGAATGAGGCGCCCAAGGGCATGAGCGAAGATACTCTTGGGTCCCCCTCGACCAAGACCTCGGCCCTCGACGCTTTGAAGGTCTATCTGCACCCCAGCGTGCTGGTGGTGATCCTCTTGGGCTTTTCCTCCGGCCTGCCACTGGCGCTCACCGGCACCACGCTGGCGGTGTGGATGACCGAGCGCAAGGTGGACATCGCCACCATCGGCCTATTCCATCTGGTGGGCCTGCCCTACACCCTGAAATTCCTTTGGGCGCCGCTGGTGGATGCGCTGGACGTGCCCCTGCTCTCGCGCTGGCTCGGCCGCCGGCGCGGCTGGCTGCTGGCCACCCAGATGGCACTGGCCGCCGCCATCCTGTTCCTCGGCTTCCAAGACCTCGGCTTTACCACCTCGGCGGACGGCACCAAGTCCGTCGCCTCCCTGGGGCTCATCATCGGCGCGGTCGCCGTGGCCTTCCTCTCCGCCACCCAGGACATCGTGGTGGATGCCTATCGGGTGGAGAAGCTCGACACCTCCGAGCAGGCCGCCGGCATGGCCGGCTATGTGGCCGCCTATCGCATCGGCATGCTGGTGTCGGGCGCCGGCATCATTGCCTTGGTGGCGTGGTTCGAGCTGAAGGGCCTGCCCCATGACCGGGTGTGGGTCTGGGGCTATGGGGTGGCCGCTGCCGGCATGATGCTGGGCATCTTCGCCACCCTGATCGCCCGCGAGCCCGACGGGGCGCCCCGCGTGGCGCACGAGGGCGGAGCGATCGCCGCCCTCAAGCGGGTGGCGGTGACCGCCTTCGGCGCCTTCGCCGAATTCCTCACCCGGCGCGACGCCATCGCCGTGCTGCTGTTCGTCACCCTGTACAAATTTTCCGATGCGCTGGCGGGCGGGCTCACCGCCTCCTTCGTCATCTCCATCGGCTTCGACAAGGCCACCTATGCGGCCATCGTGAAGGGCGTGGGCCTGCTGGCGGCGCTGGCCGGCGGCTTTGCCGGCGGCATGCTGGCGCGCGGCCGCTCATTGGTGTGGTGCCTGTGGATCGGCGGCATCCTCCAGATGATCTCCAACCTCGCCTTCGCGGCCCAGGCGCTGATCGGCCCCGACGTCGCCTTCCTCACCTTCGCCATGGTGGTGGAGAATTTCACCGGCGCCATCGGCACGGTCATCTTCGTCGCCTATCTCTCGTCTTTGTGCGGGGTGCGGGCCCATACCGCGACCCAGTACGCTTTGCTCACCGCCTTGACCGCCGTGGGCCGGACCGTGCTCGCCTCGGGCGGCGGCTATATCTATGACGTCACCGGCTGGGCGTGGTTCTTCGTCATCACCGTCATCGCCGGCCTGCCCGGCCTGGCGCTGCTGTTGTGGCTCCAGGCCCGCGGACATTTCCGCGAACTGGCGAAGGCGAAGGGGACGGCTTAGCTGCCGCTAGAGCGTTTCAGCGTTTCAGCGTTTCACGGAAACACTGAAACGCTCTATGTTATTGTCCCTACGCATTTTCTTCACGCGAACCGGGGTCCACTTCGATCGAAAATGCTCTAGTGCATCGATCCAAACGGAGGCGACAGCCGAGTTTGAAAAAATCGATGCATAAACAAAAGGCGAGTGCGCTATAGCATCAACGAAGTGAATGCGTCAGTGCACTCGGCGGCCATTGGCGGGCCGCATGCACCAGGGCCAGCACCCAGACTGCCGCATCCTCCACCTGATAGACTAGGCGATAGCTATCGTGTGGGAGCAATTCCCTGGTGCCTGAGATCTTCCCCGCGTGCCCACGCAGCGGCAACTCAGCCAATGTTGCGGCTGCGTCGCTGAAAAGCCTGTCCATCCGCGCTGCCGCCGAGGGACTGTCGGCGGCGATGTAATTCCAGATGTCTGCGCGGTCCTGCTCCGCTGCTGGCGTCCAGATCACCCTCACGCGCGCCCCCCCGCTTGCTTGTAGAGGTACTGATAATGTATATACCTTTTCAGTATCGCAACGGGGATCCTTCATGACGAAAGCTGCCGTTTTCACAATGAAGCTCGAACCCGAGCTGCGCGACGCCTTCATCGCGGAAGCGGAGGCGGAGGATCGTCCGGCTTCCCAGGTCGCACGCGAACTGATGCGGGATTACATCAAGCGGCAGCGCGACGCGCGGGCCTATGACGACTTCCTCAGCCGCAAGGTGGCGGCGGCACGCGAGTCGGTCCGCATCGGCGAGGGCCGCTCCAATGACGAGGTCGAGGCCACGTTCGCGGCCCGGCGCGATGAGGTCCGCCGGGGCTGAACGGCCCTGAGGTCGGGCGCCCTACCGCCGCCCAGCCGCCACCTGGAGCACCGCGCGCTCGGCCACCGCCTCGCCCAGCGCGGCATTGCGGCGGGCAGCGAGGATGGCTTCGTCCACCACCAGGATGGCCTTGATGCAGCGCTCCGGGGTGAGGCCGCGCAGGGCCCGCTCCACCTTCGGCTTGCGGGAGAAATGCACCATGGGCCGGGCCTGGTCGATCACCCGCTCGATGGTGGAACCGCCCGCCACCGCCAGCGCCATCTGGTGGATGCTCATGAGCCCGCGCAGCAGCGCGCCCAGCACCGCGTCGGGACGGGTGGTGGCGCCCCACGCCTTGGCCAGAGCGGCGGTAGCTTCAGTGGCATTGCCCGCCAGCGCCGCATCCACCACGTCGTCGAGGGCGAGCGCCGAGGCATCGCCGACGATGACGCGCACATCCTCCAGCGTGACCTTGCCCTGCCCCTGGGCATAGAGCGCCAGCTTGGCGATCTCGCCGCGCGACGCCAGGCGGTCACCGCCGATGAGCGAGACCAAAAGTTCACGGGCGTCGCGCTCGATGGTCAGGCCTGCCTCTCCCAGCATGGTGTCCACCAGCCGGGCGAGATCGCGGTCGCCGTCCGCATAGCAGGGAATGGCCAGGGCACGGGGCGAGTTCTCGCACAGGCTGCGCAGCGGCGCGCCTTTCTTGAGGTCGCCCGCCTCCACCACCACCAGGGTCTCGCACGGCTCCGCCAGCACCGGCTCCAGCGCCGGCACGATGTTGCGCGAGCCGGCACGGATCCACACCACCCGCTCGCCGCCGAACAGGCCGACGGTGCGGGTCTCGTCCATCAGGCGGCGCGGATCGCTGGAAAGCTCGTCGCCCTCCAGGCGGATCACCGCGAACGGATTGGTGAGATCGGGGACCACGCGCTTCACCAGCGCCCCGGCGCGCTCGCGCACCAGGCCCAGGTCCGGCCCGAAGATCAGGACCACCGCATGCTTGGGGTCGCGGCGGGCCAGGGCCGCATCCGCATCCCCGGCGCGCACCGCGACCATGCGGTCAGGTGCCGGAGGGCTTTGTGCCGGCCGGCTTGGCGGGCGGTGTCGCTGCCGCCGGGGCGGCCGGCGGCGGCGGGTTGACGAAGAAATCGATCAACTGCGCCTGCATCTGCTCCACCACCACCCGGGCCGCGCGGGCTTCCGCATCGCGGGCGGCGCGGTAATTGGCGAAGCGCTGGTCGCTGACGTCGATGGAGGCGGTGCCCGAGGCCTTGCCGGTGGCGACCGGCTTCTTGCTCGGATCACCCACGCGCATCAGCTGCCAGCTCACCGAAACGTGGATGATCTTGTTCTCCGGCAGGCCCGAAGCAGTATCCACGATCGAGGACGCCGCGCTGGCGCCCACCGAGATGAACAATTGATAGGGCGCGCCCACCGGATTGCCGGAGCCGCCGGTGAATTCGAAGATCAGGTCGTTGCGCAGTTCGTTGCCCAGCCGGCCGTCGATCTTGACGATCTCGATGGAGCGCAGCTTCTCCAGCAGCGGCTTGCCGCCCACGGTGGCATTGTCCGCATACATGGGCTGGAAGCAGCCCGCCAGACCGCCGGCCAGCACGCCGATGACGGCGAGGCGGGCGAGGCGAATGGCGAGCGAACGGCGGGTCCGTCGGGCGGCGATGGGCGCGGGGGCGTCAGGCGACGACATTCACGATCCTCTGTGGCACGACGATGATACGCTTGGGCGGCTTGCCGTCGAGGGCCTTGCGCACGGTGTCGAGCGCCAGCACCGCCGCTTCCACCTCGGCCGCGGTGGCCTCGCGCGGCACGGTGATGTCGCCGCGCCGCTTGCCGTTGACCTGGATCGGCAGCGTGATGGTGTCGTCCACCAGCAGCGCCTCGTCCACCTGCGGCCATGCCGCCTCGGCCAGCAGCGTGTCGTGACCCAGCGTCGCCCAGCATTCTTCCGCCAGATGCGGCGTCATGGGGCCGACCACCTGCACCAGCATCTCGGCCGCCTCGCGCAAGGCGAAGGCCAGATCCGCAGGCACGGTGCCGGCGCCGCGGGCGGCGGCGATGGCCTGGCCGAAGGCGTTGGCGAATTCATGCACATGGGCCACAGCGACGTTGAAGCGCAGGCGCTCCACATCGTCCGCCACCTGATGGGCGAGGCCATGGGCGGCCCGCCGCAAGGCGGTCGCCTCGGGACCGAAGCTCTCGGGCTTAGGCGCATCGGCAGACGCGCCCAATTCGATGGCCTCGTTCACCTGCCGCCACACCCGCTGCACGAAGCGCCAAGCGCCCTCGATGCCGGACTGGGTCCACTCGCTGTCGCGCTCGGGCGGGGTGTCCGCCAGCATGAACCAGCGGGCGGTGTCCACGCCATAGGTGTCGGCCACCACTTCCGGGGCCACCACGTTGCGCTTGGACTTGGACATCTTCTCCGGGGCACCCACGGTGACCGGCGCGCCGCCCTCCACCATCACGGCGGTGCCGGGGCCGGTGAGCTTGATCTCCTCGGGGAACAGCCAGCGGCCGTCCGGATCCTTATAGGTCTCGTGGACGATCATGCCCTGGGTGAAGAGGCCGGCGAACGGCTCGGTCACGTCCACCCGGCCGCAGGCATTGAGCGCGCGGGTGAAGAAGCGCGAATAGAGCAGATGCAGGATCGCATGCTCGATGCCGCCGATATACTGGTCCACCGGCAGCCAGTGCTTCACCGCCGCCTTGTCCAGCGGGGTGTTCACGTCGTCGCTGGCGTAGCGTAGGAAATACCAGGACGAATCCACGAAGGTGTCCATGGTGTCGGTTTCGCGCTTGGCCGGAGCGCCGCACTTCGGGCACGGCACATCGCGCCACGCCTTGGCGCGGTCGAGCGGATTGCCGGGACGGTCGAAGGTGACGTCGTCCGGCAGCGTCACCGGCAACTGGTCGCGCGGCACCGGCACCGGGCCGCAGCTCTCGCAATGGATGATCGGGATCGGGCAACCCCAATAGCGCTGGCGCGAGATGCCCCAGTCGCGCAGGCGGAAATTGACCTTGCGCGTGCCCTGCGGCTCCTCGCCCACCCGGAAGCGCTCCAGGCGGCGGGCCACCGCCTCCTTGGCCGCCTCGATGGTGAGGCCATCCAGGAAGCGAGAATTGAACAGCGTGCCCTCGCCGTCATAGGCGATCTCTTCCACCGCGAAGGTGGCCGGATCGGCCTCCGGCGGCAGCACCACCGGGGTGACCGTGAGGCCATACTTGCGGGCGAAGTCCAGGTCGCGCTGGTCATGGGCCGGGCAGCCGAAGATGGCGCCGGTGCCGTAGTCCATCAGCACGAAATTGGCCACATAGACCGGCACGGTCAGGTCCGCGTCCAGCGGATGGACCACGGTGAGGCCGGTGTCGAAACCCTTCTTTTCCTGGGTCTCGATGGCTTCCGCCGAGGTGCCGCCGGTCTTGCAGTCGGCCACGAACGCGGCCAGCTCGGGGCGGGTCGCGGCGAGGTGCTGGGTCAGCGGATGATCCGGCGACAGCGCCAGAAACGAGGCGCCGAACAGCGTGTCGGGGCGGGTGGTATAGACCTTCACCGCCGCCGTGCCGGCCGCGGCCACCGAGGCCTTGGACAGCTCGAACAGCACTTCCAGGCCTTCGGAGCGGCCGATCCAGTTGCGCTGCATCAGGCGCACCTTGTCCGGCCAGCGGTCCAAAGTGTCGAGCGCGTCCAGCAATTCCTGGGCGAAAGCGGTGATGCGGAAGAACCATTGCGACAGCTTGCGCCGCTCGACGATGGCCCCCGAGCGCCAGCCGCGCCCCTCGATCACCTGCTCATTGGCGAGCACGGTATTGTCGACCGGATCCCAATTGACCTCGCTCTCCTTGCGGTAGGCGAGATCATTCTCGAGGAAATCCAGGAAGATGCGCTGCTGCTCGACATAATAGGAGGGGTCGCAGGTGGCGATCTCGCGGTTCCAGTCCAGCGAGAGGCCGAGCAGCTGCAACTGCTCCTTCATGGAGGCGATGTTCTCGTAGGTCCAGCTCTTGGGATGGATGCCGCGCTCGATGGCGGCATTCTCCGCCGGCAGGCCGAACGAATCCCAGCCCATGGGATGGAGGACGTTGAAGCCCTTCATGCGCTTGTAGCGCGCGAGCACGTCGCCCATCACATAGTTGCGGCCGTGGCCGATGTGGATGCGCCCCGACGGATAGGGGAACATCTCCATCACGAAGAATTTCGGGCGCGGGTCGTCGTTGCGGGTGCGGAAGATGCCGCGCTCGCTCCAGGCGGCCTGCCAACGGGGTTCCGCGTCACGCGCGTTATAACGGTCTGTGCTCATGTCCGAAAATGCTGATCCCAACGCGGGCGGACTAGGACAGAAACAGGCGCACGGGTCAACCGTTGCGGGCGCACGGCTGGGTCGCGGACGGAGGTGATCGGGCGCGCCGGCGAATGCCGCAACGTCAGATAGGGCTGCCCCGCCAAGCGCCACCCTTGCCACGCCCCCCC